>JANLPP010000177.1:0-6271 GCA_031367295.1 Hyphomicrobiales bacterium | reverse complement strand
CCCTGCCCTTCAGCGCCGCCGCAATCTCCGTCAATATCGCCGGTTCATCAATTGTCGCGGGCGCGGTCCAGTCGTCTCCGTCGGCGATCTTCTTCATCGTGCCGCGCAGGATTTTACCCGAGCGGGTTTTGGGCAGGCGGTTGATGACGATGGCGAGCTTGAAAGCCGCCACCGGGCCGATCTTGTCGCGCACCAGCTGCACCAGCTCTTTTTCAATTTCCGCATTGGCGCGGTTGACGCCATATTTCAGCACCGCAAAACCACAGGGGACTTCGCCCTTCAGCGCGTCTTTCATGCCGATCACCGCGCATTCGGCCACATCCTGGTGCGAGGCCAGCACCTCCTCCATGCCGCCGGTGGACAGGCGGTGGCCGGCGACATTGATGATGTCGTCGGTGCGGCCCATGACGAAGAGATAGCCGTCGGCGTCGCGGTAGCCGGCGTCCGAAGTGTTGTAATAGCCGGGGAAGGCGTCGAGGTAGCTTGAGCGCATGCGGTCGTCGCGCTGCCACAGCGTCGGCAGGCAGCCCGGCGGCAGCGGCAGTTTTATGACGATGGAGCCCATCGCGCCGTCCGCCACTTCCATGCCCGCATCATCGACAATGCGCACGTCATAGCCGGGCATGGGCACGGAGGGCGAGCCATACTTGACCAGCAGCATGCCCAGCCCGACCGGATTGCCGGCGATGCACCAGCCGGTCTCGGTCTGCCACCAGTGGTCGATGACCGGCACGCCCAGGATGCGCTCGGCCCATTGCACCGTGTCAGGGTCGGCCCGCTCGCCGGCGAGGAAAAGCGTGCGCAGCGACGAGATGTCATAGCGCTTCAGGTGCGTCGCCGCCGGGTCTTCCTTCTTGATGGCGCGGAAGGCGGTGGGCGCGGTGAACAGCGCGGCGATCTTGTGCTCCTGCACCATGCGCCAGAAGGCACCAGGGTCAGGCGTGCCGACCGGCTTGCCCTCGTAGAGAATGGTCGTGCAGCCATGCAGCAGCGGGCCGTAGACGATGTAGCTGTGTCCAACCACCCAGCCGACATCGGAGGCGGCCCAGAACACATCGCCGGGTTTCATGCCGTAAAGAGCATGCATCGACCATTGCAGCGCCACCATATGCCCGCCGTTGTCGCGCACCACGCCCTTGGGCACGCCGGTCGTGCCGGAGGTGTAGAGAATGTAGAGCGGATCGGTGGCGGCAAGCTCCACGCAATCGGCCTTGCCGCCGCGCACGCGGGCGTCCGCCACAGCCGCCGCCCAGTCTTGGTCGCGTCCCTCAACCAGCGCTGCCGCCAGCTGCGGGCGCTGGAAAATCAGGCAGGACTGCGGCTTGGCCACGCTCAGCGCAATCGCCTCGTCAAGCAGCGGTTTGTAGGCGACAACCTTCGCGCCCTCAAGGCCGCAGGACGCGGCCAGAATCATCTTCGGCCTCGCGTCGTCAATCCGCGTCGCCAGCTCTTTTGACGCAAAGCCGCCAAACACCACCGAGTGGATCGCGCCAATGCGCGCGCAGGCCAGCATGGCGTAAATCGCCTGCGGGATCATCGGCATATAGATCAGCACCCGGTCGCCCTTGACCACGTCGTGGCGAAGCAGCACGGCGGCGAGCGTGCTGACCTCGTCCAGCAGCGCGGCATAGGTGATGGTCTGCTGCGTGGCGCTGACCGGGCTGTCGTAGATAATGGCGGCCTGACCGCCGCGCCCGTCGCGCACGTGGCGGTCAACGCAGTTGAAACAGGTGTTGCAGGTGGCGTCAGGATACCAGTGGCCATAAACGCCGGCCTCGCCGTCAAAAATGCGCTGCGGCGGCTTGATCCAGTCAATGCCAGCCGCCGCCTCGCGCCAAAAACCTTCGGGGTCAGACTGCCACTGTGCGTGGACGGCAGCGTAGGATATGATCATGGCGGGCCTCAAATTTCGGCTGCGAGGCCACACGGCCGAGAGCGACGGCAATGGCCTGATGCTGGAATTGGAGAGATCTCTAAAATCTCAATTCCACAATGGCAATGCTTCCCATTTTGGCGGGAACCCCGACTGGATGGGCGAAATTCCGGGAGCTTGCGGAAATGACTGGAACAGGTCTTTCAGGCGATGCGCCCAAGTGGATGACGGGTTAATAGTTTTTACGAGAAATTGCAGGGCGGTGGCTATGATATAGACGCGCGTCTGCGCTGATATGTTTCCTGTTATGTGATCCAACAACAAACTTTCGCCAAGTTTAGGTGGCGTTGGCAAGTTTATCAGGGGTTTGTTCCACACGCGGCTGTGATGCGCGCACGCATTGCGGGTCTCGTTGAGCGCGCGAATCCATCCCGCCAGCAATTCCGCGCGGGGCAATCCATACTGTGCGGCAATGGCCGTCTGATCCGCATGGGTCATACCCTTGAAGAAAGTGGACGTGAGGCCGAAGTCCCAAACTTCAACCGCGATCCAGATTGGCAAGCCTTGCGAAGGATATTTGGTTTTGAAATGCTTTATGAAATCTTCGCTGGAACGCTTCACGCATCGCCGGTAGCGTTCCCTCCAAACATCATGCTCTGTCTCGCCATCAGGGTATTTCGATTTTTTTGCAAAATTCCCATGCAGCAGCGCCTTGTCCATATGCGCATAGGGGTTGTTCCGCCCAAGGCGAGTGGCAATTGTGACGCGCAATGCAACCTCAACGCGCTCAATGGCGTCAAGCAACAGCAGCCGCAGCCGCTTGTCAAAAACATAGAGACTGGTAACTTGCTCAAAGCTGACGCCAGGCCGGAATTGATCAAGAATGGTTCTTACAGCCCGGCCTTGCGGAAGCGTGGTGGCCGCCGACTGCCGCATTGGATACCAATAGCCGCTTAGCCGGTAATATCCCAAACGCGCAAGAAGCTCGCCTGCCTTCAGGTCGTCGGTAATTGTCATGCCGCGCTGTTTGAGCAGGTCGATCTGCTGCGCGATTTCCAGAAACGGCTTTTGGAATGTCGCCACGCTATATTTTTTCGGTCTTTAAAAAAGAAGTCAGACCCGTACGCTTTCGCGCAGAGGGGCCTGGCATAACGGATTTAACATGTGGCAGCTTTCCTGCAATTGCAACAATCGGCGATGGATCAGTTTTTCAAATATGATACTAACATCAAATTATTTGATGTTAGTATCATATTTTATACCTCATGTCAATGGAGAGATTTTAAATGATTTATCAATTAGTTGAAGCATGTCAATATCTTTGATAATGTTGCAAAAAAAGGAACCGCAACATATGATCGCGATATCTAGGAATCCAATCGAGAACCAAATTCTGGATGAAATTGCAGATGCGGGCCGAAAAATTACCGAAATCCAGCAAGAACGCGTCGCTTTGGAACGCCTTCTGCTCAAAGTGAGGCGTGCGGGCATCGCAGCTGCATCGGCTTCCCGGCGTGACAGTGTTCCGCGACTATTGATCGAAAAGGAAATTGCGGATGGCCTGGAACTCGCCAACGGAAAACCCATCGCAACTGCCAATCTTCTTAGGCTGGCTCAAGCAATTGACCACACTCTAAAAAGTGGCACATTTCGGTCCTATCTGCATCGCATGAAGACAAAAGGAATAATTACAAACAGCTCCCACGGCTACTGGAAATTGTCACTGACCGCGAGCCACCCACCGACTTGACCGCCAAGCCGTCTTGCCCCCCAGCCATGCGCGCCGCCCCCTAGCGCGCAATACCAGTTGCCGCCATAACCGCGCCCATGTTCGAAGACTGGCATTTTTACCTCGCCGCTATCCCCGCCGTGCTGCTCATGGGCTTGTCCAAGGGCGGCTTTTCGGGGCTGGCTATCCTGTCGACGCCGCTGGTCTCGATGGTGACATCGCCGGTGCGGGCGGCGGCGGTCATGCTGCCTATCCTGATTGTGCAGGATGCGGTCAGCGTCTGGGCCTACCGCCATGAGTGGAGCCGCCGCAATCTGGCAATTCTGCTGCCAGGCGCGCTGGCCGGCATCGCCGTCGGCTATCTCCTGGCGCGGCATGTGTCCGACGCGGCGGTGACGCTGGCAGTCGGTGTCGTGTCGGCCGGCTTTGTGCTCTGGCAATGGCTGAAACATGCGCGCACCGGCGAACTTGCCGCCGAGCCTGCCGATGTGCCCAAAGGGCTGTTCTGGGGCACCGTATCGGGCTTCACCTCGTTCATCAGCCACACCGGCGGGCCGCCGTTTCAGGTTTACACGCTGCCGCAGCGCATGTCCCCGGCCGAATATGCCGGCACCACGACAATGTTTTTCGCCATCATCAATCTGGTCAAGCTTGTCCCGTATTTTCTGCTGGGCCAGTTTGACACGCAGAATCTGTCACAATCGGCCAGCCTGCTGCCGCTGGCCATCGTTGCCACCTTCGTCGGCGTGTGGCTGGTGCGGCGCGTCCCGGCCGAAAAGTTTTTTCTGCTGATCTACGGGCTGACCCTGGTGGTGGGGCTGAAGCTGGTCTGGGATGGCATCGCCGGACTGCGGCTGGCAAGCGGGGGCTAAGCCAGCGTTTACTTTCCGCTGCTAGAGGGAGAACAGGTTCCGCCTTTTGCAGACAGCGCCCCATGACCCTCTTCGATTTTCCATCGCGGTTCGCCTGGCGGGCTTTGGCGCTGGCCGCCTGCCTTTCCTATGGCATGCTGGCCTTGCTGGGGGTTGCCATCGCAGTCAAGCCGCTGCTGTTTCTGCTGGGCGTTGTCTGCGGGCTGTTTGGCATTGCGCATGTCTACACGCGCTGGCGACCCGAGCCAAAGCTTGCGGCCTGCGCCATGGGCGCGGCCTGGCTGCTGGCCATGGCGGCATCGGCGGGGGTCATGACCTATCCGCTCGCTGCCGTCTCCGGCCCGCTGTGGGATGCGCGTTTCATCGCCTTTGAGCAGGCGCTGGGCTTCAACTGGCAGGTGACGGCGCAGGCCCTGAATGCCTCGCCGCTGTTGCAGATGCTGTGGCGGGTGACCTATGAAAGCTCGCTGATGCAGATGGCGCTGTGCGTGCTGCTGCTCGGTTTCATGGACCGGCATGCGCGTCTCGCCGCTTATCTGAAAATGCTGTTTCTGTCGCTTGTGGCGGTCAACCTCGTGGCCGCCCTCATGCCCGCCACCGGTCCCATCCGCGCCTATGGCCTTGGCGATGATCTGGCCCGCACGCTCGGGGACGCGGGCGTGCGCCAGCTCAAGGATTTCTTCGCGCTTCGCGACGGGCGTTTTGCTTTCTTTGATCTCTACAAGATGGAGGGCATCATTACTTTTCCCTCCTTTCACTGTGTGCTGGCGGTGCTGACAGCCTGGGCGTTGTGGCCGCTGCGCGCCATTGGCCCGCTGATGGCTTTGGTCAACACGCTGGTGCTGGTGTCCACCGTGCCGCAGGGCGGGCATTATCTGGCCGACATTTTCGGCGGCGTGGCGGTCGCGCTGGCGGCGCTGGCACTGCATCATGTGCCGGACATGCGCGGCAGGGCAGCGGCTCCGGTGCCTGCCTGATTTGCAAAACGCCGTGCATCACTCCGGTATTCCGGGGTAGACTGGCTGATCCAGCCTTTACCCGGAACACAGCATGTCCCGCTCGCCCTATGACAAAGACCTCGACCGCAACCCCGCGAATTTCCAGCCGCTGTCGCCGCTGCCCTTCCTTGAGCGCGCGGCGGCGGTTTTCCCGGACCGTATCGCCATCGCGCACGGCAGCCTGCGCCGCAGCTACCGCGATTTTTACGCCCGCGCCCGGCGGCTCGGCTCGGCGCTCGCGCGCAGCGGGGTGACGCGCGGCACCACTGTCTCGGTGATGCTGGCCAACACGCCCGCCATGCTCGAATGCCATTACGGCGTGCCGATGACGCGCGGCGTGCTCAACACGCTCAACACCCGGCTTGATGCCGCAGCGCTGGCGTTCATGCTCGACCACGCGGACACGCAGGTGCTGATCGTCGACCGCGAGTTTTCCGGTGTGATGCGTGACGCGCTGGCCCTGTGCAGGCTCCGGCCCCTCATCATTGACTATGATGATCCGGTCTACCAGGGTCCGGGCGAGGCCATCGGCAGCATCGATTACGAAGCGTTTGTTGCGGGCGGCGATCCCGCCTACGTCTGGCACATGCCGGACGACGAGTGGGATGCCATCTCGCTCAACTACACCTCGGGCACCACCGGTGACCCCAAAGGTGTCGTCTACCACCATCGCGGCGCGCATCTCCTTGCGCTCGGCAATGTGCTGACCGGCAACATGGGCCGACACCCTGTGTATCTGTGGACATTGCCGATGTTTCACTGCAACGGCTGGTGTTTCCCATGGTCGGTGGTCGCCGCC
>JANLPP010000133.1:0-1551 GCA_031367295.1 Hyphomicrobiales bacterium | reverse complement strand
GAGACCGGCTTCCTCGGCGACCGGGATCTGGCAACCGCGCCCGCGCTGGAGGCGGCGGCCCGGCAAGCCTATGCGGATGCCGGGATCACCTCAGCGCAAGGTGTTTTCGACGTTGCCGAGATCGCCGACCCGACGCCCTATCAGCAGCTTCTGGCGCTTGAGGGGCTTGGCCTGTCGCCCCGCCACAACTGGGCGCGTGATGTAGCGTCCGGTATATTCGCAAAAGGCGGCAAGCTGCCGGTCAACCCGTCAGGCGGCGCGCAACACGCCAACCCCGTCTACTGCACCGGCCTGATCGCCATCGCCGAGGCGGCAAACCAGGTGCGGGCGCGCGCAAAAAATCAGGTTGCGGGTGCGCGCACCGCGCTGGCCCATGCGGCGAGCGGCTTTGCCATGCAATATCAGACCGTGGTCGTGCTCGGCCAAAGCCGGTGAGGACATCCCTATGAGCAATCCACGCGTCGGCATCATCGGCATCGGCCAGTCCGCCTTCAAGGCGCGGCGCGATGACGCGAGCTACCCTGACCTTGTGCGCGAGGCGGTCATACTGGCGCTGACCGATGCGGGCCTTGAACTCGACGACATTGAAGCTGTCGTCTATTCGCTCTCGCCCGATGCGATGGTGGGCATTGGCAATGCGGAGCGGCTGGGCATTGACGCGGTGGGGGCGCGCAACAAACGTTTTCTGCGCATCAACACCGGCGGCGCGACGGGCATATCCAGCGTCGCGGCGGCCTACTATCACATCGCGGCGGGGGCCTGCGATGTGATCCTGACAGCGGGGGCCGACAAGGTCGGCGAATGCGGCGACAGCCAGACGGTGCTCAACAAAATCTGGGATCCGACCTATGAGCGCTCGTTGCCGCTCGGCACTATCACCATGCTGGCGATGTCGGGCATCCGCTACGCTGACAAATACGGCATGAGCCAGGAGGACATGGCGGCGGTCGTGGTGAAAAACCGTTCGCACGCAGCGCGCAACCCCAATGCGCATCTGCGCAAGGAAACCACGATTGACGAGGTCATGGCCTCGCGCATGATCTCCTGGCCGATAAAACTCTATGACTGCTGCCCGCAGTCGAGCGGCGGCGGGGCGATGGTGCTGGCGTCGGAAAAATACATCAGGGACCGCAAGCTCGACGCCGTCTGGATTACCGGCGTCGGCCATTGCACCGAGACCTATTATCTCGGCGACCGCATGGGGCGCGGCTTTACTGCCGACCACGCGGATGCCTATGCGCTGGGGCAGGCTTTCCAGCGCTCCTACACAATGGCCGGGATCACCGATGCGGTCAAACAGGTGCATGTCGCCGAACTCTATTCGCCCTTCAGCAACACCGAGTTCCATGCCATTGAATCGGCCGGGCTCGCTGGCCTCGGCCAGTCGGTGGCGGGGGTCAGGGAAGGCCGCTTCAGCATCGGCGGCGAAATCCCGGTCAATCCCTCGGGCGGCACGCTCTGCACCAACGCAATCGCCGTCACGGCGATGATCCGCGTAGCGGAAGTCGCCTTGCAAGTGCGCGGAACGGCCGGTGGCCATCAGGTCAAAGG
>JANLPP010000131.1:0-6014 GCA_031367295.1 Hyphomicrobiales bacterium | reverse complement strand
GTTCGCGGCTGCGGCGCGCAAAAAGGCCTTGCCATTCGTAACGGGAGAGTTACCATAGCGAGTATGAAAAGCTTTGCTGCATCGATCTCTATCCGGGCGCGGCCCGAGACAATTTGGGCACTGCTCACAGACGCTGCCGGTACAGCAGCACGATCACAGGGACGATAATCTGCTCGCGACGGCTGTGGCGCCATATGTAGGCGAACAGGTCGCCCGCTGCCCCCGCGCCATTCTCTGATGGCTTTGAGTTTTCGATCCGCGCCATTAGATGGATTGTTCCGGCGCTGCCAGTCCCATAAATTGAAATACGTCTATTGGCCTTGCAAGTCCTTTCAAACTGACCGGCCCAACGCGTTCGCTTGCCGCCAGTGTTTCGGTGGCTGCGGCAACGCGCTGTGTCATCAGAATTTGGTCGTTGACCGCCTCGGCGCAGAGGCGCGCGGCGACATTGGTCACTGTGCCAATGGCAGTGTAATCGAGCCGGTGTTCAAAACCGATGCGGCCCAGAGTGGCATAGCCCTGGCTGACACCAATGCCGCAGCCCAGCGTGTGGCCGCGCGCGCGCCATTGCGCGGTGAGCTTGCGCATAGCTTGGCGGATGGCATGCGCCAGCCCGATGCCGCGCGCTGCGGGGTCCGGGCAGGGCACAGGATCATTGAAAAACACCATGATGCTGTCGCCGGCAAAATGGTCGAGTGTGCCTTCAAACTGGCGCACCAGCGGACCCAGGGCACCGTGATACTCGCGCAGCACGGCCATGACTTCTTCGGGTTCCGAGGTTTCGGCAAAGCCGGTAAAGCCGCGCAGGTCACAGAACAGCACGACCACCTCGCGCCGGTGGCTGCGCAACAGATCTTCGCCGCCCTCGGCCAGCACGGCGTCAGCGACCTGCGGCGCAAGAAAGCGCTTGAGGCGGCCAATGCGCTCCAGCTCGCCAACCTGCGCCGCGACGCGCGCTTCCAGCGTCGCATTGATTTCGGCGAGGCTGGCGGCTTGCGTGGCAATTGTGTCGTGCATTGCCTTGATGCGCAGCATGGCGCGCACGCGGGCCATCAGGGCGGTGTGGTCAACAGGTTTGGTCAGATAATCATCGGCACCGCTGTCGAGACCGGCAGTAACGTCCTTGGCATCCGCCTTGGCGGTCAGCAGCACGACGGGGATGAAGGGCAGGCTCTTGTCCGCCTTCAGCCGCTTCAGCGTCTCGATGCCGTCAAGCTTTGGCATCATAACGTCGAGCAGCACGAGGTCGGGCAGCCTTGCCGCGATCACGGCCAGCGCCGCCTCGCCGTCGCCCGCCGCAATCACCTCGTAGCCCTTGCTTTCGAGGCGCATGCGCACGACCTCGATATTGTCGGGCATGTCATCAACGACGAGGATGAGAGGCGGACTGCGCAAGGGCTTGCTCCTACAATGTCAGGGCAGAAATTCGCGCACCTTGGCCAGCAGCTGGCGCGGGCTGAAGGGTTTTGCCACATAGCCGTTGCAGCCTGCTTCGCGCGTCCTGGCCTCGTCACCGCCGAGCGCGTAGGAGGTGACGGCGATGATCGGGATATGCGCCAGCTCCGGCAGGGCGCGGATGCGGCGCGTCGCCTCAAAACCGTCGAAGCCCGGAAGCTGGATGTCCATCAGGATGAGGTCGGGCTTTTCCGCCGCTGCCATGGCCACCCCGGCAGGCCCGTCCACCGCTTCCAGCACGATGTAATCCACGCTGGTCAACAGGTCGCGCATGATCTCGCGGTTGTCATGCGTGTCCTCAATCACCAATATGCGCTTGCTCATGGGGCCACCTTTGCCTGTGCCCGCACTGGCAGGTCAATAGTGAAGGTTGATCCGGCACCTGGAGCCGAAGCCACGGTGATTGTTCCGCCGTGCATTTCCACGATGCGGGTGGAAATTGCAAGGCCGAGGCCCGAGCCACCCTTGTTGCGCGTTGAAGTATTGTCGACCTGGCGGAATTCTTCGAAAATGCGCTTCTGGTCGTCTTCCGCAATGCCCGGCCCGGTGTCGGTGACCGCGATACGGAAGCGTCCGCTGGAGCAAGCGGCGTCTATCCGCACTTCGCCAACATCGGTGAATTTCAGCGCATTGCCGACGAGGTTGAGCAGCACCTGCGTCAGGCGGCGCGAATCGCCATAGCCGGGCGGCATGCCGGCAGCCACAAAATTCAGCAGTTTTAACCCCTTGGTTTGCGCCAGTGACGCGGTGGTCGCCACGACCGAATCGACGAGGCCCGGCAGCGAGTACTCTTCCAGCGTCAGTGTCAGTTGCCCCGCCTCGATCTTCGACAGGTCGAGCACGTCGTTGATGAGGCCCAGAAGGTGCCTGCCGTTCTGCTGCACCCGCTCAAGCACGCCGCGCGGCTTGTCGGCAAGCTCACCATAGATACCGTCCACCAGCAGTTCCGCATAGCCGAGAATGGCGTTGAGCGGCGTGCGCAGCTCATGGCTCATGTTGGCGAGGAACTGCGACTTGTGCTGGCTGGCGATTTCGAGCTGGCGGCTGTTTTCCGCAATTTCCTCAAACAGCCGGGCGTTCTGGATGGCCAGCACCGACTGGCTGGCGAAGGTCCGCATGAGATTGACGACATTGTCGGGGAACTCGCCCACCTCGCGCTTTTGCAATACCAGCGCGCCCAGCGTGCGCCCCGGCACGGCCAATGGCAGGATCAGCACGGCGTGGAAGCCTGCGGCGAGCGCGGCGTCCCGCAACGGGAAACTCGGTCGCGTCGCAATATCGGCGACTTGCGCCACCTGCATGCTGCGCACCGCCTCGCCCATGACCGATTCCAGCTCCGGCACGTTGAGGGCGCGCAAGGCGGTCTCATGGTCGGCGGCGAGGCCCGCCGCTTGCGTCATACGAAACGTGCGGTCCGACTTGCGGTAGCGGAAAATTGCGCCGGCATCGGCACCCGCAAGTTCCACAGCGCGGGTGACGATGGTGGCCTGCACCTTTTGCAGGTCGAGCGTCGCGGTGATGGCGGCGCCGACCTCGCCCAGCGCTTTCAATTCGCCGACCGAGCGTGAAAGCTGCTTGGTGCGCGCCTGCACCTCGTCAAACAGCCGCACATTCTCGATGGCGATGACGGCCTGGTCGGCGAAGCTGGTGACAAGCTCAATCTGCCGGTCGGTGAAAGCTTCCACATGCTCGCGAACCAGCGTGAACACGCCAATCGGCACACCCTCGCGCAGCAAGGGCACACCCAGCATGGTGCGGTAATTGCCCAGACGCTGATGGCCAAGGGCAACATATTCGGGATCGGCAAGCACATCCTTGATATGGACAACTTTGCCCGTCAGCGCCACCCGCGCCGTGATGCTTCCGGTGCCAGGCGCGAAGGGATGGGCGCGGGCAAAATCCACAAACTCGGCGGAAAAACCGTCCGACGACTGCGCAACCCAGTGAAACAGATCACCCATTTTTTGATAAATTGCGCCTTGACCGGCAGCGCAAACACGCACAGCCGTATTGATAAGCGTGTCAAGAACCGCCTGCAAATCGAACGCCGAACGGCTGATGACTTTCAGCACATCGGCGGTGGCGGTTTGTTGCGCCAGCGCTTCGGCAAGGTCGCGCGTGCGAGCTTTCACCTCGTCGAACAACCGCACATTCTGGATGGCGATGACGGCTTGATCGGCGAAAGTCTCCACCAGTTCTATCTGGCGCTGCGTGAAGGGACTTGCCTCAGTGCGCCAGAGGGTGAACACGCCCTCGACTTTGCCGTCGCGCAGCAAAGGAACTCCAAGCAGCGTCCGCATTTGATTTACCGCGACCGCGCCGGGGAATGCATATTCAGCGTCCAGCTGCAAATCCGGTATGTGTTCCACTTTCCCGGATCGTGCAACGCGTGGCGTGATTGACTTGTCATCAAGGCGTCTTGGGTTCGCCTGGAAGAAATCAAGAGTGTCGCCCGTAGCCGCCTTGGCATGAAACACGTCGCCCTCCCGCAACCAGATAGCGCCGCCAGTTGCCGAGCACACGCTGGTGGCCGAAACCGTCAATGAGTCGAAAACCGGCTGCAATTCAAACGCCGAGCGGCTGATGACTTTCAGCACGTCGGCAGTGGCGGTCTGCTGTGCCAGCGCCTCCTGCACATCTTCAAACAGCCGCACATTCTGGATGGCGATCACCGCCTGGTCGGCGAAGGTTTGCAGCAGCTGCACGTGGTGCGCGGCAAAACTGCCCGGCTCCTTGCGTGTGACGCTGATCATGCCGACGGGGATATGATTGCTCATCAGCGCCGTGAACAGCATGCTGCGGTAGCCGCGCAGGCGCGCCAAATTCCGGATGACGGATGGGACAGTCGATTGCGCTTCAGTATCGGTGAACTGCACCGCCTTGCCCTCGCGCACCATCTCATAGGGCGGAAAGTCGGCGCGCGGCATAGGGAAGGACGCTTGCAGGGCATCGTCCGCGATGCGGTTGGTGGGTGTAAACGCCACAAGTTGCAGCGTCTCGTCGATGAAGCGGAACACCGTGGTGGAGAAGCCGCCAAGCAGCCGGTTGGCGCTCGTCGCAATCGCCTCGAACACCGGCTGCACATCCGACGGCGAACTGGCGATAACTTTAAGGATGTCAGCCGTGGCGGTCTGGCGCTCCAGCGCCTCCCGCGTCTCGTTGAACAGCCGGGTGTTTTCAATGGCGATCAGCGCCTGGTCGCGGAACGATTCAGCGATGGCAATGTCAGCGGCGCTGAAGGCGCTGGCCCGCCTGGAAGTGAGCGCCAGCAGGCCAATGCATTCAGCTTCGCGCAGCAGGGGCAAAAAAAGCGACGCATTGACGCCGTTTTCCATGTGGACGCGGCGTTCGTGCTCCGGCAAATCAATCTGCGACCAGTCGGGCAGGTAGAGCATTTTTTTGGCAAGAATCGCCCGGGACGGGAAGTTGGCTTGCGGGTTCAAGGGAATCGCCGCACGGGCGAGGTTTTTGCGAGGACCGTCTGCGTCAGCCAGCGACATGAGATGGTAGGCCGTAGTGTCACACAGCATGACCGCTGTCATGTCACAGCTGAACAACCGCCGCGCCGTCGTGACAATAGCGTCGAACACCGGCTGCACATCCGTCGGCGACTGGCTGATGACGCGCAAGATTTCGGAGGTGGCGGTCTGGCGCTCCAGCGCCTCCTGCGTTTCGGTGAACAGGCGCGCGTTTTCGATGGCAATGAGGGCCTGGTCGCGGAACGACTCGGCAAGGGCGATTTCCTCGCCGCTGAAGACGTGCGCCCGCTTGCAGCCAAATATCAGCACACCCAGGCATTCGTCTCTGCGCACAAGCGGCAGATTCAAGGCCGAGTTGATACCTATCGTTTCGTGGATGCGCTGCTCGTGCGGGGGAAGCGCGATAGCCGACCAGTCAGGCAGGTGCACAGTGGATTTGGAAACGATGGCCCGCGACGGAAAGTTCTGGCTGGGATCGATGGGCAGGTTTGAAGGCCCCATGTCCTTCATTGGACCGGCCGGAGTTGCGCCCGCGACCGGCGAGTAGGTCATGTTGTCACTCTGCACCGCTACTGCCATGTCACATGCAAGCAGCCGCACCGCAGCTTCGACAATCGCGCTGAAAACCGGCACCACGTCAGTCGGCGACTGGCCGATGACGCGCAAAATGTCGGAGGTGGCGGTCTGCCGCGCCAGCGCCTCGCCCAGCTCATGTGTGCGCGCCTCGACCTTGCCTTCCAGCGTTTCGTAAGAGTCCTGCACCTGGCCCGCCATCAGGTTGAACTGGTCGGCCAGCGCCTCGATCTCGTCACCGGTGCCTACGCTGAGCCGCTGCGACAGATCACCCGCGCCGAGCTTTGCAGCGCCTGACTGCAACAGCCGGATCGGCGCGGTGATGCGGCGCGCCAGATACAAACCAAGCAGGCTCGCCAGCAGCAGGCCAAGCCCGAGCAGCACGGCGCTCTGGATCAACGCGACGTAGAGCGGCGCCAGCGCCTCGCGCAACGGCTGCTGCACAAAAACAGCCCAGCCGAGGCGCGGTATCAGCGCATGGGCGGTGAGCACAGTGCCGCCTTCGGG
>JANLPP010000082.1:0-2413 GCA_031367295.1 Hyphomicrobiales bacterium | reverse complement strand
GTTTTGCCGTGTTTGCGTAAAGATCCATGACCGAAATCACCGCAGAGATGATTGAACGGGGCTCCGGCCCTGATCCCGACAATGCTGCCCGCCGACGGCGCAATAATTTCCAGTTGCGCGCCGCGCGGGAAAAACTGACTGCGGGCGGCGAGAGGCGCGAAATTTTCGACCTTGAGCTGCTGCGCCTGTTTGCGCAGAGCCGCAAGGCGGCAACGCCCGGCATTATCGTGCTTGCAGTTTCTGTTGGCGCGACAGCGGTTTACTGGGTCACACCGACCGGCATCATCATCTGGTTCTCGCTGGTATGTTCGGCCATGGCGCTATGCTATGGTTTTGCCGCCGAGTTTCTCCATGCCGATCCCGAAACATGTCCGGTCTCATCATGGCGCAAGAAATTTGTGCTGGCCGAAACCGTACATGGCGCATCCTGGGCGCTGATCATCCTGATGCTGCTGTTTGTCGATGACCCCTCAGCGCGGACCTTTGTGCTGTTCGTTCTGCTGCTGTTTGCCGCCGTGACCGCCATGATCGCCGCCTCCATCCCGCACGCGGTCTATGGCGGGCTGATGCCAGTGCTGATCTCCATCGTTTTCTGCATCAAGCCGGGCATTGGATATGAGAAGGTGATGATGACCTTGCTGGCCGTCGGCGCGCTGCTGTATTTTGTCATGCTCGCCAACCGCCTGCGCGCCACCTCGCTCGACAGTTTTGTGTTCCGGGCCGAAAAAGATTCGCTGATTGCCGAGCTGGAACAGGCCAAAGCCAATTCGGACGAGGCGAGCCGCCGCTCCGAGGAAGCCAATCTCGCCAAGTCGCGCTTTCTGGCAACCATGAGCCATGAGCTGCGCACGCCGCTCAATGCGATTCTGGGTTTTTCCGAGGTGATGAAGGGCGAATTGTTCGGCGTCCACACAGCCCCTGCCTACAAGGAATATTCGGCTGACATTCACAGCAGCGGCCAGCATCTGCTGGCACTGATTAACGAAATCCTCGACCTGTCACGCGTCGAGGCCGGGCGCTATGACCTGCGCGAGGAAGCTGTGTCGATTCCCCATGTGGTCGAGGAATGCGTGCATCTTCTGGGCATCCGCGCCAAGAACAAGACCATCACGGTCACCGACGCGATTGACGGTGGCCTGCCGCGCATCTGGGCCGACGAGCGCGCCATCCGCCAGATCGTTCTCAACCTGCTGTCGAATGCCATCAAGTTCACGCCGCAAGGCGGTCAGGTCATGGTCAAGGCGGGCTGGACCTCCAAGGGTGGCCAGTATGTCTCGATCAAGGACACCGGGCCAGGCATTCCCGAGGACGAGATTCCGACAGTGCTGTCGTCTTTCGGGCGCGGCACGCTGGCCCACAAGAACGCCGAGGAAGGCACCGGCCTTGGCCTGCCGATCGTCAAGGGCCTCGTCGAATTGCACGGCGGCGTTTTCACGCTGCGCTCCAAGGTGCGTGAAGGCACGGAAGTGATTTTCGTGCTGCCGCCCGAGCGGGTGATGGATGCCCTGCCCGCGCTGCGCGACAGTGATCCCCGCGACGCCGCACGCGACATCTGGCCAAAACGCGCCGCCTAGTCCGACTTCCCTGCCACGCCGGCCTGCGCAAATGTCGCCATGCCAGCGTGGGTGGCGAGCGCCGCCTTGACCACAACCGCCGCCAGCGCAGCGCCCGAACCTTCGCCCAGCCGCATGCCGAGATTGAGCAGCGGAGCGAGATCGAGGCGGCGCAAAACCTCACGGTGCGCACCCTCCGCCGAGCAATGGCCAGCGAGGCAATGATCGAGCGCACGCGGGTCAAGCGCATGCAGAACGGCCGCCGCCGCGCCGGCGACATAACCGTCAAGCAGCACTGGAATGCGCTCGATGCGGGCGGCCAGAATGGCGCCGGCCATCGCGGCGATCTCGCGCCCGCCAAGGCGGCGCAGCACCTCCAGCGGATCGCCCAGATGCGCCTTGTGAAGCTGCACAGCCGCCTCGATGGCGGCAATCTTGCGGGCCAGTCCGGCGTCATCGACGCCGGTGCCGCGCCCGGCCCAGTCGGCCGCCTTGCCACCATAGAGCGCATGGTAGATAGCGGCCGCAATGGTCGTGTTGCCGATGCCCATCTCGCCGATGCACAGCAGGTCAGCGCCGCCCGCCACAGCTTCCATGCCATAGGCGAAAGTCGCGGCGCAGGTTTTCTCGTCCATCGCCGCGCCTTGCGTGATGTCGCCGGTCGGCAGTTCCAGCGCCAGCTCAAACACTTTCAGGCCAATGCCGAAGGCTGAGCAAATCTGGTTGATGGCCGCGCCGCCGCCCTGAAAATTTGCCACCATCGCCTGCGTGACCGAGGCGGGAAACGGCGACACGCCCTGCGCCACTACGCCATGGTTGCCCGCAAAAATCACAGCGAACACCTTGGCGGCAACCGGCTT
>JANLPP010000079.1:0-4478 GCA_031367295.1 Hyphomicrobiales bacterium | reverse complement strand
TTCTGATGCAGCTTCGGCGGGCTTTGTCACGCGGTATCTGGCAAGCCGCCGCACCGGCCCTGCATATGGGCCAGCGTGTCTGGATTCGGGGCGGAGACAAGAGTGCCAGCATTGCAATTCAGTGTGCGAAGCCTCACATATTTTTGCGGGCATAAAGGTATTCTTCAACTTGTGCCCCTGTTGGGCCAGGTTTCTCCGGCAAGGCGTCCCAAGCGCTGTACCGGAACAGGCGAAAGCGGAGAGTGTGTCATGACTGGTTACCCCAAACAGAGGCGCGCTGAGGGCGTTGCGCAGTCTCTGCCGCAGTCCCTGCGGGCGGCGCTGGCCGGGGCGTCTGCCATGTTTGCAGTGTGTGCGTCGCCGGTTTTTGCGGCCCCGGCTGTGGCCCCGGCCAGTTGCACGGCGCTGGTTGAAATATTCAATACCGCAACGGACGCTGGCCGCGACAAGGATGCGCAGGCCGCGATCGATAAAGTTGCGGGCGATGCCAGTTGCGCCGGGTTGCAGACACAGATGCTGCGTCGCCTCGCGGCGGTCCGCCTGAGCCACGCGCAGAAATTGATGACGCAAAGCAAGCCGCTGTCCGCCTTTGAAGGTGCCCTCATTGCCGCCGAGAAGCCGCAGGTGTTGTGGCAGGCCTCTGCCACGCTGGCCGAAGTGCGGTTTGGCGCGCGTGCCTTCGGCGAGGCGGCGCAGGCTTTCGACCGCGCCATCGAGATCGTCAAGAACGAAACCCTGACCCCGGTTGCCCCGCAGCTGCAGGACATCCAGCGCCTGCTTGACCGCGCATCCCAGGCCCGCATTCTTGCGGCCAGCCAGCCGCAGAATGGCAGCAAAGGTGAGTTCGTCAAGACCGCGTCCAATGCCGATGGCAGCCTTGGCGGCGCGTTTTCGCCTCTGGTGCGCGGCATCGTTCCGCGCGCGGTGCCCATGCCCATCATTTTTGGCTACCGCTCTGCCGAGCTGACGCCGGTTGGCTTGCAGGCCGCCAATGAGTTGCTGCGCGCCCTGCAGGAACAGCAGCCGCAGAAGATCAAGGTCATCGGCCACACCGACCCGCGTGGCGGAGCTGAATATAACCTCAAGCTGTCAAAGGCCCGGGCAGAGACCGTCGCCACCTTCCTGCGCGACAATGGCATTACCCTCCCCATCGAAACCGAAGGCCGCGGCGCTGAGGAACCCTTGCAGATTGAGGCCGCGACCGGCCTGAGCCCGGACGACCTCAATGCGCTGAACCGGCGCGTCGAATGGCGGCGCGAGTGAACCCCATGCGCCCCGCAGCCGCTGCCAGCCTGATCGCCGTTGCCCTCGCCCTGTTGGCGGGCAGCGGAAACCTGCGTGAGGCGGGCAGGCATCTGCCGGACCAGCTTATGGCCAGCAGCGCGGCGCTGCCGCTCACCCGCGGCGTCAAAATCATGAACCCGGCACCTGATATACCCATTGTGCCTGATCCGGTGATTGCCGTCCCCGCCGTTCCTGTGGCGCCGGTGGGTCCTGCGGTTCCGCTGGCTGCCGGTCCGGCGCCCAAGGCCACAGGCGTGCCGATCCGGATTGCCGCGCTGGATGGCAACAAGACGCGCTTTGCCGGTCTTGTGCCGATGGAAAGCCCGTTTGAGGTTGTCACGCCAGGCCAGCAGCCCGATTTTGTCTGGGATCCCGGTTCGCGCGATGTCATCGCCTCGGGCGATATTATCGCGCGCGACATTGATTCCGCCGACCTGCCATCCGTGGTGGACCGCATGGCGATGGTGCGCGGCATCAAGCAGATGACCGCCCTTGCGCCGTTGAGCCTGCGCCTGACACCTGACACCAAGGTGCATAACCGCAAATCCACAGTGGAGCTCACAGTTGATGACGTGCAGGGCCGCGCCTTCTACCTGATAAATGTTGCCGGGGATGGAACCGTGCAGACCCTGTACCCTGTCGGCAATGACCCGCAGCTGTATGACAAGGCCCAGTTCCGCATGAAGTTTGAAGCACGCGAGCCGTTTGGTGCCGACCAGCTCGTCGCGATTTCCACCACCGCGCCGCTGGCTGAGTTTGAGCAGGCGATAAAGCCCCTGAATGAGCGGCGCGCTGCCGGCAAGCTGGTCAAGCTGCTGGCGCGGTTTGGCACGCCGGGCATGCGGCTTGGCTCTGTCGCTCTCTACACCGCGCCCTGAGGCCTGCCGCATGCGCCGCTTTGGTACAAGTCTGTGTGCCCTCTGCCTGCTGGCCTTGGCACTTCCCGCAGCGGCAGCAGGCAGCGCACAGGAGCAGCGCGGCGTCAAACTCAGCCCTGCCGCCCCGGGCGAGACCAGCGCGCCAAATCCCGCCGGGCTGACGATCGAGTTTTCCAAAGGCAATGAGGTCGCGCCCGGGCAAAGCGTGGTGGTGGCGGTCTCGTCCAAAAAACCCGGCTATCTCATCCTGCTGGACATTGATTCCAGCGGCAGGCTCCAGCAGATCTATCCCAACCTGCAATCGATGCGCATGCCGAGGGGCGCTGGCGATGACGCCAATTTCATCAGGCCAGGCAAGCCGGTGCATATTCCCGACGCGCTGAGCCTGATCGCCAGTTTCGAATTTATCGCCGAGCAGCCGCTGGGTCCGGGCATGATCGTCGCCCTGCTCAGCCCGCGCCCGGTGCAGCTGGTCGATCTGCCGGACGTGCCAGCCGAGGCGCTGGGCACACCCGCCGCTGTCGATTTCATCTATGCGGCCGCCAAGGACCTGCGCATCGCCGGGCGCGGCGACACGCCAACCCTGACCGACCCCAAATGGTCCCTGGCCGCGCAGTTCTATTATATCCGGTAGGGGTTCTGGCGGCTCGCAGCAGGATTTGAAAATCCGCTGCCCTGCTGTAGCATCGCAGCCTGCGCCATGGATCAGTGTGGCAGAGGCGGGGTGTCTTATCTCTCCCATGCGCATCTCCCCCGCGCTTTGCGCGGGAGAGAGGAAGCTCGGCACCCTGCGGCCCAGCCCAGCGTGCAGGCCCGCAGAATTTTCTGTCCACGCCGGTTTGGTTTCGGCTTTCGCGCCGGGCGGCCGGCCGGGTATTGCACGGATGCCGGTCAGGCCGCGCAGTGGGCCGGAGCACCGCGCAAGAGGCCATCCGTGCTCAAGTCTTCATCTATATCAGGCCAGTGAATGCCGTAGCCGCCGCCGGCCAATTCCCAATTGCGGCGTTGCCGCGCCGTCGCATTGGCAAGGCGCGGATACCAGACAAGCGGCACGGCTATTGCCCGTCCGTCCATAAGCTCGACCGTCAGCCGGTCGTCGTCAAGCTCCACGCTCTTGACGCGCGTGTCAGCGGCGGGCGCTGAACTGGCCATGCCATGCCTCCAGAAATTGTGTTCTGTGTTCGCGGACCATTTCCTATGCCGTCCTGGGCTGCCCCGCCGCCCGGCACCGGTCCGAGCAGAATTTCACGCTTTCCCAGTCGCGCGCCCATTTCTTGCGCCAGCTGAACGGGCGCTTGCACGCCGCGCAGTCTTTCACTGGCAGGTCGGCTTTGGCGACGCGCTTCACCCTTGCGCGTCTGCCTTCACCGGCTCCAGCCGCCGGTACACATAGTCCACCTCGCCCTTGCCGATATGCGACTCGTCGAGAACGACCTCCGCGATTGTGTGATGGAAGTGCGACAGGTGGCAGACCGGGTCGGCGTTGGCGGCATCGCCGGTCAGCGCCAGCGCCTGGCAGCGGCAGCCGCCGTAATCCTGCGTCTTGCGGGTGCAGGACAGGCACGGCTCCTTCATCCATGCGGTGCCGCGATAGGCGTTGAAGGCGGGGGAATTGGTCCAGATGTCCATCACCGAATGGTCCTGCACGTTCCAGAACTCCAGGCCGGGAATCGTCTCGGCCGCGTGGCAGGGCAACACCTTGCCTTTGGGCGTGACATTCAGCGTGCGCTTGCCCCAGCCGCCCATGCAGGCCTTGGGATATCTGGCGTGGTAGTCAGGGATGACATGGTCGATGACAATCGTTCCCTCATGTTCCTTTTTCAGCCGCTCGATTTCGGCAATCGCCTTCTCCGCGTCGGCGCGGGCGGGCAGCAGCGCGGCGCGGTTTTGAATCGCCCAGCCGTAATATTGCGTATGCGCGATCTCGACGCGCCGCGCGCCAAGCTTTATCGCCAGCGCCACCATCGCCCCGGCGCGCTCGACATTGGCGCGGTGGATGACGGCGTTGACGGTCAGCGGAAACCCCGCCTTGATCACCCACTCCGCGACCTTGGCCTTGCGCGCAAACGCGCCCTTGTAGCCGGCGATTTTATCCGCCGACTCGGCGATGGAATCCTGGATCGACAGCTGCACATGGTCGAGGCCGGCGTCGAACAGCTTTTGCGTCAGCGCCTCGGTGATGCCGATGCCGGAGGTGATGAGATTGGTGTAGAGGCCGTGCTGAAAACAATGCGCGACAATCTCCACAAGATCGCGCCGCGAGGCAGGCTCGCCGCCCGACAGATGCACTTGCAGCACGCCCGCCGCCGCCGCTTC
>JANLPP010000055.1:0-15966 GCA_031367295.1 Hyphomicrobiales bacterium | reverse complement strand
CGGCGTTGCCGCACCGCTGGCCAGCGCCGCCTCGCGCGCCAGTGTCAGGTCTTTCAGCATCAGCGCCGCCGCAAAGCCCGGCTTGTAACCGGTGTTGGCAGGGGAGGCGGGCACCGGGCCTGGAACCGGGCAATAGGTGCTCATCGACCAGCTTTGGCCTGAGCTTGTAGAGGCCACCTCAAACAGCGATTGATGTGACAGGCCAAGTTTCTCCGCCAGCACAAAAGCCTCGCAGGTGGCTATCATTGTCGCGCCCAGAATCATGTTGTTGCAGAGTTTGGCGGCCTGGCCTGCGCCTTCGTCGCCGCAATGCACGATTTTTTTGCCCATATGCTCCAATACTGGCCGCGCTACTGTAAACGCGGCCCGATGGCCACCGCACATGAAGGTAAGTGTGCCCGCCTTCGCGCCGCTGGTGCCGCCCGACACTGGCGCATCCAGCGAAATCAGGCCAGACTCAAGTGCAAGCTCATGCGCGGTCCGTGCGCTCGTGACATCGATGGTCGAGCAGTCGATGATCATCGTGCTTTGCTGGGCCACCTGCATGATCTCGCGCCAGACGGACAGCACATGTTTGCCGCTGGGCAGCATCGTAAATATGACATCGGCATGGGCCGCCGCCTCCTGTACCGACCCGGCAATGCGGACGCCAGTTGTTTCGGCTGCGTCGCATAACTCCGGAACAAGATCAAAGCCGTGCACCTCATGCCGTGCCTTTGCCAGGTTCGCGGCCATCGGCCCGCCCATGTTGCCAAGTCCGATGAAGGCAATAGTCGTCATGTCAGCAACTCCGGATTGAGGGACAGCGGGAGGCTGCGAACAAGTCTATTTTCATTCGCTGTGCATCTGCAATAGTCCAATGTGCGGAACTCTCGCAAAGAAGGAAATTTCCATGAGAAACGCCAGTCGCGCCGCAGGCGCCGGTGTGGCCGCGCTTGCGGCCCTCAGTTGTGCCGCGCCAGTCGAGGCGCTTGCCAGAACCGCCTATGATGCCGGTCTTGCCCAGGCTCGCCATCGCGGCGCGTCCGATCCAGCCTGCTATGCCAGCGTTTTCAAGACCTATGCCAGCCTTGACCGCTTCGGCCACTGGTCGCTGCGGCGCAGCCGCAGCCGGGACAACGGCTTTCAGCTGGAGCTGTTTTCCAGATGCCGCATCAGCGCCTGAGCGCCTTCAGCAATTCGCCCGCGCGCTTGCGGTGCGGCGAGCGTGGCGCGTCAAGCGTCAGAAAATCCCCTGATTTTGCAGGCTCATAGGCCCTGCCGGTGTAAACGCGCGGCCCTTCGTCGATCATCACAATGTCGCCAAAATCCAGCGTGTCGTCGCCGATGAAGGTTGACAGCGGCACCGGGCCTTCGACCTTCTGGCGGTTCTTGCGGTTTGCGAATGCCTCAATGGCGCTCTGCTGATAGGCCTGCTGGCGCAGCCTTGCGGCGGCTATGCCGTCCTGCCAGAGCTGGCGGCAGGCAGCCGCTTCCGCTTCAGTCAGCACACGATTTGGCGGCGCGGCGGCCTCGCAGAGGGCGCTTTGCGCCTCTGGCATAGTTTGGCCCAGTGCCGGGCGGGGCGGCGACGACAGGCAGGCCAGCGCGCCAGCCACCCCACAAACCACCCGCAGGTCCATGTGTGCCCCTTTTCAGTCACTCGCCTCATCGGCGCCGTCCGGCTCGGCAAACATCGCCTCGACCGGCAGGTTCAGCCCGGGCGGAGCAAGATTGATGAGGCCAGTGTGGACAATCCGTGTCTCGATCAGGTCGCCCGCGCCGCGCCTGTGATGCACGACACAGCGTTTGTCGGCGTCAACAATAAGGTAGTGATGGATGGAAGCGACAGTAAAATAGCCAAGCAGTTTTTCATGCGCGTCCCGCCGCGCCGTGCTGTCCGACAGGACTTCGACAACAATGACGGGCCTCGGGATCTCTATTGATCGCCCTGGCAAACGGGGACCGCAGTATACCATTGCATCCGGCTCAAAAGCCGTCTGGTTGTTGATGCGGACAGTTGCGCCGTCGGGCACTGCGCGGCACGGCAGCCTTGCAGTCTTGATGGCGCGCTCCAAAGCCCGCAGAGCCTCATTTTTCGCCTCAAGATGCCGCAGCCGCTCTGGCGACATCGAAATAATCCGACCGTCCTGCAACTCGTGCCGCCCCGGCCGACCCTCGCCCCAGACGAGGAACTCATCGACGGTCATGCGCTGTTGGGGGATTGCGGGCATGAAGTAAGCCTAGCATGATTTTGGCGGGAAAGACCAGGGTTTGCGCAGGATGCAGGCACAAAAACCAGCCGCACTATCCGCGCGGGCGGTCCGCAGGATCGCCGAACAAGTCGTCGACCGGCACAGCCAGCCCGGGTGGGTCAAGCTGGATCACACCTGCGCTGATGATCATCGTTTCAATGGGCGCGCCCGGGCCGCGCTTGTGGTGGATGATCATTTTCTTGTCCGCGTCGATAATGAGATAGTGTTGCACCGATGGCAATGAAAAATAGCCTTTGAGCTTGGTTCCATGGTCGCGGCGCGCTGTGCTTTCCGAAAGCACTTCGACCACAATAACGGGCGTCCTGACCTCAACCGCATCGTCTGGAAGCGCCGCGCCGCAATGCACAAGGGCGTCAGGCTCAAAGGCCATTTCCGCATTGATTCGGACAGTCATGCCATCCGGCAGCATCTGGCATGACACCATTGCCTTGCGGATGGCGCGCGCCAGTGCGGACTGCATGTAATATTTGATGCGCGCATGCAGGACGCGTTCTGGCGACATCGCCATTGCCTGCCCGTCTTCCAGCTCCCAACGCCCTTGCCGCCCCTCGGCCCAGACAAGGAACTCATCGACGGTCATGCGCTCTCGGGGGATGGCGGTCATGCTGAAAACATAGCACAAGTGCGCGCGTTATCCAGCCCTCAGCCTTGCAACCTCAGCCTTGCAAACCCGGCGTCAAGATCGCCCTGCAGGTCCGCCACATCTTCCAGCCCGATCTGGAAGCGCAGCGCCGGGCCGCCGGGATTCCAGTGTGTGACTGTCCGGTACGACGCGCAGTCAAACGGGAGGACGAGGCTCTCGAACCCGCCCCATGAATAGCCCATTCCAAACAGCTCAAGCCCGTCAAGCATCGCCGCCACGGCAGCCGCCGGGGCGGGGTGGAGAATGACGGAGAAAAGGCCGGAGGAGCCGGAGAAATCGCGTTTCCAGATGGCGTGACCGGCATAGGCGGGCAGGGCGGGGTGGCGCACCTCCTTCACTTCGGGCCGCGCGGCCAGCCAATGCGCCATGGCGAGGGCCTGGCGCTCCGCCTCTTTCAGCCGCAGCTCCATCGTGCGCAGGCCGCGCAGCGCGAGGAAAACGTCTTCTGGCCCGGCACACATGGCAAAGGCGTCGAACGTCGAACGCAGGCGCGGCCAGTAGCTGGCATTGGCGGAGACGAGGCCGAGCAGCAGATCGCTATGACCGGAAAGATATTTTGTGCCAGCCTCCACGGCCAGATCAACACCGCGCTCATGTGGCGGAAAGAACAGCGGTGTCGCCCACGTATTGTCCATGATGACACAGGCACCGCGCTGGTGCGCCGCCGCCGCAATAGCGGGCACATCCTGCATTTCCAGCGATTGCGATCCCGGCGCTTCCACAAACACCACACTGGTGTTGGCCCGCAGCAGCGCGGCAATGCCAGCGCCCAGCGCCGGATCATAATATTGCGTCTCGACGCCCATGCGTTTCAGCACCGTCTCGCAAAAATTGCGGGCAGGCCGGTAGACGCTGTCGGTCACGAGAATATGGTCGCCGGATTTGACCACGGCCATCAGCGCCAGCGATATGGCGGCAAGACCTGATGGTGCGAGCGCGGTGCCCGCCGCGCCGCACAGCTCGCTCCAGGCCTCCTCAAGCGCCTGCGTCGTTGGCGTGCCCATGGTGCCGTAGATAAAACGCGACTGGCGCGCGGTGAGGTCCGCCACTGTCGGGGACAGCACGGTCGATCCCCGGTAGATCGGCGTGTTGACAAAACCGAACTGTTCTTCCACCCGCCGCCCGGCGTAGACGAGTTTGCTGCGCGGGCGCAGTTTGCTCCGGGTTGCATCAGTCAGCTTTGCCATTGCGCCTTCGCATCAGGATGAGTGCACGAGTACGGCCAAGCGTGGCGCAGACGACAGGGCGTGGTCAAGCGGCATGTCGCCACGATTTTCATGGCTTTGGCTTGACCGTCGCACGATTTGCGCGTGTGATGGGCACAGCTTGCTTGCTGACCCGTCACCGGGCCCGCGCGCCAAAGACAAGAAAGAGGGAGACCAGCATGAAATCAGTTCTCGTCGCCGCTGCCACCGTTGCGGCCATCGGCCTGTCGCACACATCGGCCAGCGGCACCACGCTGGACAAGGTCAAGGAGCGCGGCATGCTCGCCTGCGGCTCGAACCCCGGCCTGACCGGCTTTGGCATGCCGGATGACAAAGGCACCTGGACCGGGCTTGACGTCGATTTTTGCCGCGCCATGGCAGCGGCAATTTTCAATAATGCGACCAAGGTCAAATTTGTGCCGCTCAACGCCAAGGACCGGTTTACCGCGCTGCAAACCGGCGAGATCGATGTGCTGAGCCGCAACGGTACCTGGACGCATTCGCGCGAATTGCAGCTGGGGCTGTTGTGGGCCAGCGTCAATTATTACGACGGCCAGGGTTTTATGGTCCGCAAGAAGCTCAACGTCGCCTCGGCGCTGGAACTCAACGGCGCTTCGGTCTGCGTGCAGCAGGGCACCACGACCGAACTCAACCTTGCCGATTTCTTCCGCGCCAACAACCTCAAATACGAGCCGGTGATTTTCAAGGAAGCCGACGAGACGCTGAAAGCCTATGACACCGGCCGCTGCGACGCCTTCACCACCGACGCCTCGGGCCTCTATGCGGAGCGGGTGAAACTCGCCAATCAGGACGAGCATGTGGTGCTGCCCGAAATCATTTCGAAAGAGCCGCTGGGCGCCGCCGTGCGGCAGGGCGACGATCAATGGTTCAACCTGGTGCGCTGGACGCATTATGCCATGATCAGCGCGGAGGAGCAGGGCGTCACGTCAAAGAATGTGGACGAGATGCTGGCCTCGAAAAACCCGGACACCCGCCGTCTGCTCGGGGTTGAGGGTGACTTTGGCAAGTCGATGGGGCTGACCAATGACTGGGCCTTCCGCATCATCAAGCTTGTCGGCAATTACGGCGAAGTCTTCGACAGGAATCTCGGCGAGGGCTCAAAGCTGAAGATCAAGCGCGGCGTCAACGCGTTGTGGACCAAGGGCGGCTTGCAATACGCGCCGCCGATACGGTGAGGGCTGGCGCGCGTTCGACGCGGCGCGTTTATGAAACCGCGCGTCTCCCTCCTCAACAACCCGCAAGTGCGCAGCGCCGCTTTTCAGGCGGCGCTGTTTCTTGGTCTTGGGCTTGCAGCCTACGCCGCCTTCATCAATCTCAGCGACAAGCTCGCCAAAAAGCCCGGCCTGATTGACCTCGGTTTCTGGAATCAGCTGTCCGGCTTTGACATATCGCAGTCCTTCATTCCCTTCGCCGCGGGTGTTTCCACTTACGGCAGAGTTTTCTTCGTCGGTCTGTTGAACACGCTTGCCATCTCGGCCATCGGCATTGTGCTGGCGACGCTGCTGGGCTTCACGATTGGCGTCGCGCGGCTGTCGACCAACTGGCTGGTGTCGAAACTCGCGACGATTTATGTAGAGGGGCTGCGCAATGTCCCGCTGCTGCTGCAATTGCTGTTCTGGTACAACGCCGTGCTGAAGCCGCTGCCTTTGCCGCGCGAGTCGATCCTGGTGCCTGGCGGCGGCGCGCTCAACAACCGCGGGCTGTTTTTGCCTTCGCCGGTGTTTGGTCCGGGCAGCGGGATGATTGTGGCTGCCGCTGCGCTGGCGGTTGTGGCAACTATCGCCTTCACGATCTGGGCCAGACGCCGCCAGGCGGCAACGGGCGCCCAATCGCCGGTGGCGCTGGTGGCGCTGGCATTGCTGTTCGGCTTGCCGCTGCTGGCGTATTTTGCCAGCGGCCAGCCGGTCAGTTTTGACTATCCCAAACTCAAGGGCTTCAATTTCATTGGTGGCCTGCAAATTTTCCCCGAATTTGCCGCGCTGCTGCTGGGGCTGGTGCTCTATACGGCGGCGTTCATTGCCGAAATTGTGCGGGCGGGCATCCTGTCGGTGTCAAAGGGCCAGAGTGAGGCCGCAGCGGCCCTCGGCTTGCGGCCCTCGCCCGCCTTAAAACTGGTCGTCATTCCGCAGGCGCTGCGCGTCATCACGCCGCCGCTGACCAGCCAATATCTTAACCTCACCAAAAATTCTTCACTCGGCACTTTCATTGCGTTTCCGGAACTCGCCAATGTCTTCATGGGCTCGACGCTGACCATCACCGGCGCGGCGATCCCCATCGTCGCCATGACCATGGCGGTTTATCTGGCGATTTCGCTCATCACCTCGCTTGGCATGAATATCTACAACGCCCGCATGACGCTGGTGGAGCGCTAGGCCGATGGATGAACTTGCCGTTCCCGCCATCGCCGGCCTTCCTGCCGCACCGCCCTATGTCCTGCCGCAACCGGCGCCGGACCGCCCGCCGCCGTTTAACCCGCATGCGCCGTTTTACTGGATCGGCGAGCGGTTTTTCGGTTCAGCGTCCTCGTCAATCCTGACCTTTCTGGCGCTGAGTCTGCTGATCCTCGCGCATCCCATCGAGCTGGTCCGCTATCTCACCTCCGCCGCCATATTCGTGTCGGACGATGGCGTGCCTTGCCGCGTTAATGGCGCGGGCGCCTGCTGGTCCTTCATCGAAAAAAACCTGCCGTTTTTCACCTACACGTTCTATCCGCAAACAGAGCGCTGGCGCATTGACCTGATGCTGGCGCTGGGCGCGGGCCTCGTCGCCTGGCTGCTCTGGCCAAGCGGGCCGCGCCGCGGATTGGCGTCGCTGCTGTTCTTTGTCGTCTACCCGGTTGTGGCGTTTCTGCTGGCGTTTGGCCTTCCCGCCATCGGACTGATGCGCGTGCCGACCAATCTGTGGGGCGGCATTTTTGTCAGTCTTATGTGCGCGGCGATTGGCATCGTGTTTTCCTTGCCCGCCGGCATTCTGCTGGCGCTGGGCCGCCGCTCCGACATGCCTTTCGTCAAGGCGCTGTCCGTCGCCTATATCGAAATGGTGCGCGGCGTGCCCTTCATCACCGTGCTGTTTCTCGCCAACACCATGCTGCCGCTGTTCGTGCCGGATTATCTGACGCCCGACACGCTGGCGCGGCCCTTCATTGCCACCGCGCTGTTCTCGGCCGCCTATATGGCCGAGATTGTGCGCGGCGGCTTGCAGGCCATGCCCAAGGGCCAGTATGAGGGCGCGATGGCCATGGGCCTTGGCTACTGGCAGATGATGCGCCTCATCATCCTGCCGCAGGCGCTGACCGTGGTTATCCCCGGCATTGTCTCGACATTCATCGGCCTGTTCAAGGACACCACGCTGATTGCCTCGATCGGTGCGTTTGATTTTTTGAAGGCGGTCGAGACGCGGCGCATTGATCCGCTCTGGGCCGGTCCCACCATCTCCACCACCGGCTACATTTTCGCCGCCGCCTTCTACTTTGTCTTCAGCTTTGGCATGGCCCGCTATTCGTTCATGATGGAGCGCAAGCTGGCTGCCGGGCGGCGGCGCTGAACTGTTGAGAGACCTTGCACATGACAAACCTGGCCGCCCTGAAACCTGCCGCCATCACCAACGCGACCGCGATCTCGATCAAGGGCCTGAACAAATGGTACGGTGATTTTCATGTGCTGAAGGATATCAGCCTTGACGTGGCGCGCGGCGAAAAAATCGTCATCTGTGGCCCGTCGGGATCAGGCAAATCGACGCTGATCCGCTGCATCAACCGTCTGGAGGAATTTCAGCAGGGCTCGGTGACGGTGGATGGCACGATGCTGACCAATGACCTGAAGCGCATCGACGAAATCCGCCGCGATGTCGGCATGGTGTTCCAGCAGTTCAACCTGTTTCCGCACATGACAGTGCTGGAAAACTGCACGCTGGCGCTGGTCTGGGTCAAGAAAATGCCGAAGCGCGAGGCCGAGGAGGTGGCCATGCACTATCTGACGCGCGTCAAGATTCCCGAGCAGGCGGCAAAATACCCCGGCCAGCTGTCGGGTGGCCAGCAGCAGCGTGTGGCGATTGCGCGCGCGCTGTGCATGAGTCCCAAAATCATGCTGTTCGACGAGCCGACCTCGGCGCTCGACCCGGAGATGGTGAAGGAAGTGCTCGACACGATGGTGGGCCTCGCCCAGGAAGGCATGACGATGCTCTGCGTGACGCATGAGATGGGCTTTGCCCGGCAGGTGGCGGACCGCGTGATCTTCATGGATTTTGGCCAGATTGTCGAGATCAACGCGCCGGGCGCGTTTTTCGCCAATCCGGAACACGAGCGCACGAAGTTGTTTCTGGGGCAGATTTTGCATTGAAAAGACGATTGTGCGGGTGATCTGGCCAGGTCTGGTTATCCAGCTGATGCGAGGCGAGGCCAGTCTGGATGTGCGCCAGCGCAGCTGCCGGCAGGGTTTGCCGGGCGCATAAGCGGTCCTGCATCCACCACCCGGGAACACACCATGAGTCGTCCTTGTCTCGTCCTCGCCGCAGCTTTTGCGCTTGGCGTCCCGGCAAAAACTGCTTTTGCGGCTTCGGCAGCCGGGGTGATTGCCGCGCATGTGGAACTGAAGGCAGCCGTGCCCGGCGGCGGCGGGCGGACGTGGGCTGATCTTGCAGCGCTGGTTTTTCCCGGGGTGAAGAGCGAGCTTGAAATCCGCCGCGCCGCGGCGGCGGCTGATCCGGCAAAGACTTTCGCCGAACCGGTTTACCTGCCGGAGCGGCGCATCGCGGATGCCATTGCGCCACTGCGCCCGCTGGCCGCGCGGTTCAAAATCCCGGAAAAACTGCCGGCGCGCTATTTTCTCGACGGCGTCAAATTCGTGCGCGTCACGGGCGATGGCAAACCAATGCTCGCGGCGCTGTTTGGCGGGCAGAAGGGCGAGAGCGTCGCGGCACTGGCGCTGTTCGAGGCGGGGCCACAGGGCAGGCTGCTTGATCTTGTCCAGGTGCGCAGCGATGACTCAACCACACTCATGCAACGGCCGCTTCTGGCGCTCGGGCCGATGGCCACAGCCTTTGTGCTGGTCAATTCGCACGACAGCCACACCGTGGCCTATGAGGAAGACACGCTGGTCCGCGTGCAGGGCGGGCGCTTTGCCGAGATCGGCGGCTTCTCAATGAATCAGTCGCATATCGACGGCGACAGCGACCTGAAACAGACGGCGGTCATGCGCGCGCTGCCCGGCGCGCACACCGCCCACGCGCGGATAGAGGTGACAGTCACGACAACCACGCGGGACCAGCCTGAGGTCAGCGCGCCGCGCCGGCGTAAGCCAACGGTCACAATCACCACGGCGCGCGGCGTCTGGCGCTGGAACGCGGCTGCGCAAACCTATGAGGCGCAGCCGTCGGCGCTGGGAAAGCTGGGTGACTGGTCAGAGGGCAACGATTGAGGCGGTTCCCCGCGGCGCATCCAGAACCGCCGGCCTCCGGCCGGCGTCGACGCTGGCCATGAAGCACTGAGTCAGCCAAAGCCGCGCCTTGAGCCAGCCAGAGGCTGGCGGTCCAAGGCTGCGCTAATCCGGCTGCTTCCGGGATCACCCCATCACTTTCCTCAAATTCGCGTCGATCTTGTCGAGGAAGCCGGTGGTCGAAAGCCACTTTTGCTCCGGCCCCACCAGCAGTGCAAGATCCTTGGTCATGAACCCGGCCTCGACCGTATCGACACAGACCTTCTCCAATGCATGCGCAAACTTGTCGAGCGCCGCATTGCCGTCGAGCTTGGCGCGGTGCGCCAGGCCGCGCGTCCAGGCGAAAATCGAGGCGATCGAGTTGGTCGAGGTTTCCTTGCCGGCCTGATGCTCGCGGTAGTGGCGTGTGACAGTGCCATGCGCCGCCTCGGCCTCAACTGTCTGGCCATCGGGAGTCATCAGAACTGATGTCATCAGCCCCAGCGAACCGAAGCCCTGCGCGACTGTGTCGGACTGCACGTCGCCGTCGTAATTCTTGCAGGCCCAGATATAGCCGCCGGACCATTTCATCGCCGAGGCCACCATATCGTCAATCAGCCGGTGCTCGTAGGTCAGGCCGAGCGCCGCGAATTTTCCCTTGAACTCGGCGTCAAAAATTTCCTGAAACAAATCCTTGAAGCGCCCGTCATAGGCTTTCAGAATGGTGTTTTTGGTCGAGAGATAGACCGGATATTTGCGGATGAGGCCGTAGTTGAAGGTGGAGCGGGCAAACTCGCGGATCGAGCCGTCGAGATTAAACATCGCCATCGCCACACCGGCACCGGGATATTTAAACACTTCCTTCTCGATCACTGTGCCGTCGTCGCCCTCGAACTTGATGGTCAGCCGCCCTTTGCCCGGAACCTTAAAATCGGTGGCGCGGTACTGATCGCCGAAGGCGTGGCGGCCCACAATAATCGGCTGGGTCCAGCCCGGCACCAGGCGCGGCACGTTTTTGCAGATGATCGGCTCGCGGAAAATCGTGCCGCCGAGAATGTTGCGGATCGTGCCGTTAGGCGACTTCCACATTTCCTTCAGATTGAATTCCTTCACCCGCGCCTCGTCCGGCGTGATGGTCGCGCACTTGACCGCGACGCCGTATTTTTGCGTGGCATGCGCCGAATCGACAGTGATCTGGTCGCGTGTCGCGTCGCGATGCTCGACGCTGAGGTCGTAATATTTCAGGTCAATATCAAGCCAGGGATGGATCAGCTTTTCCTTGATGAAATGCCAGATAATCCGCGTCATCTCGTCCCCGTCCATCTCAACGACCGGATTGGCGACTTTGATTTTTTGCATGGGGATGGCCTTTGGGTGGGGCAGGGGCAATGCGGCTTGGGGCGCTATAGCATCAGGGTGCGTTGCAGCAAAGCGGGGCGGCAAAAAAGCTGATAGCGCGTTATGCGCATAGCGTGTTATCGGGATAGTGAATATCATTGAACAGGAGCGTGAGCATGAACGTATCCGTCGGCGCAAACTGGGAGGCCTTTATCGCGGGCCTCGTCAAGGAAGGCCGTTACGCTTCGGCCACCGAAATCATGCGCGAGGGCCTGCGTCTGGTGCAGGAGCGCGAAGAGAAGCGCAGGGCGCTGCGCGAGATGATTGACGCTTCAATAGCTGAGGGCGGTTCGCATAGTTCCGAAGAGGTTATTGCGGGAATTCGCGCGCGGGCCGAAGCAATGAGAGTCGCGGGCTGAATGCGTCGTCTCATCTATATGACAAGTGCGCGGCGCGATCTCGATGCCATTTTTGACTATATTGTCGATGAGAACAAGGATACCGCAATGGCGGAACGCCATATCGCGCAAATCGATGCACAGTGCCGTCGCCTTGCGCATTCGCCGATTGATTTGGGTCGTCGCAGAAACGAATTGCGCGAAGGACTCCGCAGCTTTCCTTTCAAGTCCGTTATTATCTTTTTTCACTGTTTTTCCGACAGAATCCAAATTGTAAACATCATTGGCGCCGCCCGCGACATCGACGCGCTGTTCAATCCCGCCGAAGACTGACCCATGACCGGCGCCGGCACCGACCACACCAAGCCTGTCCTCAAGGGTGGCCCGGCCATTATCCTGGTGCGCCCGCAGCTGGCGGTCAACATCGGCATGTGCGCGCGGGCGATGGCGAATTTTGGCCTGTCGGATCTGCGCCTTGTCGCGCCCAAGGCGGGCGGCCCGCGCTCGAAGGCGATGAAGAAGGGGGCTTACGCCGCAGCCTCCGGCGCCGTGTATATTCTGGAAGAAGCGACGCTGTATGCCAGTGTTGCTGACGCGGTGGCGGACCTCAATTTCCTGTGGGCGACGACGGCGCGCGAACGCGGCCAGGGCAAGCGCATTGTCGGCCCGGATGTGGCCATGGGCGAGAGCGCGGCGCGGCTCAAGCAAGGCGAGAAGCACGGCCTGCTGTTTGGCCCCGAGCGCACCGGGCTGGAAAATGACGAGGTGGCGCTGGCCGACGCTATCGTCACCTTCCCGGTCAATCCGGCCTATGCCTCGCTCAACCTGGCGCAGGCCGTGCTGCTGACCGGCTATGAATGGATGCGCAGCAGCAGCGGGGTTGCGCCGCCGTTCGACATGGTCGCCCGCTCGCCGCCAGCGCCCCGCGCGATGGTGCATTCGTTCTTTGAATATCTCGAGGGCGCGCTTGACCAGCGCGGCTTTTTCAGGCCGCCCGGCAAGGCCCCGGTCATGCGGCGCAACATGCGCAACATCTACCACCGCATAGGCCTGACCGAGCAGGACATCCGCACCCTGCGCGGCGCGCTGGTGCGGCTGATTGAGGGGCCACGGCTGGAAGCCAGGACGCGCAAGCGGGCGCGGGTGGCAAAGGTTGCCAAAGCGCCGGACGGCGCTTGACCGCAGCCGCGCGGCTGGTGAACGGAAGAAACCCAGCCGCGCGCCTTCAACCGATTGCCCTGGTGAGCAGCCGATGATCGTTTGCGCGCCGCTTGCATGGCGCGCTAAGCTGGTGCCGAGGCAGGGTGCCGCGCGAGCCCGTAGCGTTCTTGAGGGGACAAACATGAACCAGATAGTTGATCGCCGCCGCGCTCTGCACATCACTGCCCTCGGCGCCGCGCTTGCCTTGCTGGCCACGCCTGCCCTGGCCGGCGGCAGCTTCAAAATCGGCCTCGTCATTCCGCTCACCGGCCAGCAGACATCGACTGGCAAGCAAATTGAAACCGCCATGCGGCTGTACATGGCGCAGAACGGCTCAACCGCCGGGGGCAAGACCATTGAGCTGTTTGTCAAAGACGACGCCAGCCTGCCGGACAATTCCAGGCGCATGGCGCAGGAGCTGATTGTCAACGACAAGGTAGACATGGTTGCGGGTTTTGGCATCACGCCCTCGGCCATGGCGGTTGCGCCGCTGGCAACGCAAAGCAAAACGCCGATGCTGGTGACGGCGGCGGCAACCTCCATAGTGACCGAGCAGTCGCCGTTTATCGTGCGCACCAGCTTTACCCTGGCGCAGGAAACTGTGCCGATGGCCGACTGGGCGCTGGCCAACAAGATCAAAAAAGTTGTGACTTTTGTGTCCGATTACGCGCCCGGCCTCGATTCGGAAAAAGCCTTCAAGGAACGTTTCACCAAGGGTGGTGGCGAGGTCATCGGCGAAATCCGCGCGCCGCTGCGCGGGCCGGAATTTGCGCCGTTTTTGCAGAAGGTCAAGGATCTCGCGCCCGATGCGGTGTTCCTGTTTGTGCCAGCCGGGCAGGGCGCGCTGCTGATGAAGCAGGTGGCGGAGCGCGAGCTTGACAAGGCGGGCATCAGGGTGATCGCGACGGGCGACGTCACCGATGACGACCAGCTCAAGGACATGGGCGATGGCGTGCTGGGATTGATCACCGCAGGCCCCTACTCAGCCGCGCATGCCTCGCCGGAAAACAAGGCCTTTGTCGAGGCCTACAAAAAGGCTTCTGGCGGCGGGCGGCCGAGTTTCTTTGGTGTGGCGGCCTATGACGGGCTGCATCTTGTGTATCAGGCGCTGGGCAAAACCGGAGGCGAGGGTGGCGCGGCGCTGGTAGAGGCAATGAAAGGCATGAGCTGGGTCAGCCCGCGCGGCCCGGTGTCGATTGATCCGGCGACGCGCGACATCGTTCAGAATATCTACATCCGCAAGGTCGAGAAAGTGGATGGCGAGAATTACAATGTCGAGTTTGCGACGGTTGAGGCAGTCAAAGACCCGGTCAAGGCGGCAAAGTAGGGCAGGTCAAACGCGGCGCGTGACTGGTACTGCGCCGCTGGTCGTTACTTTTTCTTTTTCGGTTTCTGTACTTTTTCCGCCACGCCGGCGGCCGCCAGCTGTGCCGTTCTTGCCCGCAGCGCGAAGGCGCGGGCCTGGGTTATCCGCGCCGCGCAAAAGCCAAACGTGCTTTCGCCCGCATAGTCGCGGCACTGGGTCTCGCGCTCGGAGGAAAAGCCCGCCTGCTCCTTGGCAGCCTGCTTGATGGCGTTATTGTCCTTGGCATGGTCGAGAGCATCCCGGAAGCCGGCGCGCGGCCCCGCGCCGGGCAGCCTGATCCACCATTCCGACCGGGGCGTGCAATATGCCTGCGGCGAATATACCGCGCGCCTGACAACCTGCCAGATTGCCATCAGCATGAGCCGTCTTGCCAACCCCTATGACAACGCCAAGGCAGAGAGCTTCATGAAAACCCTGAAAACCGAGGAGGTCAACGGCACGGCGTACAAAGACCTTGACCACGCAAGGCAAGACATCGGACACTTCATCGATACTGTCTACAATACCGAGCGGCTCCACTCAGCCCTCGGCTACCAACCGCCGGTTGAATTCGAAGAAAGCCTCAGCCACTCAACCAACCGCCCCAAAATGGCAGAACCAGCCATGTCCCTGAATTAAACGTGGCTCAGACGAGGGGTGCAGTCCAGTATCATGTCACCGTAATTCCCAGCATTTTGGCGAGATAATCTTGACAGCCGCGTGCGGTTCATTCACAATCATAGTGAACCACAATGAGGATCGGGCCATGAGCGCTTTCACTGTACGGGTGGCGGACGATACTTTTCGGAAGCTGGATCAGCTGGCCAGCAAACTTGACCGCTCGCGCGCCTGGGTCGCAACACAGGCGATAACGGATTTTGTCGAGCGGGAAGCCTGGCAGCTTGCCGAAATCGAGGCTGGCCTTGCTGAGGCTGACCGCGGCGAGTTTGCCAGCGCTGCCGATGTGGCGCAGGTTGTTGCAAAATATGCGACGCCAACACGCCATTCATGAGCGCGCGCGCAATCGTCTGGACGCGGCGGGCGCTGGCCCGGCTCGACCAAATCGGCGCCTATATCGCAGCAGATAATCCCGATGCAGCCGCGCGCGTGGTTGCGCAAATCGTGGCATCGGTCAACGGGCTTGCCGAATTTCCGGCCAGCGGGCGCCCGGGGCGCATTAAAACAACCCGCGAACTCGTCATTTCCGGCCTGCCCTATATTGTCCCCTATCGCGTAACTGTGGCAACTGTTGAAATACTGACCGTTATGCATAGCGCGCAGCAATGGCCGGAGGCGTTGTAGTTTCGGTTGCGGATGGCGCTTGTCATCTGCGACCTTGCCGCCTGTCAAAGCTGCTGCAACTGGCCTGCAAAAAGACGAAACCGCCACGTCCCTGATTTGAACGTGTCTCAGGCGAGGGGTGCAGTCCAGTATCATGTCCCCGTAATTCCTGCTCGCAATTCAAAATTACGCCTAAAAAAGTGATTTTAATCTTCGCCATTTGGCTCCAAACGCTAGGGAAGATGTCGAGCGTTCGGCGATAAAATCTGCAAGATCATAGTTCAATGATGCTAAAAAATGCGAGGCCGCTACAAAAGATTCTATTGGAAATTTACTCCGCGAAATATCAAGTCTAATTGATTTAGAATTAACATGATGCATATTCAAAATATTATTATTTATGTTTTTTGTGTATTTTTGTGGAAACCATACTCCATGCTTATGTTGATAATTTATTTCATTTCTCAACGCGGAGTACCATACGCTCCGCCTCGTCGAATCTGGTTTTAGGATCGACACAAACTCATGAACACCGGCAACAAAAATGTTTGCGTCGGGCGCGCCAGTTTGAACCGCATTTACAGAAAGGCGCTCTAGAAAATCAGCAAAATTTAGCCAGAAGCTTTCGTGTACACCGCTGCCTCCGTTCTGAGGAGAAAGAGTTACCGTTAGCGTCCTATCCAAATTTTGCGAAAGGCGAAAAATGAACATGCCCGGTTTCAATGACGCCGAGTTTCCAGTAGATATTTTAATGATATCGTCAAGGTTTCGGACTTGCTCGCGGGCTAATCTAATGAGACCCTCGCCCAAACTCCTCATGATCGAGTGGGCGGCAAAAAATCCGGAATAATATAATTTGAGGAGCGGCC
>JANLPP010000052.1:0-7878 GCA_031367295.1 Hyphomicrobiales bacterium | reverse complement strand
GCGTTCTGGCCATCCCTGGCAGAGGCCGGGGTTGCTGCGAGTGAGCCAGCCAGAACTGCGGCAGTCAGGGTGGCGGCGAGGGTCTTCTTGAAGAAAGTTGTCATTGTAAGCTCCTGTTTCTGCGTGTCCGGCGTCCGGGATGGTGCGCCTTTGTGAGGGCGGCGGGGTTTGTCTCCGCCGATGAACTGGACACTAGGGGAGCGCGCAAAAGGCTGCTGTGCGAGAATGCACGCGGGGTGAACCGGGCCGGTTCTGGTTTGGCGGGGCAGCAGGCTCGCTATGCCCCAGCCGCCTCGATCGCGGCAGGCTCCACCCCCGCGACAGCGGCAGCGGCAAGGATCGACTCCCACACCGCCGCGCTCAGCGGCACACCGCTGGCAACCCGCTCTGTCCGCAAGCGCTGCTCCATCTCGCCCGGCAGCAGCACTTCGCCGCCGGCCTGAGCGGGCCGCGCGCTTTTGACGTAAGCGGCATAGCGCGCCACCTCGCCCGGAAAATAATCCGCCACATCAAAGCGCGCCGGATCGACATAAAACGACAGCATGCCATTGGCAAAACGCCGCTGCTGCGCTGAGGGCGTGCCGGTGCCGGTGAGCGCGCCGCCAAGCAGCTCGCACATGAAGGCGAGGCCGGAGCCCTTGTGGTCGCCAAAGGCGCGGATGGCGCCCGGCCCCTTGCTCGACTCCCGCGCGGGGTTATCCGCCAGCGGGCCGTAGAGGGTTGCCGGATTGGTGCTGAGCGCGCCCTGCGGGCTGATCAGCGCGCCCTCGGGCAGCGCCTTGCCGCCAAGGCTCGCCACCAGCACCTTGCCTTCGGCCACCATCGAGGTGGCGAAATCGAGAATGACGGGCGCGCGCCCGGCCACCGGCACGCCCGCGCAAAATGGCGCGGTGGAAAAGCGCCGCTCCGTCCCGCCAAACGGCGCGACGAGGTTGGCCCCCGGCGCATTGACGAAATGCACCGAGACAAGTCCCGCCGCCGCCGCCATCTCGGCCCAGTCGCCCACCCGGCCAATATGCCCGGCGCTGCGCAGCGCCACGGCTGACAGGCCCTGTGCCCGGCACTTGTCGATGCCAATCTGCACGGCAAGCGGCGCAACTGTCTGGCCAAAGCCAAACCGGCCATCGACTACAGCGAAAGACGGCGCATCAACCGGCAGCGTGATGGTCTGGTCCGTCACCACCTCGCCCTCGCGTTGCCAGCGCACGTACAGCGGCACGCGGATGACGCCATGCGAATCATGCCCGGTGAGGTTGGCGCCGACGAGGTATCTGGCAATGCGCCCTGCCTCGGCAGGCGACGAGCCATTGGCGCGGAAGATCGCTTCAATCAAGGACGTGAGCTTTGGCGTGGCAATGGTCGGCATGGTCCCTCGCAGTCTGGCTATTAAACACGGACTGCGCGGCAGTTGTCCAGCAAGAGTCCGTCGTGAACCTGATGTGGCAAGTGCTGACAGGACCGGTCGGCGAGGAAAACATGCCTTTGCCGCGATTGGTCCTGCCGCTTTGAAAATGCTCTGCCCGCGCTGCAATGCCTCGGCGGCCACCCTCGCCTTTTGCTCCGCAATGGAGCGTTTGCGTATGACCTTGCCATGCTCGCGCCCTTTGCAGACCGGAGGCAGCATATTACCCCGTGCAGCTTTTTCCGGGCACCCCAATACGGCGCAATGAGCAGCGCACGGGCAGGCGCTGCACTCAATTGCTTCGCCAGCGTTTCCACAGGGTCTCCCCAATGGTGCAGGGAACCCGGGGTTCTGCTGCGGTAGCGGGCTTGATAAGCGGCTCCACGGGCGGCATGGGCATCGAGATTTCCAGTACCAGTTTGGTGCGGGTCGCGTCAATAAACTTCTGGCGGCTGTTGATCGGAATCATGAAGGCACCGGGCCCGCCGATGACGCAGTCGGCGTAATACCAGTCCAGCTCCTGTATATCCATCGGGCTGTTATAGGGCCGGATGTCCACCAGCGGCAGGCCGTTGATGATGATGCCACCGGCCACCGCGTCGTCACGCGCCTCGGTGACGAGGCGTCCATTGTTGTTGGGGCCGTCGCCCGACACGTCAATGATCAGGCGCGGCGCCTTGAAACCATTGTTGACAAACATCCGCGCCGCCTTGTCGATGCCGCCGGAAATCGAGGTACGGCTGGCGCGCCGCAACGGCACCTGCACCAGCGTGTCAGCAAAAGCCCTCGCGGCTTCGGCCCCGTCAATGAGCATCCAGGGCATGATGATTTCCTGGTCTGCGGCGCCCGCCCATTCCATGTAGGCGATGGCGATCTTGCCCTGCGCGCCATTTTTCAGCGAGTCGAGGAATTCGGGCGAAGTGAGCGCGGCAATATAGCCTGCCCGCTGCAGACGTTGCTCCTCCTGGTCCATCGAGTAGGACACATCCACCGCGATAACCAGCTCGGCGTCGACTTCGACATGGCCGTCTCTGGCAGAAGCGGGGAGCGGAAACAGCAGCAAGACGAGTGGCAGGCAGCGGACAAAACGTTTGAACCAGTAAAATATCACGCCGTCTCTCCCGGGTGTGGCTGAGCTTGCCAGGGGGCAGTCTGGCACGCTCTTGCTATTTGTGAAACCGGCTTGTTGGCCAGCCGCGCCGGACCGCTGGCCTGTTTATTCTGCTTGGCCAAGCCGCCGCGCCGTGCCATCCTTGAGGTCTGACGCGCCGCCATATGGCTTGAGGCGAAGCGGGTTTGCCAAGGGAGAGTTTTGCATGAACACGAGTTTTTCGCGCGCTGCCATGACGTTTGGCGTTGCGCTCGCGGCTTTGGCCGCAGCCGTTCCGGCGCTGGCCGCCGACATCAAGCCCGCCATTATCTATGACATCGGCGGCAAGTTCGACAAATCCTTTAACGAGGGCGTCTTCAACGGCGCGCAGAAATTCAAGGCCGACACCGGCATCGAGTTCCGCGACTTCGAAATCCAGAACGACGCGCAGCGCGAACAGGCGATGCGCAAGTTCGCGACAGACGGCTTCAACCCCATTCTCGCCGTTGGCTTCAGCCAGGCGACCGCGCTGGCGAAAGTTGCCGACGAATTTCCAAAGACGCAGTTTTCCATCATCGACATGGTGGTGGAAAAGCCCAATGTGCAGTCCGTCGTGTTCAAGGAGCAGGAAGGCTCGTTCCTTGTCGGCATTCTGGCCGCCAGCGCCTCCAAGACCGGCAAGGTCGGCTTCGTCGGCGGCATGGATATTCCGCTGATCCGCCGCTTTGCCTGCGGCTATGTGCAGGGCGTCAAATACGCCAACGCCAAAGCCGAAGTGTTCCAGAACATGACCGGCACGACAGGCGCGGCCTGGAATGATCCGGTCAAGGGCGGCGAGCTGGCCAAGTCGCAGATATCGCAGGGCGCGGATGTGGTCTATCACGCGGCCGGCGGCACCGGCGTCGGCGTGCTGCGCGCGGCGGCGGACGCGGGCAAGCTTGGCATCGGCGTCGACTCGAACCAGAACGGCCTGTTTCCGGGCAAGGTGCTGACCTCGATGCTGAAGCGTGTCGATACTGCCACCTACAAGGTGTTTGCCGATGCCAAGGCAGGCACCTGGAAGGCGGGATTCTCGGTGCTTGGCCTGAAAGAGGGCGGCGTCGGTTTTGCCATGGATGACAACAACAAGGCGCTGGTGAGCGCGGAGGCCAAAGCGGCGGCTGAGAAGGCGATGGCGGACATCATCTCGGGCGCTATTGTGGTGCATGATTTCATGTCGGATTCGAAGTGCCCGTGATTTGACGAATCTGTCCCCTCCCCCGCGAAGCGGGAGAGGGCCAGGGTGAGGGCGGCCGGGCCGCGCCAACTCTGAAAAAATACCCGGCCCGACCGCCCTCATCCGGCGCTGCGCGCCACCTTCTCCCGCAAGCGGGAGAAGGGATCACGACACGGATCGCCGCAGTGACCTCGTTCCCCGCCATCGAGCTCCGCCACATCGACAAAAGCTTCGGCGCGGTGCGGGCTAATCGCGATGTCAACCTGAGTGTCGCGCCCGGCTCCATCCACGGCATTGTCGGCGAAAACGGCGCGGGCAAATCCACGCTGATGTCGATTCTCTATGGCTTTTACGAAGCAGACAGCGGCGAGATTTTCGTCGGCGGCAAGCCCGCCCGCATCCGCTCGCCGCGCGAGGCCATCGAACTCGGCATCGGCATGGTGCATCAGCATTTCATGCTGGTCGATACGCTGAGCGTGCTCGACAATGTGATGCTCGGCGCGGAAGGCGGGCCGCTGCTCGCCAGGGGTGCCGGCGCAGTGCGGGCGCGGCTGAAGCAGCTGGCGCGCGACTATGGCCTTGGGGTTGATGCCGACGCGATGATCTGCGATCTGCCGGTTGGCTTGCAACAGCGCGTCGAGATTCTCAAAGCGCTGGTGCGCGGCGCGAATATTCTCATTCTCGACGAGCCGACCGCCGTGCTGACGCCGCCAGAGGCGGATCAATTGTTCGACATGCTGCGCGTCTTGAAAGCGCAGGGCAAGACAGTGCTGCTGATCACCCATAAACTGCGCGAAATCATGGCGGTGAGCGACCGCGTGTCAGTCATGCGGCGCGGCGAGATGGCCGCCGATTTTGAGACTGCAAGGACCAGCCCTGCCGAACTCGCAGACGCGATGGTTGGCCGCAAAGTGCTGCTGCGCATCGACAAGGGCGCGGCCCAGCCTGGCCCTGTTTTGCTGGAGGCGCGCGGCCTGACTGTTCGGGACGCGCGCGGCGTGACGCTGCTCGACAATGTGTCATTTGACCTGCGCGCCGGCGAGATTGTCGGTGTCGCCGGGGTAGCCGGCAATGGCCAGTCGGAACTGCTGCAGACTCTGGCCGGCATCCGCCTGCCAACGACCGGAACAATCTCTGTCATGGGCGCAGACGTCACCCGCGATGACGCCGCACAGATGCGGGCACGCGGCACCGCGCATGTGCCCGAGGACCGCCACCATATGGGGCTCGTACTGCCGTTTGAGGAATATGAAAATTCCATTCTCGGCTATCACCGCTCGCGCGAGTATGGCGGGCCGGGCAACCTGAACCTCGATGCAATCCGCCGCGCCGCGCAAGGCAAGATCGCGCAATATGACATCCAGCCGGCCGACTGCCGCCTGAAAACGGCGAATTTTTCCGGCGGCAACCAGCAGAAAATCGTCCTCTCGCGCGAGATCGAGCGTGACCCAAAAGTGCTGCTGGTGGGCCAGCCGACGCGCGGCGTTGACATTGGCGCAATCGAGTTCATCCACAAGCGCCTGATCGCTTTGCGTGACGCGGGCAAAGCGATTTTGCTGGTGTCGGTGGAGCTTGACGAAATCATGGCGCTGTCCGACCGTATCCTCGTGATGTGTGGCGGGCGGATTACAGGCGAGCGTGATCCCGGCAAGACCAACGCGCAGGATCTGGGGCTGCTGATGGCGGGCGTGAGCGAGGCGGCGGCATGATGAACGGGCGGATCAACATCGTGACACTTGGCGTCGCGGACATGCAGCGGGCGCGCATGTTTTACGAAAAGCTTGGCTGGCAGGCCTCTTCCGCCAGTCAGGAGGGCGTAACATTTTTTCAGGGCAACGGCACAGTTCTCGCGCTGTTCGGGCGCAGCGATCTTGCCCATGACGCCGAGGTTGCAGATACCCCCACTGGCTTTTCCGCCCTGTCGCTCGCCTACAATGCCGCCAGCAAAGCGGCGGTAGACAAGGTGTTTGCCCATGCACTCAGCTGCGGCGCAAAGGCGCTCAAAAAGCCGCAGGACGTGTTCTGGGGCGGCTATTCCGGCTACTTCGCCGATCCCGACGGCCACATGTGGGAAGTGGCGTGGAACCCCTTCTTCCCGCAGGATACTGAGGGCCGCATCATGCTGCCGCCGCCCGCATGAGCCAGATTGCGCCGCTGCCGCGCTGGGCCGATGTGGCGCTGCTGCCGCTGATCAATGTCGTCGCCGCCTTTGTTATCTCGGGCCTCGTGGTACTGGCCATCGGCGAAGACCCGCTGGCGGCGACACGGCTGCTGATAACAGGAAGTCTCGGCAGTCTTTACGGCCTTGGCTACACGCTGTTCTATACCACCAATTTCATCTTCACCGGCCTTGCGGTGGCGGTGGCGTTTCAGGCCGGGCTGTTCAACATCGGCGGCGAGGGGCAGGCCTATATCGCCGGCCTTGGCGCGGCGCTGGTCTGCCTGCATCTGCAATTTCTGCCCGGTTTCATTCTCATGCCGCTCGGTATTGCTGCGGCCACCGCCTTTGGCGCGGCCTGGGCGGTTGTGCCGGGGTATTTGCAGGCGAAGCGCGGCAGCCATATCGTCATCACCACCATCATGTTCAACTGGCTGGCGGCGACGCTGATGTCTTATCTGCTGGTCAGCGTCATGCGCCTGCCGGGCCAGATGAACACGGAGACGCCTGAGTTTGCGGCGCAGTCCAACGTGCCGCAGCTCAACGCGCTGTGGCAGGCGCTGGGCGTCAAGGTGCCGGACACGCCGCTGAATTTCAGTTTTGTCTTCGCGCTTGCCGCCGCGTTTTTCGTCTGGCGGCTGATCTGGCGCACGCGCCTCGGTTATGAAATCCGCACTTTTGGCGCGAGCGCCACGGCGGCGGTCTATGCCGGTATTTCGCCCGCGCGCATCACCATCGTGGCCATGGCGATTTCCGGCGCACTGGCCGGCGGGCTGGCGGTCAACGAGCTGATGGGCAACCGGCATCTGCTGGCGCTGGAGTTCACCTCCGGATACGGCTTTGTCGGCATTGCAGTCGCCCTGATGGGGCGCGGCCATCCGTTCGGCATTGTACTGGCGGCGCTGCTGTTCGGCATGCTGTATCAGGGCGGTGCCGAGCTGGCGTTTGAAAAGCCGAAGATCAGCCGCGACATGATTGTTGTTATTCAGGGCCTCGTCGTGCTGTTCGCCGGGGCGCTGGAAGGCCTGTTCCGCGCGCCGCTGGCGCGCCTGCTCGCGCCGCGCCGCGCGGCTGTGGCGGCGGAGTGAGCGATGGACTTTGACGCCATTGCCTTCGTCCTCGCCTCCGGCATGCGGCTGTCCGTGCCGCTGCTCTGCGGCTGCCTCGCCGGCTTGTGGTCGGAGCGGGCGGGCATTGTCGACATCGGGCTTGAGGGCAAGATGCTCGGCGCGGCCTTTGGGGCGGCGGCGGTTGCGCATGTCACCGGCAGCGCGTGGCTGGGCCTGCTGGCGGGTATGTTTGTCGCCGTCGCGCTGTCGTTGGTGCATGGCTATGCGTCCATCGATCAGCGCGGCAACCAGATTGTCTCGGGCACCGCCATCAACATGGTCGCTGTCGGCCTCACCGCGCTGCTCGGCAACGCCTGGTTTCACGAGGGCGGACGCACGCCGCCGCTTGATGGCGCAGCGCGCTTCACGCCGCTGGTGTGGCCAGGTGCCGAGGCGCTGCATGGCGTGCCCGTTCTCGGCCCCATTTACGCCACGCTGATTTCCGGCCATGACGCGCTGACCTATATCGCCTTTGCCGCTGTGCCGCTGACTTGGTGGGTCATGTACAAAACCCGCTTCGGCCTGCGCTTGCGCGCCACGGGCGAAAACCCGGCGGCGGTTGATACCGCAGGCATTTCGGTGCGCCGCATCCGCTATGCCAGCGTCATTATCTGCGGGGTTTTGTGTGGGCTGGGCGGCGCCTATCTGTCGGTGGCGCAGGCGGCGCAGTTCCTCATCCAGATGACAGCCGGCAAGGGGTTTATCGCGCTGGCCGCGCTGGTATTTGCCAAGTGGCGGCCGCTGCCCGCGCTGGCCACCTGCCTGCTGTTCGGGTTTTTGGACGCCGCCGCGATAAGGCTGCAGGGTGTTTCGCTGCCGGGCATCGGGCAAGTGCCGGTGCAGGCGATACAGGCGCTGCCCTATCTGCTGACAGTCATTTTGCTCGCGGGCTTCATTGGCCGC
>JANLPP010000025.1:0-10457 GCA_031367295.1 Hyphomicrobiales bacterium | reverse complement strand
TTATTATATGCATCCGCTTGCCCTAATTTCGCACGTGCCTGTGGTCGTGTGTCGGTGGGCGGGGATCTGGACAAGAGGCCAGTTAACCGCCTGAGTAAAACCGGCAGCCGGAGGCGAACCGGCGAACCCCGCCAAACGGGGGACGCGACTTGAAGCAACGACGGACTGGGCTTTTTCGTCTCTGTTGACCCTCCAAAGGTCAGCGTCATGAAGAGGCTTGTCTATCTTGCCGGGTGTGCGGTCGGGTTATCCCTTCCAATCGATGGCTATGAACACTCTTGGTCAGCGCTGTGCGCTGTCTGGAGCGGCATAGCCAACGGCGTTTTAACTGGCTGGAGCAATCCAGCCGCGTTGAGCGGTCTATCGGACTTTTGCGCTTCCATCGCGCGGGGGACCGGGGGCGGCTCGGCACAGTTTCAATTCGCCAACGCGGCACAAGCGCCGCGCGAAAGGGTACGCCGATGACCGAGCGCATTCAGGACTTTCTCCGCCTCCGCCGCGACGCTGGCAAGGACACCGGGCCATGCCTTGTGGTTGACCTTGAGGTGGTGCGCGACAACTATGCCGCCTTCGCCAGGGCGCTGCCGGACACCCGCGTGTTCTACGCCGTCAAGGCGAACCCGGAACCGGCGGTGCTCGACCTGCTGGCGCGTCTCGGCTCGTGCTTTGACACCGCCTCGGTTGTCGAGATCGAGCAGGTGCTGGCCACCGGCTGCACGCCCGACCGCCTGTCGTTTGGCAACACCATCAAGAAAGAGCGGGACATTGCCCGCGCCTTTGCGCTGGGCATCCGGCTGTTTGCTGTCGACTGCGAGGCTGAGGTCGAGAAGATCGCCCGCGTTGCGCCCGGCTCAAAGGTGTTCTGCCGTATCCTCTGCAACGGGGAAGGCGCGGAATGGCCGCTGTCGCGCAAATTCGGCTGTGTGCCGGAGATGGCCGGCCGCGTGCTGGAACATGCGCATCGCCTTGGGCTCAACGCCTACGGCCTGTCCTTCCATGTTGGCTCGCAGCAGCGCAACCCGCGCATGTGGGACGCGGCGCTGCGGTCTTCCGCCACGATCTTCAAGGATCTGGCCGAGAAGGGCATTGCGCTGCAAATGGTCAATCTGGGCGGCGGTTTCCCGACGAAATATCTGCGCGACGTGCCGGCGGTGAAGGCCTACGGGCAGGCGATTTTCAAGTCGCTGCGCAAGCATTTCGGCAACCGTATTCCCGAAACGATCATCGAGCCGGGCCGCGGCATGGTGGGCAACGCCGGCATCATCGAAGCGGAGGTTGTGCTGATCTCGAAGAAGGCGGACGAGGACAAAATGCGCTGGGTCTATCTCGACATCGGCAAGTTCAATGGCCTCGCCGAGACGATGGACGAGATGATCCGCTATCCCATCCGCACTGCGTTCGATGGCGATGCGATGGAGCCTTGCGTGATCGCCGGTCCGTCCTGCGATTCGGTCGATGTGCTGTATGAGAAGGAGCCTTACGATCTCCCCATCAGTCTGGAGATCGGCGCGAAAGTGCTGATTGAAGGCACCGGTGCCTACACGACGACCTATTCGGCCGTCGGCTTCAACGGCTTTCCGCCGCTGGAGACGCATGTGATCTGATGGCGTGATTCCCTTCTCCCGCAAGGCGGGAGAAGGTGGCCGAAGGCCGGATGAGGGCGGCGCCGCAGACGAATCTAGATTGAAATGCGTCTGCCCAACCACCCTCACCCCAGCCCTCTCCCGTAAACGGGAGAGGGGGACAACCACCGCCCCACAATTGCCCCGACCGGCTGCGCCCGCGCAGTACGAGGATTGTCCTGCGCACCCAAAAGGGAGGCCACGATGACCCCGATGATTCACGCTGCCAGCAGCGCCGCAGCCCGTTTCCTGCCCGCCTTCACGCTGGCGGACGACATTCGCCTTGCGCCCGAACAGCCGCGCCACCTCGCGGCGCGCGAAGCCCTGCTTGATGAGGCCCTGGGCGCGGCGCGCGGTACAAAAACCAGCGAACGTCTGCGGGAAGGCCGCCTGCCTGCGCAGGGGCTGGCCTTTGTGGCGCTCGATGGTGACGATGTTGTCGGCACGCTGCGGCTCTGGCACATCAATGCGGGCGGCGCGCCCGCGCTGCTGCTTGGCCCGCTGGCGGTCGCCGAGAGCCACCGCTCGCTCGGGCTTGGCGGCAAGCTGATCCGCCACGCGCTCGCCTCCGCCGCGCTGCGCGGCCACAGGTGCGTACTGCTGGTCGGCGACGCGCCCTATTACGCGCGCTTCGGTTTTGAAGCGAAGCTGACGCAGGCGCTGAGCCTGCCCGGCCCGGTGGACCGCGCGCGCTTTCTGGGGTTTGAGATCGCGCCGGGGGCGCTTGCGGGCGCGCGGGGCATGATTGTCGCAACGGGCGCGCGGAGCGGGCGACGCGACGGCGTGGCTGCGGCTTTGGCGATTGCCGCGTGATTTTCCTGCGCTGATGGAGCAGCCTTTGCGCCGCGTCAAAGACAGGAGCGGCGCGATGAGACTGGCGAGAGCAGATTTAAAACTCACCAACATGTTCAAAAAAACCAGCATCGAGATTTCGGCGCTCGTTGACACTGGCGCCGTCCATATATGCGTGACGCATGCGCAAGCGCGCCAGCTCGGCTTCGATCCAGAGGAATGCGTCACGCAAATCGTCACGCTCGCTGATGGCCGCCAGCTTGAAGTGCCGAAGATCAGGCCAGTTGAAATTGCTTTCGCCAACCGCACCGATGTGTCGGCATGACGCTGCGCGGCGGACACGCGCGTTTGCGCGGATTTCTGCAACTGTCGGCAAAGCGTGGCCGACGCGCCGCGCCGGCGCCGGATTGCGGATTGGCGGGCGCATGCATGCGGCACATGTTTGCGCAGCGGATTGCACCCGCGCGCTTTCAACAAATGTCAACCGCACCCCGCCCCTTGACCTGCGCGCAAGGGCTTGCTCTTAGATCGCGAAACACGAGCCTGCGCGCGGCGGCGCGCTCACTTGCGGAGCGGATGAAATGACGGACTGGCCCATACATGCGCGCATCGGCGGCGCAATTGTGATGATCGGTTTTGGGTCAATCGGCAAAGGCACGCTGCCGCTGATTGAACGGCATTTCAACTATGACAAGCGGCACTTCGTGGTCATCGATCCAAGCGACGCTGACCGCCAGCTGCTTGACGAGCGCGGCATACGTTTCGTGCAGGTTGCGCTCGGCAGGGACAATTACCGCGAGGTGCTGACACCATTGCTGACAGCGGGAAAAGGCCAGGGTTTCTGCGTCAACCTGTCGGTCGACACATCATCGCTCGCCATCATGGAACTCGCCCGCGAGCTTGGCGCGCTCTATATTGACACGGTGATCGAGCCATGGCCCGGATTCTATTTCGACAAGGCGGCGAGCCCCTCGGCGCGCACGAATTATGCGCTGCGCGAAACGGTGCTGGAAGCGCGGCGCAAATCACCTGGCGGCCCGACAGCGGTTTCCTGCTGCGGCGCCAATCCGGGCATGGTGGCGTGGTTCGTCAAGCAGGCGCTGCTGAATCTCGCCGCTGATTTTCACGATGCGCGCGACGAGCCGGCGACACAGACGGAATGGGCAGGCCTTGCGCAGCGCCTCGGTGTCAAAGGCATTCACATCGCCGAGCGCGACACGCAGGTCGCCAGGAAGCCAAAGCCGCGTGATGTCTTCGTCAACACGTGGTCGGTGGAAGGCTTTGTTTCAGAGGGACTCCAGCCCGCCGAGCTTGGCTGGGGCACACATGAAAAATGGCAGCCCGCCAACACGGGCACGCACGCGGCAGGCAGCGGTGCGGCAATCTATCTCAACCAGCCAGGCGCCAATACGCGGATACGGTCGTGGTGCCCGACTCCCGGCGCGCAATTTGGTTTTCTGGTCACGCATAACGAGGCGATTTCCATCGCTGACTATCTGACAGTGCGCGATGAAAGCGGCGCGGCGGCCTACCGACCGACATGCCACTATGCCTATCACCCCTGCAATGACGCGGTGCTGTCACTGCACGAAATGTTTGGCCGCGCGGGCAAGGCGCAGGAGACGTTTCACATCCTCGGCGAAAAAGAAATTGCCACCGGTTGCGACGAGCTTGGCGTGCTGCTCTACGGCCATGCGGGCAATGCCTACTGGTACGGCTCGCAGCTGTCGGTTGAGGAAACGCGCCGGCTTGCGCCCTACCAGAATGCCACCGGCATGCAGGTGACTTCCGCTGTGATGGCGGGCATGGTCTGGGCGCTCGAAAATCCGCAGGCGGGGATTGTGGAGGCCGACGAGATGGATTTCCGGCGCTGCCTTGCGCTGCAAATGCCGTATCTGGGCCCGGTCATCGGCGTCTACACGGACTGGACGCCGCTGCACGGCCGCCCCGGCTTTTTTGCCGAGGACATTGACAGCGGCGACCCCTGGCAGTTCCGCAATATTCTTGTGCGCTAGAGCATGATGTCGATGACTGGAATCGTTGCTGTTGACGACCCTTGGACCGTCGGCCTCCGGCCGGCCGCTTTGAGCGACCCAAGACGGCCGTGAGAAAAGCTGCACTGAAAGCCGGCCGGAGGCCGGCGGTCCAAGGCTGTTTCCACAGGGCGACATCACGCGCTAGACTCACCTCAAGTCAGCCGCGAGACGCCGGGTTCAGCGCCTGCGCAATCTGCTCGATGCGCAGAGCCGCGTCATCAAGGTCGTGCGTCAGCACACGGGTTTGCGCCGCCGCTGCCACTTCCAGCTCACGCATTCCGGCCTCCACACGCTCCAGCTCGTCTTGCGCCGCGGCCAGTCTGCGTGTCGCCTCGCCCAGCTCGTCAGCCAGGGTCAGCGCCGCCATGACGGCGATGCGCTGGTCGCCAATCTGGCCGAACGCCTCGCGGATTTCCGTGGTCTTGGCGTCGACCACTTTGGCCAGCTGTTCCAGCCGCGCCTCCTCGCCCTCGCCACAAGCGAGCTGGTAAACGCGTCCGGCGATGGTCACGGAAACCTGCGGCACATCGCTCTCCTGTGGGCAAATCCGCGTGCAGCCTGGCAAAAGCAGGTCAAGGCTGGGCCCCTTCTTTACCAGGCGCGAGCCCGCGCAGTGCAGCGCCAAGCCGGTCAAGCCGCGCCTCCACGCTCACGCTCGCGTCTTCAAGTGCGCGCTGGCGCGCCAGGCTTTCGTCCAGCTCTGCCGCAAGGCGGGCGCGGTCCTCTTCCATGATGTGGCGCTCGCCCGCCAGCGCCCGGCGTTCGGCCTCCGCGCCAGCATGCCGCCCGGCGGCAGCGGCAAGCAGGTCCAGCGCCGCATTGAGGCGCGCCAGCGACAGGCTGATTTCCACAGGGTTCATGATCGCAATCAAAAGCTTGAATGCGGCAGTTTAGCTTTTGCGCGAATGGCAGGTCAACGCAGCGGCAAGCGATACACACAGCTATTCGCAGGCGCTTGCCGCCTCGCCGCGTTTTGACACGCCGCAAGGCGCTGTACCTTGCTGCCTGCGGTGAAAGCCTTGCGAATCTCTCCAAAAGCCGTCACACACGACCAATGGGAAGCCGCATTCACCGCTATGATCCGGGCTTTGGCGTCTACGTCCATTGGCCCTTCTGCATGTCAAAATGCCCGTATTGCGACTTCAACAGCCATGTGCGCCAGGCACCGGTTGATGAGGCGCGGTTTGTCGCGGCGTTCAAGGCCGAAATCGCGCATCGCAAAGCGCTGACGGGCAAAAAAACAGTATCATCCATTTTTATTGGCGGCGGCACGCCATCGCTGATGAAGCCGGAGACCGTCTCGGCGATCCTCGATGCCATTGGCGCGGCCTGGAACGTCGCGCCCGGGGCGGAGGTGACGCTGGAGGCCAACCCCACCAGTGTCGAGGCCAGCCGCTTCAAGGGCTACAAGGCGGCGGGCGTCAACCGCGTGTCGCTGGGCGTGCAGGCGCTGAATGACCCGGACCTGAAGGCGCTGGGGCGGCTGCATACAGCCAAGGAAGCCATGTTTGCGGCGGGCGTCGCGGCCGCCATATTCGAGCGCTTTTCCTTCGACCTTATTTACGCCCGCCCGGGCCAGACCCCGCAAGCCTGGAAAGCCGAACTTGAGGAAGCTATTTCCCGTGCCGCTGACCATTTGTCGCTGTACCAGCTCACCATTGAGCCGGACACAATGTTCGAGCGCCTGCACCGGGCCGGCAAGCTGATAGTGCCCGACGCCGACGCCGCCCGCGTGCTGTGGGATGTGACGCAGGACGTCACCGGCAAGCACGGCATGCCCGCCTATGAGGTGTCAAACCATGCGCGGCCCGGCGGCGAAAGCCGCCACAATCTGGTTTACTGGCGCTATGGCGAATATGCGGGCATCGGCCCCGGCGCGCATGGCCGCTTGATCACAGCCAAGGGACGCCGGGCGCAGGCGACCGAAAAACACCCCGAAATGTGGTGCACGACGGTCGAAGGCCAGGGCCACGGGCTGGTTGAAGACGAGCTGCTGACCCGCGAGGAGCAGAGCGACGAGTTTCTGCTGATGGGCCTGCGCCTGAAAGAGGGTATTGACCCGCTGCGCTTTGAGGAGATCGCGGGCAAGCCGCTCGACTGGCAGCGTGTGCAGTCGCTCAAGGACGAGGGCATGCTGGAGGCGGGCGCGGACAAGCGCCTGCGCGTCAGTGCCGCAGGTTTTCCGCTGCTGGATGCTGTAGTGGCTGATCTTGCGGCATGAAGCCGGAGGTATAGCGCGGGTCCCAGCATGTTCACGTCCAGCAATCTTGTCCTGATCGCCGTTGGCGCTGTCGCCATTGTGCTTGTCCTCGGCCTGTTCAACATGCTCAAGGCCGGTAATTCCAGCACCTCGCAGTTGCTGATGCGCTGGCGCGTCGGGCTGCAGTTTCTGGCAATCCTGATTATCCTCGCCGTGCTGTATTTCCGGGGCTGAGCCGATGGTTGTCCTCAGCCGCATCTACACGCGCACCGGAGACGCGGGCACCACCGCGCTGGGCAATGGCGAGCGGCGGCCGAAGTTTGATTTGCGTATTGAGGCCTATGGCACGGTGGACGAAACCAACGCGGCGATTGGCGTGGTGCGGCTGGCCACTGGCGCGCCCGGCGGCGGGGGCAAGCTTGATGCGCTGCTGGCGGCCATACAGAACGACCTTTTCGATCTTGGCGCGGACCTTTGCACGCCGGTTTCGGACCCGCCGCCCTCCCATGAGCAGCTGCGCGTGCTGCAATCGCAGGTGGACCGGCTGGAGCGCGCAATCGACGACCTCAACGGCGCGCTGAAACCGCTGCGCTCCTTCGTGCTGCCCGGCGGCTCGGCGGCGGCGGCGGGCCTGCATGTGGCGCGCACCGTGTGCCGGAGGGCCGAGCGGCTGATGGTGGAGCTGGCGCAGCAGCCGGGCGAGAGCGTCGGTGACGCGGCGCTCAAATATGTCAACCGCCTGTCGGATTTTCTGTTTGTGGCCTCGCGCCATGCCAACGCGGGTGGAGACGGCGATGTGCTGTGGGTTCCGGGCAAGAACCGGTAGCAAAGCGGCGCCGGCTGACTGGACAGGTTAGCGGCAAAACCAGGCTGGACCCGCAGTGGCTCATGCCGCCGGTTTGACGCACGCCCAAAAGTCACATGAAACTCTGCGGCTCCACGTCCACATGCACCCGCACGTTGCCGGTGGATTTCGGGGCCTGCGCCAGCATCGCCCGCAAAAAGCCTTGCAGGTTGGCGGCTTTGGGGGCCTTGACCAGCAGGCGGAAGCGGTGCCTGCCGCGCACCATGGCTATCGGTGCCTCGGCCGGGCCAAGCACGATAATATCCTTGTCGTCCGGCAGGCCACCGGCCGGCGCAATGGTCCATTGGCCGCTGGCCGGCAGCGCGTGGGCAGCGCGGGCCAGCGCGCGGGCGTGGGTCTCGGCGGCAATGCGGTCACTGCCCGAAACGATCAGCGCCGCCAGCCGCCCGAACGGCGGCAGGGCGGCCTGCGCGCGCATGGCGGTTTCGGCTGTGTAAAACTTCTCGCTGTCGCCCGACAGCAGCGCGCGGATGACTGGGTGGTCCGGCTGGAAAGTCTGCAAAAAACCGCGCCCCGGCTCGCCGCCGCGCCCGGCCCGGCCGGTCACCTGCTGCAGCAGCTGGAAGGTGCGTTCGGCCGCGCGCGGATCGCCGTTGGCCAGCCCCACGTCTGCGTCGATCACGCCGACAAGTGTCAGCAGCGGAAAATTGTGGCCCTTGGCCACAAGCTGCGTGCCAATGATAATGTCAAAACCGCCCTTGGCGATCTCATCAAGTTCGCCGCGCAACCGCTCCGTGCCGCCGGGAAAATCCGACGACAGCACCAGCGCCCGCGCCTCCGGAAATAGTTTTGCGACTTCCTCGCCCAGCCGCTCGACGCCCGGCCCGCAGGGCACGAGACTATCCACCGCCTCGCAGTTCGGGCAGGCGTCCGGGCGGCGTTCGACATGGCCGCAATGATGGCAGACCAGCGCGCGGCGAAAACGGTGCTCGACCAGAGAGGCCGAGCATTGCGCGCATTGAAACCGGTGGGCGCAGTCGCGGCACAGCGTCAGCGGCGCATAGCCGCGCCGGTTGAGAAACAGCAGCGCCTGCTCGCCGCGCGCAATGGTGTCTGTGACTTCCTTTGCAAGGCGGGGTGAAATCCATCTGCCCCGCGCGAGCGTGTCGCCGCGCAGGTCAATGCTGGCAAGGCGCGGCATGGCCCGCCCGCCAAAGCGGCTTGCCAGCCACACATGATGATAGCGCCCGGCCTGCGCGTTGACCCGCGTTTCGATTGAGGGCGTGGCGGAGGCGAGGATAACCGGCGCGCCCTCAATCTGGCCGCGCACCACCGCGATGTCGCGGGCGTGGTAGGCGACGCCGTCCTCCTGTTTATAAGCGCCCTCGTGCTCCTCATCGACGATGATCAGGCCGAGTTGCGCGAAAGGCAGGAACAGCGCCGAGCGCGCGCCCGCCACCACGCGCACCTCGCCCGCAGCAACGCCCATCCAGAGGCGCGAGCGTTTTCTGGCCGCGACGCCGGAATGCCACTCGCCCGGGCGCGCGCCAAAACGTTTGGCGAAGCGGTCGAGGAATTGCGCGGTCAGCGCAATCTCCGGCATCATCACCAGCACCTGCTTTCCGGCGCGCAAGGCTTCGGCAATGGCTTCAAAATACACTTCGGTCTTGCCGGATCCGGTGACGCCTTCCAGCAGCGTGACCGAAAATTTTCCAGCCTGGGTCGCCGCGCGCAAGGCCTGCGCCGCAGCCTCCTGGGAAGGCTCCAGCGCGGGCACGCAAAAACCGGCGTCGGGTCTGCCAGCGATGCTGTCCGGCGCCAGCGTCACAGCCTCCAGCGCGCCTTCGTCCAGCATGCTGTTGATGACGCCAACGCCGCAGCCAGCCAGCTCTGCCAGCGCGGATTTTGTCATTGCGAGGCCATCCAGTCCTGCCGCCAGCACGCGCTCGCGGGCCGGCGTCAGGCGCTCGGGCACGAGGCCGGTCAGCCGCACGCCCAGCCGCACCGGTTCCGGTCCGGCGCTGTCAGGCGCGGTGGTGGCCATACGCAAAACCATGCCACGCGGCGCCAGCGTCCAGCGCGCCGTCCAGTCTATCAGCTTGCGCAGGTTTTCCGGCAGCGGCGGCAAGTCGCGCTTGCCCGCGACAAGCTTGAGGTTGCCGCCGCCAGCATTGTCAGCGGCGCGCCAGACCACGCCGGTCACCTCGCGCGTCCCGAGCGGCACAGTGACAAAATCACCAGGGGAGAGGGTGAGAGTGGCTGGCACCCGGTAGGAATAGGCGATGTCCACGGCGACAGGGATGAGGACGTCAACAGTTGCATCCGCCGCGCCCGGCTGGAGCGGCATGATCATTGCCCGGCACCGCCAACAGCACGCGCCAGCCAGCGGTCCACCGCAACCAGCAGCGCCGCCACAAGCGAAAAAACCGCCAGCAGAACCGCAAGATTGCCCGCGATCGCGGCCGCGCTCAACGCGCCCGCATCAAGAAACCAGTAGGCGTACCAGCCATCTACCGCGCCGCGCGCCAGCGCGTAGGCAACATAGAGTGAGGGCGCGGCGAGCGCCCAGCCAATGTCACGCCATGCCAGGGCGCCATGGCCTGCAAGCAGCCAGGTCAGCGCAAAAATCGGCGGCGTTACGTCGTGCAGCGCGTGGTCGGCAACCGCCTGCCAGCCGGTTGGCTGCCATGTGGCGCGCAGTGCCACCGAATAGACGATGCCGACGATGACGATGGCAGAAGCTGTTGCGAGCCGTGCCCGGGGGCCGGCCAGCATAGACTGCGGCCCCAGCACCATAGCCGTAGCCACAAGCGCAACGCCGCCATTGGTCAGGATGGTGAAAAAACCGAGAAACCGCCAGGCCGCCGCGCCAAAGCTCGTGCCCTCCCCGGTCATGCGCGCCACGATGAGCGCGAACTGCAACGCCAGCGCCGCCCATGCGAAGGCGGCAGTAAACAAGGCAACCCGCCGTGCCCAGGTCATGTCGCTTCCTCCCGGCGCGC
>JANLPP010000024.1:0-10922 GCA_031367295.1 Hyphomicrobiales bacterium | reverse complement strand
GCTGGCGCGGGGGCCGGGGCTGGCGCAGGCCCGCCCGCCGCGCCTTCCAGCGCCTTGCGCTCTTCCTCGGCCTTTTTCTGCAGCTGTTCCTGCAGCAGCTTCTGCTGCTCTTCGAGAACCTTGGGGTCGATCGCCGCGCCGTCAAACGCCTTGCCAAAATCTTTCAGCGGCAGCGAAAAGGTAATTTCGTTGTTGACCTGATTGCGCACCACGACGCTCAGCACTGTGCCCTTTTTCAGCGAATTGATGACTGGCCCGCCAATTTCCGCCTCGGCAAAGCAGCCGTTGGGAAAGCAGATGGCGAACTTGCCCTCAAGCCGCTCGCCTTTGTCCACCCCAAAGCGGAAGCCGGGCTTGAGCAGCAGGGCCAGCGGCATCAGAATGCGTATCTGGCGCTTGTCCTCGCCTTCCACGTCATAGACGGCAACCGCCAGCACCGGCGGCTCGCCGACCTGCTGGCCAAAATCGCGCGTGGTGTAGCAGACCTTCTTTTTATTGTCGGGGTTGACGCCGCAGACCTTGGTCCATTCGGGCTGCGAGCCGACAAGTTCGACAACCTGCGGGCCAGCAGGAGCGGCTGGCGCCGGGGCCGCTGGCGCAGCCGGGACCGGAGCTGCGGGCGCTGGCGCGGCAGGCGCGGGTGCCGCCGGGGCGGTCGGCTGCTTTTGCGCCAGTGCGGTTCCGGCAAAACCGGCAAGGCCTGCAAGCACTATTGCGACCATCCCGAACTGCGGGCGCTTCAGCGGACCTGTGGCAAACGGAACCATTATTCATCCTTTCGATGCAGCGCCGCGCAAGCTTTGCAGCGCCGCCAATAAAACTGTCTGCGCTCCCGGGAAGGGCGGCGTATGCCAGAAACGCTTGTCTGCGCTCCTTGCTGGCGGAAAAAGGCCAAAAGCAGGCGGGCTGTCTCTTAGCCCCTAACGCTGAATGATTCCAGCGGCTTTTGAGCGCTGCTGGCGTGATGGGAGGAAAGCGATTGGCACGCCCGGACTGGATGAATCTGGCAGTTCTGGCCGAACACAACCCGGACAGGCCTGCGCGGGCGCGCGACCGACAGGCCAAAAATCGCGGGCGGCTGGCGGCGCGGAATGACGAAAGGCTTCGATTCGTCTAGTTTCTCCCCATGAAATTCCAGATGATTCGCAGTCTGCCAGCGCTGTTGGCAGCGTTGTTGGCCTATGCCCTGCCAGCCGCGTCGGCGCAGGCGCAAGCCATCGTTTCGCATGGTATTGCCATGCATGGCGAGCCTGCCCTGCCGCCTGATTTCAGGAATTTTCCTTATGTGAACCCGGACGCGCCCAAGGGCGGCACAGCCGCCATCGGCTTTTACGGGGCGTTCAACAGTCTCAATCCGTATAATCTCAACGCCGGGTCAGCGGCGCAGGGGCTCAGCGGCAACGTGTTTCAGGGCCTGATGACGCGCTCGCTGGACGAGCCGTTCACGCTGTACCGGCTGGTGGCCGAAAGCATCGAGACCGACGCGGCGCGTTCCTACGTGCTGTTCCGCCTTGACCCGCGCGCCCGCTTTTCGGACGGCACGCCGCTGACTTCGGCAGACGTGCTGTTTTCGTTTGAGCTGCTGAAAGCCAAGGGCCGCCCGCAACAGCGCAGCGCCTACAAGCTGGTGCAGAAGGCCGAGGCACCGGACGCCCATACTGTCCGCTATGACCTGACCGGCGTCAATGACCGCGAGCTGCCGCTGATCCTCGCGATCATGCCGATATTGCCAAAGCACAAAACCGATGCTGAAGCATTTGATAATACCACACTGACAATTCCTGTCGGCTCCGGGCCCTATGTGATTTCGGCGGTCAAGCCCGGCGAGCAGGTAAAAATGACCCGCAACCCGGACTATTGGGGCAAAGACCTGCCAGTCATGCGCGGCCTGTTCAATTTTGGCGAAATCCGCTTCGACTATTTCCGCGACACCAACACCTGGTACGAGGCGATGGCCTCCGGCGTGATCGACTTCCGCCCCGAGAGTGATCCGACACGCTGGACACAGGCCTATAATTTTCCGGCGCTGGCCGACGGGCGCGTGATCCGGGAAACGATCAGCTTCGGCCTGCCCAAGGGCATGGATGGCATTGCCTTCAACACACGCCGCCCGCTGTTCAAAGACGTGCGGGTGCGCGAGGCGCTGGCCATGGTGTTTGATTTTGAATGGATCAACACGAATATTTACGCAGGAGTCTACAAGCGCTCACGCAGTTTTTACGACGATTCGGAGCTGTCTTCCGCCGGGCGGCCAGCCGACTCGCGCGAGCGCGGACTTCTGGCAGCCTGGCCGGATGCCGTGCGGCCTGACATTCTGGAGGGCACATGGACGCCGCCAGTCACGGACGGGTCCGGCCGCGACCGTGCTCCGGCGCGCCGGGCGCTAGCGCTGCTGGCAGAGGCGGGATATGTTCTGCGCGAAACGGTGCTGGTGGAAAAAGCCACCGGCACGCCGGTGACGATTGAAATCCCTGCGGAGGACCGGGGGCAGGAACGGCTGCTGCTCAATTATGCCGAGCAGCTGCGGCGCATTGGTGTCGCGGTGCGCATCCGCCTGCTCGACGAAGCGCTGTTCCAGCGCCGCCGCCAGACCTATGATTTTGACATGATGGTCGGCACGTGGGCCGCCTCGCCTTCGCCGGGCAATGAGCAGCGCGGGCGCTGGGGTTCTGCCAGCGCCATAATTGAAGGGTCGTTTAATCTGGCTGGCGCGCAGTCGCCCGCCATTGACGGCATGATCAAGGCGATTCTCGCCGCGCAAAGCCATGAGGATTTCACCGCCGCCGTGCGCGCCTATGACCGGGTGCTGCTGTCGGGCTTCTATATCGTGCCGCTGTTTTACACGCCGGGGCAATGGATCGCCTATTCCTCGCGCATCATGCATCCCGCGCGCTTTCCCCTGTTCGGGGTAAATATCGATTGCTGGTGGAGCGCGGCACCGTGAGTGGCGCAGCGCTTGTCCGCGCGGACTGTGCGGGTGAAGCGCGGGCGCTGGCGGCGCTCGACGCAATGACACTCGACGCGCTGCTGCTGCGCGCTGCGCAATCGCGGCCTGAGGCGCTGGCGCTGGCGGGATCGCCGGATGCGCAGAGCTGGACCTTTGCAGGCCTGAACGCGGAAGTGTCACGTGTTGCAGGCCGGCTGACGGCGCTTGAACTGGACGCGGGCGCAACCGTGCTGGTTAGCGGCGCAGCCTCCCCGCATACGCTGATTGCGGCGCTGGCGACGATGCGGGCGGGCCTGCGCACCGCTCTGGCACCGCTGGGTTTTGGCCCTGCCGGCCTTGCCGACGCCTGCGCCGCCTGTGGCGCAACCGCGCTGATTGGCGCAGGCGGGCATGAGTTTGGCGACGTGCGAGCGCTGCTGGCGGCAGCAGCTGCTGCGGCGCCGGGAGTGCGGCTGGTCGCGACCTGCGGCACCGGGGCAGGCAATGGCATTGTAAATCTGGATGAGGAAGGCGACAGCGCGGCGCTGGATGAGGGGGCAGCGTCGCTGGCGCCGGTAACTTTTACGCGCAACGCTGTCGGCTTCCTGCCAGTTGAGCATAGTGCCGCCAAACTAGCTGCAAGCGCATTGGCCTTGCTGCGGTGCTTGCCCGGCGTTGGCTCGCCCGTGCTGTCCACGCTGGCCCCGGTAACGCTGGCGGGCCTCATCAGCGGCCCGATGGCCGCGTGGATTTCAGCGGGCGCCCTGTGGCTGCACGGACCGTTTGAGTGCCGGACTTTCGCACAAACGCTGGAGCGCGCGGGCGGCGCTCATGTCATTGCCCCCGCCAGCCTTGCGGACGATTTCCGAGGCTTGGACGAACTTTCGCGCGCATTCGCGTCCCTGACACTGATGCATCGCAATTTGGACACGGTCATTCCGCCCCCGCTTCAGTCCATTCGCGCAATGGAATGCATTATTGATCTTTACGCCCTTGGAGAAAGCGCAGTGCTTGCCAGCCCGCGCGAGGGCAGGCGCGTACCGCGCTCGCTGCCAGGCACCGCGCGCTATATCAATGTTGCGGGGTATTCCACTTTAGCCGTCGAATGCCGTCAAAATACCGCAGGCGGCCTCGATATTCGCGGCGCTGCAACCAATGCAGGCAAAGAATGGAGACCCGCTTGAACAGCCCGACCACCGCCGCCCCGCTCACTATCGACGTCATCTCCGACGTGGTCTGCCCTTGGTGTTTTGTCGGCAAGCGCAAGCTTGAGATGGCGCTTGCGCTCAAGGCGGAGGTGCCTGTCGAGGTGCGCTGGCGCCCCTATCAGCTTGATCCGTCGATCCCGTCCGGCGGTCTTGAACGCAGCGCTTATATGGAAAAAAAATTCGGCAGCGCGGAGCGTGTCGCCGAAATTTACGGGCGCATCGAGAGCGTCGGCCACGAGACTGGCATATCCTTCACCTTCGACAAGATTGCCCGCGCGCCCAACACGCTGGATGCGCACCGGCTGATTCGCTGGTCCGCTTCGGCGGGCAAACAGGACGCGGTGGTTGAACGCCTGTTCAAGGCTTTCTTTGAAGAAGGCGCGGACATCGGTGATCAAGCGACGCTGGCCCGCCTTGCTGGCGAAAGTGGCATGGATGCCGGGCTTGTCAAAGAGCTTCTTGCGGGGGAGTCGGACAAGGTCGCGGTCAGCGAGGATATTGCGACGGCGCAGAAACTCGGTGTCAATGGAGTACCCTTCTTTATCATCGGCGGGCGCTTTGCCGTGTCGGGCGCGCAAAGTCCCGAGGTTCTGGCCAGCGCGATCGACAGCGCGCTGAAGCCGGATGAAGGCACGGCGCTGGCATAAGCCACGGCTGAGTTTCTTGCGGGCGACCCGCGCGACTTGACAGGCGGTTGCGGCGCGTGCCCCTGTTGGTCTGCCGTGCCTCGCCTGTCTGGAAAGGCACACTTACTGTTCCTTAGAAGCGCGGAATGCCCATGAAACTTGCAACTCACCGGGACGGCACGCGCGACGGGCGTCTCGTTGTTGTCTCGCGCGATCTGACCCGCGCAACCGACGCCGCGCGCATTGCCCGCACGCTGCAGGACGCGCTCGACGACTGGGCGCATGCGGGGCCGCGGCTTGGCGATCTTGCCGAAGAGCTGGAGCACTCCGCAGTGCCATCTTTCCGTTTTCATGAGCACGACTGTGCCGCTCCCCTGCCGCGCGCCTTCCAGTGGCTCGACGCCTCAGCCTATCTCAACCATGCGGAACTGGCGCGGCGGGCGCGCGGGGCGCAGATGCCTGCGGACTGTCTGACTGAACCGTTGATGTACCAGGGTGGCTCGGACACTAACGCGGGGCCGCGCGATGCAATCCTGCTGGCTGACGAGACCGCCGGCGCGGACATGGAAGCCGAGATTGCGGTCATTGTGGATGATGTGCCCATGGGCGCAACGCGTCAACAGGCCGCCGCCGCCATCCGGCTGATCCTGCTGGTCAATGACGTGACCCTGCGCGCGCTGGTGCCCGCCGAGCTTGCAAAGGGCTTTGGCTTTGTGCAGTCCAAGCCCGCGTGCGCTTTTTCACCTGTCGCGGTAACTCCCGATGAGCTCGGCGCGGCCTGGGATGGCGGTCGCCTGCACCTGCCGCTCTGTGTTGACCTCAATGGCAAGGCCTTTGGCCGTGCCAATGCCGGGATTGACATGCATTTCGACTTTCCGGCGCTGATCCTGCATGCGGCGAGAACGCGGGCGCTTGGTGCCGGCACGATTCTGGGATCCGGCACGGTTTCAAACCGCGACGCTGCGGGTGCCGGGCATTCCTGCATCGCCGAGCTGCGCATGATCGAGACAATCGCTGACGGAACTGCAAAAACACCGTTCCTGCACTTTGGCGACACTGTCCGGATCGAGATGAAGGACAAGACCGGGCGCTCGGTGTTTGGCGCGATTGAACAGGTTGTGACAAAGGCAGCGTAGACCTGCATGCCGCACGATACCCTGCTTCCGCATGCCGATGCCCCCCTGCCACACATGCGCAGTGGCGCGCGCGCGCCAGTCCTCATAGCGGGCGCTGGCCCCATCGGCCTTGCCGCCGCTGTGGACCTTGCCTTGCACGGCGTCGCCAGCATTGTCTGCGATGACAACGACACGGTGCCGGTTGGCTCGCGCGCCATCTGCTGGTCAAAACGCACACTTGAAATCTTTGACCGCCTTGGCCTTGGCGGGCGCATGGTGGACAAAGGCGTGACCTGGAAAGTCGGGCGGCTGTTTCACCGCGACACGGAGGTCTACAGCTTTGACCTGCTGCCTGAACGCGGCCACAAAATGCCCGCCTTCATCAACCTGCAGCAATATTACGTCGAGCAATATCTGGTTGAGCGCTGCGCTGATTTTCCCGGCCTGATTGACCTGCGCTGGAAAAACCGGGTGGCGCATGTGGCGCAGGACAGCGGTTCTGTGCGGGCGCGGATTGAAGCGCCCGAGGGCGCATATGAGATTGCGGCTGACTATCTGCTTGCCTGTGATGGCGCGCGCTCCTCCATCCGCACGGGGCTGGGCCTCGATTTCGTCGGGCAGGCGTTTGAGGAGCGTTTTCTGATCGCCGATATTCGCATGGACGCCGGGTTTCCTTCCGAGCGCTGGTTCTGGTTCGAGCCGCCATTCCACAAAGGCCAGTCGGCGCTGCTGCACAAGCAGCCCGATAATATTTACCGCATTGATTTGCAGCTTGGGCCTGACGCTGATCCGCATGAAGAGCGCAGGCCCGAGCGCGTCATCGCGCGCATAAGGGCGATGCTGGGGGAGCGGGCTTTCGAGCTGGCCTGGGTTTCGGTTTATTCCTTCCAGTGCCGCAGGCTGGAGCGCTTTGTCCACGGCCGTGTGATTTTCGCGGGCGATGCGGCGCATGTCGTCTCGCCGTTTGGCGCGCGCGGCGGCAATGGCGGCATTCAGGACGTTGACAATCTCTGCTGGAAGCTAGCGGCTGTTTTGCGCGGCGAGGCAGGCACGGCGCTGATTGAAACCTACAACGAAGAGCGGCTGCGCGGCGCGGATGAAAACATTTTGCACTCGACGCGCGCCACAAATTTCATGTCGCCGCAGGGGCGTGTGGAACGGGCGTTTCGGAACGCTGTGCTCGGCCTTGCGGCGCAGGTGCCGTTTGCGCGGCGTCTGGTGAATTCGGGGCGGCTGTCGCAGCCCTGCTCGCTCGATGGGCTGTCCTTGCAAACACCCGCCCTGCACGGCGCGGGCCTCGCGCCCGGCATGCCCTGCCCTGACGCGCCGCATGGCGAGGGCTGGCTGCTGCATGCGCTGGGCGGCAGCTTTTGCCTGCTGTCGGTTGGCGGCGCGCGCCCGCCTGCGGTTGCCGGGCTGGCGCAGGTGCATGCGGTCGGTGCCGAGGCGGTGCTGCGCTACGGCGATGGCAATGTGTATCTCATCCGCCCCGACCAGCACGTTGCCGCGCGGTTTGTCGAGCCTGAAGTCTGGGAGATTGAGCGGGCCTTGCGGCGCGGATTGGGTGCTCCGGCCTAATATCGCACCACTGTCGCCAACCCTGCTGCCTGTGGCGCGAGCAGCCCCGGCATGGCATCCGGCAGGTCTGCAAAAGCGACTTCCCCGGTAATCAGCGCGTCGAGCCGCGCATCGTCCAGCAGTTCAATCGCCTTCATCAGCCGCCGCGCATGGCTCCAGCGCGGGCGGCGTGAGGGTGCCACGTAGCCGACCTGCGAGGCGATGAGCTTCAGCCGCCTGCTGTGAAAGGCTTCGCCCAGCGGCGCGTGGACGCCCCGCGCGCCGTACCAGCTCATTTCAATCACCGTTGCCTCGAACCCGGCGCAGGCGAGCGCGGTGGTCAACCCGGCGCTGGAGGCGCTGGTGTGGAACACGATGTCGGCATTTGCCTCCGGCATCTCGCCTGCATGGCGGAACTGCGCGCCGATTTGATTTGCCACGCTGCGCCGCTGCTCGGCGACATCGATGACTGTCACCTCAGCACCCGGCAAGCGCGCCGCCAACGCTGCCACGAGCAGGCCGACGACACCCGCGCCGACGACGGCGATGCGGTCTCCCGGCCCGGCACCACTGTCCCACAACGCATTCAGCGCTGTCTCGATATTTGCGGCAAGCGCGGCACGGCGCGGCGGAATGTTTGCGGGAATTACCGACAGCATGCCCAAAGGCGCATCAAAAATATCCTGATGCGGATGCAGGACAAAAACCGTTTTGCCGAGCCAGCCGGAGGGCCCCGCCTCAACCTTCCCGACGGCGCAATAGCCGTATTTGACCGGGAAGCTGAAATCGCCTTGCTGCATTGGCGCGCGCATCTGGACCTCGACGCTTGTTGGAACCTCGCCGTCAAACACCAGCCGCTCGGTGCCCCGGCTGATCAGGGACCATTGCGTTCGCACCCGCACGCAATCCAGCGCCAGCGCTCCAAGAGTTTCGCTGCGCAGCGCAGCGCGGTCCTTAGCCTCAAACCACAGGGCGCGCGACACGGATTTGTCATTTTCATCCAGCCTTTTTGTCTCGACCTGCATCGCCCCGCCCCATATGGTCCCGCGCAATCGCGCCGCCCAAACTATGTCAGACCCATCACCAATGTCACAGGTCGCCCACGCGTCCAACACACCGATGACTCCGGCGGGCATTCAGGGCGCTGCCATGCTGACGCGCCGCCGGGCGCTGGCGGGTGCGCTCAATGGCACTACATTTCTGCTGCTGGCGGCGGCGCTGGCCATTGTTTTGGGCGCGGGCGGCTGGACGCTGATCGACGCGCTGATCCTGCTGTGCTTTCTCATTGCTGCGCCGTGGAGCGTGCTCGGCTTCTGGAACGCGATGATCGGCCTGTGGCTGCTGCATGGCCCGGGTCCGCGCAACGCGCTCGACCAGGTTGCGCCTTATGCCGGCGCGGGGGACCGGCTGTCCGCGCTGGCCGCGCGCACTGCTGTGCTGATGACCTTGCGCAACGAGGATCCGGGCCGCGCTTTTCTTCGGCTGGCGGCGGTCAAGGCCAGCCTCGATGCCACGGGGCAGGGCGCGCATTTCAGCTATTTTGCGCTGAGTGACACCAGCGAGGCGGTTGTGGCCGTGCAGGAAGACGCGTTGTTTGCGCAGTGGCAACAAAGTGCGGGCACTGATGGCGCGCGAGTGCACTACCGCCGGCGTGATGACAACGCGGGCTACAAGGCTGGCAATGTGCGCGATTTCTGCGCGCGCTGGGGCGGTGATTTTGATTTTATGCTGCCGCTCGACGCTGACAGCCTGATGGCGGGCGCGACCATTCTGCGCATGGTGCGCATTATGGAGGCATATCCGAAGCTTGGCCTGTTGCAGAGCCTCGTTGTCGGCACCCCGGCGCAGTCGGCCTTTGCCCGCATTTTCCAGTTTGGCATGCGCCACGGCATGCGCGCCTATACCATGGGCAGCGCCTGGTGGGCGGGCGACTGCGGGCCGTTTTGGGGCCATAACGCGCTGGTGCGCATCGCGCCCTTTGCCGCCCATTGCGATCTGCCGGTGCTTCCGGGCGGGGGCCCGCTGGGCGGGCAAATTCTGTCGCATGACCAGCTGGAGGCCGTGCTGCTGCGCCGCGCCGGTTTTGAAGTGCGCGTTCTGCCCGAGGAAACCGGCAGCTACGAGGACAATCCGCCCACCATCCTCGAATTCACGCGGCGCGACCTGCGCTGGTGCCAGGGCAACATGCAGTACTGGCGGCTGCTGGGCATGCCGGGCCTGAAATTCATGAGCCGGTTTCAGCTGCTGTGGGCAATCATGATGTTTGTCGGCATTCCGGCCTGGACGCTGATTATTGCCCTTGTGGCCTTGAAGGGCGTGTTTCCCAAGGGCGCGGCGGAGTTTCCCGCCGGGCTGGCGCTTGGTGTCTACGGGGCCTTCCTGCTGATGTATCTCGCGCCAAAACTCGCGGGCTTTCTCGACATTGCGCTGAGCCAGGGCGAGCTTGCCCGCTATGGCGGCGGCTGGCGCTTTGCTGCGGGCTGCGTGACAGAGCTGCTGTTCTCGTTTCTGCTCGGAGCGGTCACCACGTTTCGCACCGCGCTGTTCATGCTTGGCCTGTTGTTTGGCCGCACGGTCGGCTGGAGCGGGCAATCGCGTGATGCACATGCGCTGTCCTGGGAGACGGCGCTGAAGGGCCTGTGGCCGCAGACGCTGTTTGGCGTGATCGTGCTCGCGCTGTACTGGCACATCAGCCCGGCGCTGGCGCTCTGGTCACTGCCGCTGACGGCGGGATTTGTGCTGGCGGTGCCGTATGCCGTGCTGACATCCTCGCCCTGGCTTGGCGCGCTGCTGGCGCGGGCAAAATTATGCGGCATTCCTGAGGAGTTCAGCATGCCGCCGGAAATCCGCGCCATTGGCGCAGGCAAAGCTGGAGTGACCTGATGTTGCGATTTTTGAGCGCTTTGGTTTTTGTGGCCAGCCTCTGCGCCGCGCAGGCACAGTCGCCTCCCGAACTTGCTGTCGATCTTGTCAACAAAAACACGCCAGATCTCTGCGCCGAGAAGGATAATATACATCTCGAATTCACCTCACCGCTGGTGCGCCAGTTCCGCATCCAGGCGGTGCATCCGGCCTTCATCAACACCATCGTCAGTGACCGCTGGGCCCCGGATTTTTCCAGTTGCGATATGACCCACGACCCCAATTACATCTCCACCGCAAAGCGCGTCACCTTTTGGGAGACCACGGAATACTGGCTGACCGGCTACACCTATCCGGGTTTCTGGCGGCCCGCCTCGGTGCCTTTCCGGGTGGGCGACAAGACGGTTGAGGGCCTGCATCTGGTGCAGCTGTGGCGCCTTTACCGCGAGCGGGCGGAAGAAATTCTCGTCGTCTATCCGCCCGACGGCTACTGGCGCGCGCATCCCCTGCCCTTCAACGACATGCGCTGGACGGCTTATGGCTCGTCTTTCCTCGTCGGACCGGTGGAGTTTGACGGGCGGCCGATGGTGGCGCTGAAAGACATTGTTTTTGATCCGGCAAGCCGGGC
>JANLPP010000023.1:0-4501 GCA_031367295.1 Hyphomicrobiales bacterium | reverse complement strand
CTGACCGCTGAATCCGTTCGAGCCGCCAATGCTCACAGGCTCAAAATGCCGCGGCATGCTGACACTTATCCTGTCCTTGTTGCCGAGCTTGTCATGCATGCGGGTGATTTCCCGCTCCAGCCATGCGGTGCGCACCTTGCTTGATGATGGCAGGTCCGTCGGCCCCAGCAGCGCCCAGGCCACGACGCCCTCGCCGCCGCTGGTCTTGGGGTTGAGGCGTGACAGGTTCCAGTTGACCTGCGACGGTGTGACCGGCAGCACCTGCGTGGCGGCGAAGGTGTTGGGGTCGGGCGTTATCTCGAGGGCATGGGCCAAAGGCGCAGGCAAGCAGGCCAAGACCGCCAGCGCCGCGCCTGCAAGATGAGCCCGCATCTGGCCCGGAAGCGATATGTGCATTGTGTAATCCCGCAAGTGTTCAGCCCTTGTGCAACTGCCGCAGGACAATCAGCCTCGCGGTGCCGCGCAAACTGGCATTCCAGCAAGCCGCGCGATGTGCGCATTCACACATGGATCGGCACCGCGCCGCGAAAACCACGGTGCATTCGCGAGAAATTACGAAGGCGCAATACCGGCGGAGATAGTGTTTCCGCCGATGTCTTTCCGCTATTCGGGCAACGCCGGGGCGGGTTCCATGGCAGCTTTTCACCTTGCCATAAAACAGCATGGGGACCACCGTGTCACCCGCGACCCCGGCGGGCAAAACCACGTTTGGCTGCATTGCGCCTCACAGCCATCGTCGCACGCGGCTTTTATAGGCCAGATAGGCTGCGCCGAACTTGCGTTCCAGATAGGCTTCTTCCCGGTTGACGGCGAGGACTTGCAGGGCGCAGATGACCGCTGGAATGGCCAGCGCGAACCAGGCGCTGCCGGCAAGCAGCGCTACGCCGGCCAGCAGCGGCACCTGCGCCAGATACATCGGATTGCGCGAGACACGGTAGGCGCCACTCGCCACGATCGCTGTCGCCGGCCGCGTTGGCAGCACTGCGGTGCCGGCCTGCCGGAAACCATCGGATGCAAGCTTGATCAAGCCGATGGCGAGGATCACCAGCAGGCCACCGGCTGCCCGCAGCGTCCAGGGCGGCAGTCCGGCACTGAAGGGCAGCGGCAGCAGCCAGGTCAGCAGCCCGGCGCATGCCAGAGCGAAGCCAAAAACCACCGGCGGCCATGGAACCTGGCTCGATGCGTCGCGCCGCTCATTCATGACAGAAACTTTCGCAAAACTCGCAGACGGGTATTGACAGGAACAAACCATAAACGCAGTATAAGGTCAAGTCTCTTGTCACCGGCAAACCAATGCTCCCCAACGCTCAGCGCTCCTTCAACTTCAACCTTGGCGAAACAGCGGACATGATCCGCGCGACGGTGCATGGCTTTGCGCAGGATGCGATTGCGCCGCGCGCCGGCGAGATCGACAGGACGAACCAGTTTCCGCGCGACCTGTGGCCGCAGATGGGTGCGCTGGGCCTGCACGGGATCACGGTGCCGGAGGACTATGGCGGCTCGGGCTTTGGCTATCTGGAGCATTGCGTGGCGCTGGAAGAGGTCAGCCGCGCCTCGGCCTCGGTCGGCCTCAGCTACGGCGCGCACTCAAACCTTTGCGTCAACCAGATCGCCCGCAACGGTTCTGACGCGCAGAAGCGCCGGTGGCTGCCCAGGCTGATCAGCGGCGAGCATGTCGGCGCGCTGGCCATGTCGGAGGCGGGGGCGGGGTCCGACGTCGTGTCGATGAAAATGCGGGCCGCCAGGCGTGGTGACCGCTATGTGCTGAACGGAACAAAAATGTGGATCACCAACGGCCCGGTGGCCGACACGCTGGTGGTCTATGCCAAGACTGACCCGGCCGCCGGGCCGCGCGGCATCACGGCTTTTGTGGTCGAGAAGGGCATGCAGGGCTTTTGCGCCTCGCCCAAACTCGACAAGCTTGGCATGCGCGGCTCTGACACCGCAGAACTGGTGTTTGAAGACTGCGAGGTGCCGGGCGAAAATGTGCTTGGCGGCGTGGGCAAGGGCGTCAATGTGCTGATGTCCGGCCTTGATTACGAGCGGGTGGTGCTGGCGGCGGGGCCGCTCGGCATCATGCAGGCGGCGATGGATATTGTGTTGCCCTATGTGCATGAGCGCAGGCAATTCGGCGCGCCGATCGGCAGTTTCCAGCTGGTGCAGGGCAAGATCGCCGACATGTATGTCGGCATGAACGCCTGCCGGGCCTATGTCTATTCCGTGGCGCAGGCCTGCGACCGGGGCGAGACGACACGCCAGGACGCGGCAGGCGCGATCCTCATCGCCGCCGAGACTGCGACACGGATGGCGCTCGACGCGATCCAGCTGCTCGGCGGCAATGGCTATATCAACGATTACGCGACAGGCCGTTTGCTGCGCGACGCCAAGCTGTACGAGATTGGCGCGGGGACCAGCGAAATACGGCGCATGCTGATCGGGCGCGAGCTGTTTGCGGCCGGGCACAAACAATGAAGGGGATACATGTCGGCTGAATCTGCCAGCCCAAAGGGGAAGGGTTTGCGACCGGTCCGTTCAGCTGACTGCCGGCGTGCCGCCTGCAAGCACCTGCGCCATCCACGCGCGGTCAATATTGCCGCCGCATAAAATCACGCCAGCCTTGCGCCCTCGCATGGACGCGCGCTCCTGCGCAAGGCCCGCGAGCGGCGCGGCCCCGGCGCCCTCGGCCATGTTATGCGTGTCCTCGTGATAGACGCGCATCGCCTGCGCCACCGCGTCGTCGCTGACGCGCAGGATACGCGCCGCGCCCTTGCGGATAATCTCCAGCGCCTCGCCATCCGGCACGCGCACCGCCATGCCGTCAGCAAACGTGCGGGCGGAATTGGTCCCGATGACGCGGCCCGCCTCAAACGACAGCGCATAGGCGGCGGCGTTTTCAGAGACGACGCCAACGATTTCGGTCTTGAGGCCAAGCAGGTCGCGTGTGCGGATCAGTCCGCAAATGCCCGAGCCAAGGCCGATGGAGACATAGACCGTGCCGAGATCGGCAAAAGCCTGGAACAGTTCAAGCGCATAGGTTGCGACGCCGGTGACAAGGTCTGCGCCGAAAGACGAGACGAATTCATAACCGCGTTCGTGCGCGATGTCTTTTGCGGCCGCGCGGGCCTCGTCAAAATCCTGGCCGGTCTCGATCAGCTCAGCGCCAAAGGCGCGCATCGCCGCATTTTTCTCGACTGAATTGCCGTGCGGCACGGCGATCACCACCGGCACGCCGAAAGCGCGCCCGGCAAAAGCAAGGCTCTGGCCATGGTTGCCGCGTGTCGCGCTGACAATGCCCCTGACCTGCGGGCGCTCGCGTTTCAGGCGCTCGACATAGACAATGCCGCCACGGATTTTGAACGCGCCGGCCGGCGTGTGGTTCTCGTGCTTGACCACCACCGTGCAGCCAAAACGCTGCGCCAGCAAGGGCCAGGCAATCTGCGGGGTCGGCGGCATATGCGCGTAAATTGTGCGGGCGGCGGCCTCAAGCTCTGCGCGGTCAAACATGCTGGCTGGTTTTCTTGTGTGTGGCCGCGCCGGCCTCTGCAATCGCCAGCGCGGCGGCGAATGCCGCCTCCCGGTCAAGGCTGGTGGTGTCGAGCAGCGTGGCGTCACCGGCCTGTTTCAGCGGCGCCGCCCCGCGTCCGGCGTCGCGCGCGTCACGCTTGCGGATGTCGGCCAGAATATCGGCATAGGCCACACGCTCGCCGCGCGCCGCAAGCTCCAGCGCACGGCGGTTTGCGCGCGCCTCCGGGCTGGCGGTGACGAAGATTTTGACCCCTGCCTGCGGGCAGATCACCGTGCCAATGTCGCGTCCGTCCAGCACCGCGCCGCCGGGCCGCGCGGCAAAGGCGCGCTGTGTGTCGATGAGCGCGGCGCGCACCTCCGGCATGGCGGCGACAACCGAGGCCGCCTCGCCCATCTGCCCGCCGCGCAGGCGCGCCTCGTCAAAATCTGTCAGGCCCAGACCGCGCGCCGCCGCCACCGCCGCCTGCGCATCGTCAAGCCGCTGGTCCGCGTCGAGCAGCGCGCGCGCAGCGGCGCGGTACAGCAACCCGGTGTCAAGATGCGGCAGGCCGTAATGCGCGGCAAGGCGGCGCGCGAGAGTGCCCTTGCCCGAGGCGGCGGGTCCGTCAATGGCGATGATCATGGCCGCGTATGTGCGACGCGCGGGGCGGCGCGGTCAAGCCGCGCCAGCGTTTTTCCGCGCGGCTTTTTCGGCCCGCATGGCAGCGTTCGCCGCACCCCGCGTGGCACGGCGCAGCGGGCATTCCTCGGTAAAAATGTTGCGGCAGCGGAACTCGGCAGGGCTTGCCCAGGTCAGGTACTCGATCATGCCCGGCGCGCGGATGTCTGTCACATGCCACGGCTCGTCCAGATAGCGGCGCGGATGCAGCGCCCAGGCCGGCACGCGGTCGAGCTCATATTGCCGCGCCAGATATTCGGCAACCGCGCCGGCGTAAGCGTCGTCGCGCGCCTCGCCGGTCAGCGGCGGCTCGTCGGC
>JANLPP010000350.1:0-1698 GCA_031367295.1 Hyphomicrobiales bacterium | reverse complement strand
GATGACCATGTTCGGCGCGCGTTCCATTTCTTCCTGGAGCGCCTCGCGAATGGCGTCGCGAAATGTAATCTCCCGCATCATGGTTTTCCTTCAGCCGTAGACATCGGTGGCGACTTCTCGTGCCTCGGGATAGGGACTGGCGTCAGCAAATCGGATGGCCTGCGCAACCTCCGCCTCGACGCTGGCGGTCTCGCGTGCGCGGTCAAGCAGGCCCGATGCCACGAGTTCGGCTTCGAGACGCGCGATCGGGTCGCCGGTCCTGCGCAGCGCCTCGACATCGGCCTTGCTGCGATAGACCTGCGGATCGCCGGAGGAATGGCCCATGAAGCGTTGTGTCTTCAATTCGATCAGGGTCGGGCCGCCGCCCGCCCGCGCCTTGGCGACGGCGGCAACGCTTGCCTGGTGAACGGCCCGCACATCATTGCCGTCAACGCAAACGCCTTCCATGTGATAATTGGCGGCGAGCCCGGCGATGTTATCGAACACCATCGTTTCCGACGTGTGGACATATTGGGCAAGGCCGTTGTTCTCGCAGGCAAAGATCAGCGGCAGCCGCCAGAGCGAGGCCATGTTCATGACTTCGTGGAAGGTGCCCCGCGTGATGGCGCCGTCGCCAAAGAACACCACGGCGACCCGTCCATTGCGCGAGACCTTGGCATGCAGCGCTGCGCCCGCCGCGATGGCGTAGCCTGCGCCGACAATGCCGTTTGCGCCGAGCATGCCGACACCCAGATCGGCAATATGCAGCGAGCCGCCTTTGCCCTTGCAGTAGCCGTCGCTGCGGCCAAACAGTTCGGCCATCATGCGGTCCATCCGGGCGCCTTTGGCAAGGCTGTGGCCATGGCCCCGATGTGTCGATGCCACATAATCTTCACGGCCAAGCGCCGCGCAAACGCCGACGCAACAGGCTTCCTGCCCTTCGCAACTGTGCAGCGCGCCGTAAATCTTGCCGATGGAGGATTGATAGACAGCGGCCTGTTCGAAGGCGCGGATGCGGCTCATGTCACGCCAGAAGCGGACAAGTGTTTCCGGTGAGAGATCGTTATTTGCCATCACGGGCGCTCCAGTTTTTCAAAGCCCTGCGCCGTGAAAGCCACGAATATCATCACGGGTTATCATACCGTCCTCACCCGTACCGGTGACAGCATCAATATCGACGCCCAGCGCTTCGGCCAGTGCGCGCGCTGCGGGCGAAGCCCTGGCGCGGCGGTTTGCCGGGCTTTCCTGCACCGGATTTGCCGCCGCCGCAACCGCAGCCGCAACCGCAGCCGGATGCGCCGGCGCCGGCGCGGACACGGCCTCGCCGGGATCACCCACAAGGCCTATCTGGGTGCCGACCGCAACGGTTTCTCCAGCCGCGACACTGATTTCCAGCAGCACGCCGTCGGCGGGCGCCTCGATGTCGAATGTCGATTTATCGGATTCGACCAGCGCTATCGTCTCGCCCCTGGTCACAGCGGCGCCGGGCAGCTTCAGCCATTCCGCAACTTTTCCCTCCTCCATTGTGTGGCCGAGGTTCGGCATTCCGATCTTCCAGCTCATGCGCCTGGTCTTTCATTTGAAGCGTCAGGAATTCGACGCGCCGCCATCGATGTTGAGGGTCTGGCCAGTCATGTAGGAAGCGCCCTTGCCCAACAGGAATGTCACGACCGCCGCGACCTCCTGCGGTTCGCCGAAGCGGCCAAGCGGTATCATGGC
>JANLPP010000009.1:0-4218 GCA_031367295.1 Hyphomicrobiales bacterium | reverse complement strand
CGTGCGGGTGGCCATCAGCAGCGCGGTGCGGATTTTGGCGCGGTCGAGGCGGCGGGTGGCAAGGCCGATGATAAACGCCCCGCCTGCCCCCATGCCGCCCGCCTCGGTCGGCGAGCAGAAGCCGCCATAAAGCGCGATGACGACAAACAGGAACAGCAGCACCGGTGGCCAGACCGCCTTCAGCGCCGCCAGCCGCTCACTCCACGGCGCACGCGGCGCGCGCGGCAGATAGTTGGGCCAGAGCGTCGTGAGCGCGAGAATTGTCAGCATGTGCATGGCGAGCGCCAGCAACCCCGGCAATATGCCGGCGCGGAACAGTTTGCCAATGTCCTGCTGGGTGATCAGGCCGTAAACCGCCAGCACGGTCGAGGGCGGCAGCATGGCACCCAGCGTGCCGCCCGCCGCGATGACACCTGCGGCAAAACTCTGCGGGTAATTGTAGCGGCGCATCTCGGGGTAGGCCACAGCGGAAAACGTGGCGGCCGTCGCGACTGACGAGCCGGAGATGGCGGCAAAGCCGCCGCAGGCGGCGATGGTGGCAATGCCAAGGCCGCCGCGCCGGTGGCCCAGAAACGCCTGCGCCGCTTTAAACATGTCGCGGCTGATGCCCGAGGTCGAGACCAGCGCGCCCATCAGCAGGAACATCGGGATGACGCCAAACGTGTAATCAGTGACCGTGCGCATAGAGGTCTGGCCGATGAGTTTCAGCGCAGGCCCGAACCCCGACAGATAGCCAAAGCCGGTGACACCGACGAGGCCCATCGCCATGCCCACCGGCACCCGCAGGAGCATCAGGACAAACAGCGCGATGAAGCCGGTGAGGGCGACGAGGTCAGTGCTCAATGGGGGGCGCCACCAATGCGGGCGCCGCGACATCGCCCGTCATTGCGAGCGAAGCGAAGCAACCCAGAGGCCACACGCGCGACTTTGGGTCGCTTCGCTTCGCTCGCGATGACGGCAAGGGAACGGCACTTGCCATCACTCCACCGCCTTCAGCGGCGCTTCACCCTCCACCCCGCCCGGCGTTGTGATCAGCCGCCAGGTGCGGATGGCGATCAGCAGCACCGCCGACACGTCGCCAATCCAGGCCACCGCGAAAAACGGCCAGGTTGGCAGATGCAGGTCATAGGTCAGCACATTGTCGAGCCGCGTCGCCGCCACCTTGTCGAACAGCGTGTACGTCTGCACGCTGACGACAAACAGCAGCACCAGCGTCGCAAAAACATCAATCGCCCGTTTGGCGCGCGGTCCGACTGACGACCAGACAAGGTCAACTGTGATATGCGCACCCCGGTAGGAGGTGGCAGCAATGCCCCAGAAAATCAGGATGCCGAGCAGAAACCGCCCGATGTCATAGCCATCCGGGATCATGGTGAAATACGGCTGGCCAAACAGCGCGATCTGCAACTGCCCCGTGGCGCGCAGCACGACGGTGAAGAAAATATCAGCGGCGACAAGGCCGACGAAAAGCGCCGCGATTCCCTCAATGGCGTCAATGAAGCGGTCCATGGGGGAAACAGTCATCCGCGCACACCGTCACGATTTGCCATTGCGCGATAGTCGCGCGGCGCAGGCGCGGCGGTCAACTCATTTGTGGCCTGGTCGCCGGGCCAAGCAACAGCCTCGCCCGGTCTGGCGGCGGCCTGTGCGCGGGCGCACAGCCAATGTTCAAACCGCGTGCAAGGCGTGCTAGACTCTGCCTTGGGCTGGCAGCATTACAACAGGGGCCGGGCATGACTCCAAAACAATACCTCGACAAATACACCTGCTTCCGGGTGACCGACCCGCTTACCCGCGCCTCGATTGCCGCGCCGATCACCGAATATGGCGCTGACTGGACCACCGAGCACCGCGCCAACGGCCCCGCCTGCCAGCATGAATATGCGATGCTCGCCCTCGCCCTGAAGAAAGTGTGCAGCGGCGGCAAAAAGCACTGGAAGCCAACGCCAAGGTTTCATCTTGACGCCGATATTGGCATGATCCGGGCGGACACGCCGTTCTTCAACTGGTCGCTGTTGCGCGCCTATGTCGGCAAGGGCAGCCCTGACGAGATTTTTGATTCGCTCCAGCTGGCCATTGCCACAGGCCGCATCGGCACCGGCAAAGACATTGCCGGGCACACGCCGGGCGCGGCCACCGCCGCAGACTATGTCAAAAAATTCATCACCGTCGATTGCAATGGCTATGCCGGCAATTACCATGGCTATTTCTGCGAGGTGAAGGGCTTTGCCAACCCGCACCTGCGCCGCAAGAAATCCGAGGATGTGCGGCAGGGTGACTTGCTGGTTGCCGTCGACAACAATGTGAAACGGCGGCACGTCGCGGTGATCGAGCGCTGGCAGCCGAAGACGGATGGCACCGCGATCGTTACATTATGCGAGTGGGGTGCCCGCGGCGACGAGCCGTCGCATTATCACACGCTGAAACGCAACCCCAAAATAACCACCGGCGAACAGGACACCTACGGCATCGGCTTTGGCAGCCACGCGACATTCCACTACGTCTTCGCGCCGCCAAAAGGCGACGGCCATCGCGGCTGGGGCGACAAGGGGATTGACACGAATTGAGGCGGGTGGGGGGGCTGACGTTCATCGGCTGAAGACGGATCCGAAAGCGTAAGGCACGCCGCTCCGCCGGGCGGCGAGCAGGGCGAGGGCGCGTTCGAGGTTGTGCCGTGCCTTGCCATATTGATGTGGCGCGTTCGATGGCGTCAGTTCCTCCAGAGCCTCACGATAGGCGGCGACCGCCTCGTCCAGACGCGCCGTACCGCTTTCGCGCTCCCCTAGCGTCTGGAGCGCATTGCCGAGATTGGTCTGCGCCGTCGCCCATTTCAGCGGCACCCGCCCACGCGTCCATTCCTTCAGCGCCTCGCAACAGGCGGCGACCGCCTCGTCCAGACGCGCCGTCCCGCTCTCACGCTCCCCAAGTGCCCTGAGCGCGTTGCCGAGATTGGCCTGCGTCATCGCCCAGTCGAGCGGCACACGCTCGCGCGTCCGCTCCTTCAGCGCCTCGCGAAAGGCGGCGATTGCCTCGTCCAAACGCGCCGTCCCGCTCTCGCGCTCCCCGAGCGTCCCGAGCGCGGCACCGAGGTTGTTATACCAATCGCAGCGCTCGCCTGACTCCAGTGCGTCCCGCCAGACCCTCCGCGCGATCTCGATGGCAATCTCCAGATCGAAATTCACGCCCTTGTTGCGACCGCACTCGTACCATTCGGAAAATTTCCCAAAGAGGGCCGCAAGCCGCGCATCACGATTCTCCGGATGCTCAAGCGCCGCCAGGCGCAAGATTCGCCCTGCGGCGGAGGCGGCATCTCGGCGCAGCGTGTCGATCTGGACGCCTTCTTCAAGCAGCGCGGCCATGGAGCGGCGATGGCTGGCATCGAGGTCCGCCAGCGCGGCGTCGAGCGCGCGGGCGCCGCCGTCGATGTCGTTGGCTTTGACGCGCCCGGCGACATCCTTCAACACGCGATTGACGAATTCGTCGTGATTTGTACCACGCTCGCCGCGTTCAATCAGCCGCAGTGCAGTAGTGACGGCGCTGTCGAGTTCCGCGACGGCCTGATTGAAATCCTCAACCTTGGGAGCGATGCGCCGCGCCAGCGAGACGATGACCGTGCGCTGCAATTGCGCGGCCTCCGCGGCGAGCAAAAGATTCGGCTCAACGGCACCAACCAATTTTTCGACGTTGGCGTTGATCGCATCCAGCTTGTCATTCTGGTTGGGTTCGCGCGGCTGCAAAACCTCGTCCTGCAAAAACGCCAGCACGCCCTCATAAACCGGATCGTTCTTGTCGAGCGGCTTGCAAATGCCCATGTGATCGCGTTTGACGCCGATGATCCGCACGCCCGGCAGGTCTATGTCCGCGCTTGCGGCGGTCACGACTTTCGTTCCCCAGACGCCGACTTCCTCGTAATAGACACGGTGGCGGATAACCGCTTCCTTGTTCGCGATGCGGTCGCGATATGTATGACCAAGATCGAGCAGCGCCGCGTTGCTGGCAGTGAGGTCGTCCATGGATCTTGACACGAACCAATGCGCGATGCTGGCGATGCTCGCCACCATGGAACCGTCATGCGGCGTTGACAGAAAGACGACACCAGCGATGCGCTTGAGAAACACTCCCTTGCGCGGGTCTTGTCCTTGGTCGAGATACGCGGTCAGCACCAGCCGCTTGACAACAAGGCCGCCAAGGCTGTGGCAGACAAAGGCAATGGGTGCG
>JANLPP010000511.1:0-1715 GCA_031367295.1 Hyphomicrobiales bacterium | reverse complement strand
GGGTGAGCATCGACGCCTCAACCGCCGATCATGAACCGCCGTGTAGGGAACCCTACGCACGGTGGTGTGGGAGGACGGCGGGAGCAATCCCGCCTCCTACCCGATTGGTGAGCAGCGCCCAGGATCCGAAATGTAGGCCGTCATCCCGGCGCAGGCCGGGACCTACGGCAAGCCTAGGCAAAGCGCACTGCCAGATGAAAATGCTACTTTATTTCAATTCCTTAGCTCGGCGGGCTCCCTTCAATAGAAAATCTTCCGAAAGTTGGGTGGGTCCCGGCCGGCGCCGGGATGATGTTGTGGACGGCTCCCTTCATACGGCGTCGAAGCGCCTTAAGATGGAACGATGCGAATCGGTTCATCGAAACAGAAGGAAGCCGCCATGGCAGTGACTAGCACATTCGGACTGGATCTGGCGAAGTCCGTCTTTCAGGTTCACGGTGCCGATGCACAAGGCAATAAAACGATGAGCCGTCAGATCAAACGGAAAGAATTGCTGACGTTCTTCAAGAAGCAGCCGGCGTGCCTGGTTGGACTGGAGGCTTGCGGCAGCGCCCATCACTGGGCCCGTCAACTGACTGTCATAGGTCATAGCGTCAAGATGCTGCCGGCCAAATATGTCAAGGCCTATGTCAAACGCGGCAAGACCGACGCCGCCGACGCAGAGGCGATCTGTGAGGCCGTCACCCGGCCGCGGATCACAGGCGTTCCGGTGAAATCGGTGCGGCAGCAATGTATGGGATTGCCCGACAAAGCCAGGAATTTGCTGAAAGGTCAACAGGTTGCACTGATCAACGCCCGGCGCGGGCACATGGCCGAATTTGGCATCGCCGCCCCCGAGGGGCGTCCAGGAACGGTTGAATTATGTGAGCTGATTGTCAGCAAGACGTCGAATGACGTACCGTGCGAGGCGCGGCCGGTCCTGACGATCATGGTGCAGACCCTCAACGGCATCGAGGGGGCCATCACCCAGCTCGACGCCGAGATTCTGGCCGCTGGCAAAACCAATGAAACAGTCAAACGCCTGCTGATGATTCCGGGCGTCGGCCCGCTTGCCGCCAGTGCCTTCGCGGCATTGGTCACGTCGCCACGCGCCTTCAAAAGCGGCCGCGCATTCGCCGCGTCGCTCGGCTTGACACCGACAATCTCGGGCACGGGCGGCGAGGTCAAGCTCGGGTCGATTACCAAACAGGGCAACGGTTATTTGCGGCAGCTGCTGTATCTGGGGGGCGTCGCCCGCCTCGCCTGGGCCAGGCGGTGTCCGGCGAAAGCTGATCCGGACCTGGTCCGGCTGCTCGCGGAAAAGCCGTTCAAAGTCGTGGCGGTGGCGCCCGCCAACCGCACCGCGCGGGTGGTCTGGGCGCTGCTGGTGCGCGGCGGCAGCTTCAACAAGGCACACAAGAATAATCAGCCAAAGCCAGCGGTTTGAATAAAAAAGCGGCTTGGCGATTGTCGGAATTCGTTGCGGCGGCAGTGGTCTGCGGCCAGCAGCGGAGCAAGCGGTGAAGGTGACAAAGGAGTGATGCGCGCTTCAAGCGAACGGGAAACGACACGCCGGACACCCCATTTTCGTCATTGGCCCTCAGAGGTCGTCGGGATGATCGGGACCAGCGTGGCGCATAGCATCATGGCCCGCAGCATGCCTGCACCTCAGAGGCCGTACACATGACCGCACCCCGCCGCAAAAAAAGCAAGCCTCGCCCCCGAAAACATCTTGA
>JANLPP010000451.1:0-2071 GCA_031367295.1 Hyphomicrobiales bacterium | reverse complement strand
TCTTTCAAGATGCGCCAGTCAATGGCATCAAGGCGTTCGTGCAAGTGGCGCTCGTGCAATGGGCTGGCCATGGGTTTTCGCCTTATGATTTATACCAGTGAGCCAAACTACCAGCTCTCCGGCTCTTTCGCCTCCTCCCCCTTGATGGGCTAGCATGTGCACACATTTTCTCTGGACCTGAGTCCTGGTTGCACTGTTGGCCCGGCGGGAGGTTTGATTGTGTCTCTGCGAGTATGATTTGATTCGCGGAGGGCACCATGTCGATCTCGTTTGATGAGGTTTTCGAAGGTTGTTTCGGCGACACGCGGCTTGCAAGGCGGGCGCGGTCGCTGGCCGAGAAGATCACAGCAGGTGAGACGAGCGTGGTGCGGCAGTTGGCGTCTGGGCGGGCGGAGACGGTCGCATTCGGCCGGTTTCTCGACAACGATGCTGTGACGACGTCTGAGATTTTCGCAGCCGCCGGGGTCGTGACGGGACAGCGGGCGGCGGGCCGGCGGGTGCTGGCGATCCAGGATACGACGGCGCTGAGCTTTCCGCGTCGTCGCGGCGGCGGGCTTGGCCCAGGCGGTGACGGCAAGGTACCGGGGATATTCCTGCATCCTGTCCTGGTCCTCGATGCGGACAGCGGCACAGCCCTTGGGCTCGCCGCCGGCGCGGTGTGGACGCGGGCACCCGGCAAGGTGACGCCGCATACGGAACGCGTCATCGAGGACCGGGAATCTTGGCGCTGGATCGAACTCGGCCGCGCCGCCAAGGGCGCCCTCGCCCAAGCCGCGCACGTGACGCTGATCGCCGATCGCGAGAGCGATATTTACGAGGAATGGGCGCTGCTGCCGCAGCCCGGCTTCGATCTCCTTACGCGCGCCGGCCGTGACCGCAAGCTCGGCGACGGTGCCATGATGTTTGCCGTCGTCCGATCGTGGGACGCGGCCGCCTGCTACGCGTTCGACATCGTCGCCCGCAAGAATCGGCCCGCGCGGTCGGCGCGCATGGAGGTTCGCTTCGGCACGGTCGCGATTGCCAAGCCAAAGAAGTGCAAGACCAAAGACATGCCGAATACGATTGCGCTGCAGTTGGTCGAGGTGGTCGAGGTCGGCGCTCCCGTGGGGCAAGAGCCGGTCTTGTGGCGCCTGCTGACCACCGCGCCAGTCACATCCGTCGAGCAAGCGATGGCGGTCGTGGCACTCTATCAGCAGCGCTGGCGCATCGAGGAATACAATCGAACGTGCAAGAAAAGCGGCATCGATCTCGAAGGCGCGATGGTCGAAGGCGTACATGCGTTGCAGAACCTTGTTGCCATGGGCGCCGTCTCCGGCGTCGCCGTGATGCAACTCGTGGAGGGCCGCGATGCCGGACCCGAGCGCCGCGCCAGCGACGTCGTCGACGCGACGGAAGAGGTGTTTGCGGCGTGCCTTTGTCCCACCCTCGAAGGCAAAACGGCAAAGCAGAAAAATCCCAACGAACCCGGCTCCCTCGCCTGGATCGCCTGGATCGTCGCCCGCCTCGGCGGCTGGAGCGGCTACACCACCTACGGCGCCGCCGGCCCCAAAACAATGGCCCACGGCTGGCAGAAATTCAAAGCCATGGCGCAAGGCTGGCAACTCCGAAAAGATGTGTGAATCTGCTAGCCTTGATGGGGAGGGAAGAAAAACAGCAACCTGCTAGTACTTTGCGCTAGATGTCGGCTCTTTGGCACTGCGCTGATGCGTTGAAGCATTTGCGGTCTCTGCACTGTATTCTGCGGGGCCTTTGATGATCGCACCGAGGAACGGGGAATTGAGGCCCTGACCGGCGCGAAACTCAATCAAAAAATGAGGACGTTCGGCGATCTGTTCATGCGGCAATGATAGCATTCTGCGAATGGTCAAGGTGCAGTCGACGTTGCGGGTGTGGATGTTGAGATTTCTTGTGGGATGTTGTCGTTCGCGGGTTGTAGCGCGACAATCTGGATGCGAACGGCGCGTCAATCAGGATGCGACGAGGCGGCCGAGCGATTTGATGATTGACGCTGGCCACGGTGATGGCAAGCGCTTTGATTGACGCGCCGCGTCAATCAACCTTTGTTGGCTCG
>JANLPP010000397.1:0-1958 GCA_031367295.1 Hyphomicrobiales bacterium | reverse complement strand
CGCAAGGTGCGGCGGTGGCGCTGCGCGACAGCGGCTACCGGCTCCACACGCTGCATGTGCAGGCCGCCTCGCCATCCAGCGCGCCGGGCGAGCGCCGCGCGGCCTTGGCGGCGCTGGCGCAGCAGGGCGGCGGCCTCGCGGCGGAAGCGTCAGACCCCGGCTTGCTAACAGCCGAATTGCAGGCGCGGCCGGTTTTGCGCTGGCGCACCACCGGCCTCTCAGGTCTTGCGTGGCGCGATTATGGCCCGGTTCTGCTGGTTTTTGCCGCCTTGGCCAGCCTTGCGCTGTTTCGCAGGCGCGCGGCATGAGGCCGCTCGCCGCCAGCATCGCCCTTCTGGGCCTTTGTGCCGCACCCATCGCGGGCGTGGTGCTGGTTGCCCCTGACATGGTGGCCCGCGCGCTGCTGGCCGCGTCCCTGCCGCAGTTGGCGCTGCGTGTGGCTGAGGGGCCCGCGCGGCGCGGCGCAGCGCTGTATGGCCTCACGCGCTGGCAGGACGCTGCCGCCGCCCTGCGGGATGCGGGCCCGGCGCAGGCCTACAACCTCGGCAATGCGCTGGCCATGGCAGGCGACTTTGAGGCGGGCATTGCCGCCTATGACCGCGCGCTCATGGTTGAACCGGGCGAGGAAGACGCGAGTTTCAACCGCGCGCTGGTGGTTGAGGCTTTGTACCGCAAGCGCCTTGCTGCTGCTGCTGGCGGCAAGGGGGTGGCCAATGCGGCAGCAAGCCAGCGTTCCAAGGGCCGGCTTGACCGCATGAGCGCCAACGACACGCCATCGGGCACCGGAGACGGCATGGCGGCGGGCCGCGAATCAACCTCGCTGGAAGGCGCGCCGGGATCAGGCAGCGCCGCCGGGCAGGGTGCCGGACGCGAATCGCAGGACTCGGGTGACGGCAAGGCGCATGGCGCGGCCAGTGATTCGGGCGGGGCCGGGCGCAAGGGCGGCGGCGCGGATACGATTGACGAGGCGTTCCGCAAAAACCAGCGCAAGGTCACCCGCAGCCTTGAGGCGCAATGGCTTGCCCCGACCCCGGTCTGGCTTGCCGCCATCCCGGATGATCCGCGCAAATACCTGAAAATCCGGCTGATCGCCGAGAAGAAACAACGGCTGCGCGCCTCGGTTGAAGGCGGCGGCGCGCAATGAAAGCCGCCGCAAAAACCCTGGCCGCAATCGCAGCGCTGCTCTGCGGCCCCGCACAGCCCCCGGCCCAGGCATCCGACCCGCTGGTGACCGGGCGTGCCGAAATGCTGGCGGAAGTTGCGCCGGGTGGCCCGATCGAAGGCGAGCTGGTGCTGTTGCGGCTGCGCGCCATCCGCAAGGGCCCGGTGACGCTTGAGGAGCTGCGCCAGCCCGCGCTGACGGACCTCAGCTGGAGCCAGCTGGGGCGCGACACGACCTATGAGGAGCAGTATCAGGGTTTTGTTGTGCCGGGCGTCGAGCGTGTTCTGGCGATCTTCCCGCAGCGGCCTGGCCTGCTGGTGATCGATCCGTTTGTGCTGCACATGACCGTGCTTGACGCCAGTGGCGGGCGCGCCGAGGTGGATATGAAACCACAGCCGTTGACGCTGGATGTGCAAAAAATTCCGCCGGAGGCGGCGGGGAAACCCTGGCTGCCCGCCAGCGCCGTGACACTGTCCGACCAATGGGACCAGCCGCCCGACGCGCTGGCGCAGGGCGCGCTTGCCCACCGCACGCTGCGCATCGAGGTCCGCGGCTTGACCGCCGACCGCCTGCCGCCGCCGCCATTGATGCGCGCGCCCGGCGTCATCGCCTATGCCTATCCGGCCCAGCGCAGCACCGAAATCACGCCGGAGGGGCCTGTTGCGCAGGCGCTCTACCAGTGGGATATCAAGCCAGTGTCGCAGGACGCCGCAGAACTGCCGCCGGTCGAAATCGCCTGGTTTGACACGCGCGCCCGCCAGATGCGCGTGGCGTCCGTGGGGTCCGTCAAGGTCAA
>JANLPP010000391.1:0-3537 GCA_031367295.1 Hyphomicrobiales bacterium | reverse complement strand
GGACACCATCAAGAAAATCTATATTCTCGGGCAGGATTATTCCTTCGGCAAGGCGGTCGCCGCCGCCGCTGTCAGGCAGCTTGCCGTCAAGCGTCCCGACATGGAAATTGTCGGCAACGAGCTGCATCCGCTCGGCAAGGTCAAGGATTTTTCGCCCTATATCGCCAAGATGAAGGCGGCGGGCGCGCAGGCGGTGATCACCGGCAACTGGGGCACCGACATGTCGCTGCTGATCAAGGCGAGCGATGACGCCGGCTTCAATGTGCCCTACCTGACCTATTACGGCGGTCTTATTGGCGCCCCCACCGCCATGGGCAAGGCCGGCGTTGGCCGCGTCAAAACGATCAGCAATTTTCATTCCAATGCCGAGGGCGAGGGCGTCGGCGCGCTGAACGAGGATTTCGCCAAAAAGACCGGCGCGGATTTCTACACCTTCACCATCAAGACCGCGATTGAGATGCTGGCCCGCGCCATGAATGAGACCGGCTCAACCGACACTGTCAAGGTCGCCACCGCAATGGAAGGCATGGCGCTGAAAACCGAGCTGGGCACTGCCACCATGCGCAAGGACAATCACCAGCTGTTGCAAACCATGTTCGTGTCGACATTTTCGGAAGGCATGAAATACCCGGCGGAAAAAACCCCGTTCGGCTTCAAGACCGACATGCGTGTCGAGGCGGACAAGACGGCGATGCCGACGACGTGCAAGATGGTGCGGCCGGAGAAGTGAGGGGGCTGTCAGGATGCGCGCCCGCCCCGTCATTGCGAGCGTAGCGAAGCAACCCAGAGTCGCGCGTGTGGCCTCTGGGTTGCTTCGCTGCGCTCGCACTGACGGGCAGGAGCACTGAGCCGTGGAAGTCCTCGTTTTCTCCACTCTCAATGGCGTTCTTTACGGCCTCCTGCTGTTCATGCTGTCGAGCGGGCTGACGCTGATTTTTTCCATGATGGGCGTGCTTAACTTCGCCCATGCCAGTTTCTACATGCTTGGCGCCTATCTCGCCTGGAGCATTGGCGCGCTCACCGGCTTCTGGGCGGCGCTGTTCCTTGCGCCGGTGCTGGTCGGCCTCATCGGCGCGGGCGTCGAGCGCTGGGGCCTGCGGCGCGTGCATGCGAGCGGCCATGTCGCGGAACTGCTGTTCACCTTCGGCCTCGCCTATCTGATTGAGGAAGTGGTCAAAATCATCTGGGGCAAGCAGGCGGTGCCCTACAAGGTGCCGGCCATTCTGGCGCAGCCCATCTTCTCGCTTTACGGCACCACCTATCCCGCCTTCCGCCTGTTCATGATGGCGGTGGCGCTGGCCATGCTCGCGGCGCTGTTCCTGCTGCTCAAGCGCACGCGCACCGGCCTCCTCGTGCAGGCGGCGCTCACGCATCCGCACATGGTCGGCCACCTTGGCCATAATGTGCCGCTGATTTTCATGTTCGTGTTTGGCGCGGGCTGCGCCATGGCGGGGCTTGCCGGCGTCATTGGCGGCGCGATGTTTGTGACGGAGCCCAGCATGGCGCTGGCGCTGGGGCCGATCGTGTTTGTCGTGATTGTCGTCGGCGGCCTTGGCTCGCTGTCGGGCGCGTTCGTCGCATCGCTGCTCATCGGCCTCATGCAGACTTTTGCGGTGGCGGTGGATGCCTCGCTTGGCGACCTCTTCACCCGCATCGGCCTCACCGCGCTGGCGCAGGGCGAGGGCGCGAAAATCACGCTGGCGCAGGTCGCGCCCATGCTGCCGTTTTTGCTGCTGGTGCTGGTGCTGGTGCTGCGCCCGCGCGGGCTGATGGGGGTGCGCGACTCATGATCCGCCGCCTTGCCCCCTGGCTTGGCTTTGCGCTCCTGCTGGCGGCGCTGCCGCTGGTGTTCCGCTCCAGCACCGCGCTCACGCTGATGAGCAGCATTGGCGTGTTTGCCGTCTTTGCGCTGTCCTACAACATGCTGCTGGGGCAGGGCGGCATGCTGTCGTTTGGCCATGGCGTCTATTTCGGGCTTGGCGGTTTTGCTGCCATTCACCTGATGATCGCTATCCGGTCGCACATGCTGCCCATCCCGGTTTTCCTCGCGCCGGTCGCGGGCCTTGCGGCGGGCCTTATTGCCGGCGCGGTGCTCGGCATTCCCAACTGCAAGCGCTCCGGCACCGCGTTCTCGATGATTTCGCTCGGCCTTGGCGAGCTGGCCGCTGCGGCGGGCTTCATGTTCACCGGCTTGTTCGGCGGCGAGGAGGGGCTGGCGGGGGACCGTTCCGCCGGGCCGGTCTTCGCGGGCCTGCCGCTCGGACCGCTGGCCAACCTCTACGTCTTCATTGCGGTCTGGCTGTTTGTGGCGGCGCTGGCCATTTATGCGTTTTCGCAGACGCCGCTGGGCCGCCTCGCCAACGCGGTGCGCGACAATCCCGAGCGCGCGGCGTTCATCGGGTTTGACCCGCGCCGCGTGCGCTATCTGGTGTTCATCGCCTCCGCCGGTTTTGCCGGCCTCGCAGGGGCGCTCGCGGCGGTGAATTTTGAGCTGATGTCGCCGCTGTCACTCGGCGCGGAGCCCTCGACCGCCGTGCTGCTGATGACCTTCACCGGCGGCACAGCGAGTTTTTACGGGCCAATGCTGGGGGCGGCGGTCATCACCCTGATGCGCTCGCTGCTGTCGGACTATACCAGCGGCTGGCAGCTTTATGTCGGCCTGATGTTCATGGCTTTCGTGCTGTTTGCGCCCGGTGGCATTGCGGGCGTGATTGACGCGATGCGCCGGGCCTTTGCGCAGGGCGGGGCGGCGCGGCTGGCGCCGCTGTGGGCGGCACGCGCGCTTGGCGTGCTGGCCGCAGCCGGCGGCGCGATGTTCATCATAGAAGGCGTGCTGCGCTGGCGGGAGGGCGGCAAGGCGCTGGCCCTGTTCGGGCAGACGCTGCCGCTTGCCGCTGCATGCGGTCTTGGCGCGGCGCTGCTGGGTGCAGGCGCATTGGCTGTGCTGCGCGCACGGCCCCGGGACGCGCAGGCACCCGCATGAGCGCCCTCAGCCTGTCACACGTCTCCAAAAGCTTCGGCCCCATCGAGATCATTCGCAATGTCAGCCTCGACATTGCGCCGGGCGAGCGGCATGCCATCATCGGTCCCAATGGCGCCGGCAAATCGACGCTGTTCAATCTCATCTCCGGCGCCTTCGCGCCGACGCGCGGGCAGATTCATCTCAACGGCGCGCGCGTCGATGGCGCCGCGCCGCAGGTCATCGCTCGCGCGGGTCTGTCACGCTCGTTCCAGGTCACCAATATTTTCCACCGCCTCAGCGTTTATGAAAATATCCGCTGCGCCACGTTGTGGCCGCTGGGCCACCGCTATGTGTTCTGGCGCGCCCTCAGCGGTCTGCGCGATGCCGACCGGCGCACGCAGGATATTCTTGATCTCACCAGCCTTGACGCGCAGCGCCACACGCCGGCGGGGCTGCTGTCCTACGCCGACCAGCGGGCGCTGGAAATCGGCCTTGCCATTGCGGGCGACGCCAGGGTCATCCTGCTCGACGAGCCGACAGCGGGCATGAGCGCCGCCGAGACCGTGCGGGCGATC
>JANLPP010000369.1:0-2221 GCA_031367295.1 Hyphomicrobiales bacterium | reverse complement strand
GTGTTGCCGCTAAACTGCGGTGGATGATGACAGACCGATCGCAAGCACCCATGTCCGCCCTGCCCGACTTCACGACTATTGCTTTCGCGCCAGTGCCCGGCGCGCTGCCCGCCCCCGTTGGCGCAAGCTGGCTGACGCCCGAAGGCATCGCAGTCGCGCCTGTCTACACGCAGGCCGACATCGCGGACTATGCGTTTCCACACAGCTATCCCGGCCTGCCGCCCTATGTGCGCGGCCCCTACCCGGCCATGTATGTCAACCAGCCCTGGACCATCCGGCAATATGCGGGATTTTCCACTGCTGAAGAGTCAAACGCGTTTTACCGGCGCAATCTGGCAGGCGGGCAGAAGGGCCTGTCGGTCGCCTTCGACCTCGCTACCCACCGCGGCTATGACAGCGACCATCCGCGCGTTTCCGGTGATGTCGGCATGGCGGGCGTCGCCATTGATTCGATCTATGACATGCGCACGCTGTTCTCCGGCATTCCGCTGGATGAAATGAGCGTGTCGATGACCATGAACGGCGCGGTGCTGCCGGTGCTGGCGCTCTACATCGTGGCGGCGGAAGAACAGGGCGTGCCGCAGTCAAAACTGTCGGGCACCATCCAGAACGACATCCTCAAAGAATTCATGGTGCGCAACACCTACATCTATCCGCCCGCGCCCTCGATGCGCATCGTGTCAGATATTTTCAAACACACGGCGGCGCATATGCCGAAATATAATTCGATCTCGATCTCCGGCTATCACATGCAGGAGGCTGGAGCGACGCAGGATCTGGAGCTCGCCTATACACTGGCCGATGGCGTTGAGTATATCCGCGCCGGGCTTGCGGCCGGTCTGACCATTGACCAGTTTGCGCCGCGCCTGTCGTTTTTCTGGGCCATCGGCATGAATTTTTTCATGGAGGTGGCAAAGCTGCGCGCCGCCCGGCTGCTGTGGACCAGGCTGGTGCGCGGCTTTGATCCGCAAGACGAAAAATCGCTGCCGCTGCGCACCCATTGCCAGACCTCGGGCTGGTCGCTGACCGCGCAGGACGTGTTCAGCAATGTGCTGCGCACGCAGATTGAGGCAATGGCGGCGACGCAGGGCCATACGCAGTCGCTGCACACCAATGCGCTGGACGAGGCGCTGGCGCTGCCGACCGATTTTTCCGCCCGCATCGCCCGCAACACCCAGCTTTTCCTGCAACAGGAGAGCGGCACATCGCGCATCATCGATCCGTGGGGCGGCTCGTATTATGTCGAGCGGCTGACAGCCGACCTTGCAAGCAAGGCCTGGGCGCATATCGAGGAAGTGGAGAAACTCGGCGGCATGGCCAAAGCCATTGAGGCGGGCATTCCAAAACTGCGCATCGAGGCGGCGGCCGCCAAAACCCAGGCGCGCATCGACAGCGGCGCGCAAACCGTCATTGGTATCAACACGTTCAGGGTGGACATTGAGCCTCAGCTTGAAGTGCGCAAGGTCGAGAACGCCAGCGTACGGGCGCAGCAGATTGAAAAACTGCAAAGGCTGAAGGCGGAGCGCGATCCAGCGCGGGTCGCAGGCGCGCTGGCGGCGCTGGAACAGGGCGCGCGCGGCACCGGCAACCTGCTGGCGCTGGCGATAGACGCGGCCCGCGCCATGGCGACTGTGGGCGAAATTTCGGCGGCGCTGGAGCGCGTTTTCAACCGCCACGCAGCGGTGACGCAAACGCTGTCCGGCGTTTACGCGCGCGAGAGCGACGACCGTTCGGGCAAAATCGCTGCTGTCCGCCATCTTGCGGCGGCATTCAAGGAAAACGAGGGTCGCGCGCCGCGCATTCTCGTCGCCAAAGTCGGCCAGGACGGGCATGACCGGGGACAGAAGGTCATTGCCTCAGCTTTCGGCGATCTTGGCTTTGAGGTTGATGTAGGCCCGCTGTTTGCCACACCGGCGGAGGCCGCGCGCCAGGCCCGCGACAACAATGTGCATGTCATCGGCATCTCGTCGCTCGCGGCGGGGCATCTGACCCTGGTGCCGGAGCTGCGCGCGGCGCTGGAGGGCCTTGGCCGCCGGGACATCATGATCGTGGTGGGCGGCGTCATCCCGCCGCAGGATTTTGCCGCTGTGATGGAAGCCGGTGCCAGCGCAATATTCCCGCCCGGCACCGTCATCGCCGACGCGGCGGCGCGCGTTCTGGAAGAGCTGAACGCGCGGCTTGGCTATGCGCAAAGGCCCGCCGCGCAATAATACCAGCGGCC
>JANLPP010000357.1:0-4802 GCA_031367295.1 Hyphomicrobiales bacterium | reverse complement strand
ATGACCCCCGCCATCGCCCTTGGTCCCATCTTCCCCGAACTCATGCTCGGCGTCGGCGCGCTGGCGCTGGTGCTGCTTGGCGCGCTGCGCGGCGAGCGCTCGGGCGCGCTGATCAATGACATTGCCATCGCCATTCTTGGGCTCGCGCTGATCACCGTCATCACGCATCCTGGCGGCAATGGCACCTTCCTCTCCGGCGCTTTCATCAACGACGCGTTCGGGCGTTTCATGAAGGTGCTGACGCTTGGCGGCTCGCTCATCACGCTGCTGCTGTCGCTCGACTACATGCGCCGCGCAAAACTTGCCGGCTTCGAATATCCAATCCTGATCCTGCTGGCGACACTCGGCATGTTGATGCTGATTTCGGCCAATGATCTGATCGCGCTCTATGTCGGGCTGGAGCTGATGAGTCTGGCGCTTTACGTCGTCGCTGCCTGGGACCGCGACAATATCAAGGCGACCGAGGCTGGCCTCAAATATTTCGTGCTCGGCGCGCTGTCCTCCGGCATGCTGCTGTATGGCGCGTCGCTGCTTTACGGCTTTTCCGGCACAGTGTCGTTCAAGGGCATCGCGGCAGCCATTCAGGGCCAGGCGAGCATCGGCGTCATTTTCGGTCTCGTGTTTCTCATGGCCGGCATGGCGTTCAAAATTTCCGCCGTGCCGTTCCACATGTGGACGCCTGATGTCTATGAGGGCGCGCCGACGCCGGTCACCGCCTTCTTCGCTTCCGCGCCAAAGATGGCGGCGATGGCGCTGCTGGTGCGCGTCATCATCACCGCCTTCCCCGGCGTGCTGCTGCAATGGCAGCAGATCGTGGTGTTCATCGCGCTCGCCTCGATGGCGCTCGGCTCCTTCGCCGCCATCGGGCAGAGCAATATCAAGCGCCTTATGGCCTATTCGTCGATTGGCCACATGGGCTTTGCGCTGGTCGGTTTAGCCGCGGGAACGCAGGCCGGCGTGCAGGGCGTGCTGGTCTACATGGCGATTTATCTTGCCATGACGCTGGGAACATTCGCCGCCATCCTGATGATGCGCAGAGCCGGCAAAAGCGTCGAAACCATCGCCGATCTTGCCGGTCTTGGCATGACCGACAAGGGCATGGCCTTCTTCCTCGCCATGATGATGTTCTCGCTCGCCGGCATTCCCCCGCTTGGCGGCTTCTTTGCCAAATTCTATGTGTTCTCTGCTGCCATTGATGCGGGGCTGTACTGGCTGGCGGTGCTCGGTGTGCTGGCCAGCTGCGTCGCCGCCTATTACTATCTGCGCATCATCAAGGTGATGTATTTTGATGCCTCCGCGCCGGCATTCGACCGCACCGCGCCGCTGGTGCGCGCGGTGCTGGTGGTGGCCGCGCTGGCAGTCATGCTGTTCCCGCTGTATCCCGCGCCGCTGATCACCGCCGCGCTGGCGGCGGCAAAGTCGCTGTTCTGAGCCCGGTCACGCTTTCACACGAGGCTCGTGACGCGGGCTTCCGGCTGACGACGCATGCGAGTCTGGCCTCCACCAATGACGAGGCGATGCGGCTTGCCGCGAGCGGCGATCCCGGCAATCTCTGGATCGTGGCGGGCGGGCAGACCGGGGGCAGGGGCCGCCATGGCCGGGTCTGGACCTCACCGCCGGGCAACCTTTACGCCAGCTTGCTGCTGATCAATCCGGGGCCAATGGAGCGCTGCGCCGAGCTTGGCTTTGTCGCCGGGATTGCCCTTGCAAAGGCGGCGCGGCAACTGGCCGGCGGCGATGAGCGGCTGCAATTGAAATGGCCGAATGATCTCTTGTTTGCGGGCGCAAAACTCGCCGGTCTGCTGCTCGAATCGGCGCGCCTCAACGATGGCCGTCTCGCCTGCGTTATCGGCTGCGGCGTCAATTGCGCCAGTTTTCCCCCCGGCCTTGCCTATCCGGCCAGCCACCTCAGCGCCGCGCTCGACCGCCCGATTACCCCGGCGGACATGTTTGCGCCGCTTTCTGCCGCCATGTGGCGCGCACTCGCGATCTGGTCGCGAGGCGCAGGCTTTGCGACAATACGCGCCGACTGGCTGAAGCTTTGCCATGGACTTGGCGCGCCACTTCGCGCAAAGCTGGCGCATCAGGACATCATCGGCGTCTTTCGCACCATTGACGCCACGGGCCGCCTTATTCTCGAAACGGACACTGGCTCCGTCGCGGTTGAGGCCGGCGACATTTTCCCCGTAAACATTTCCGGCGCGCAGCGCGTGACCGGGCAAAGGCACGCAATCTATGGCTGACGACACGAACGAACTTGTATTTATCGCGCTGGGGGGCCTCAGCGAAATCGGCATGAATGCCGCGCTTTACGGCTATGGCCCGCCGCAAAAACGCAAATGGCTGATGGTTGATCTGGGTGTCGCCTTCGCAGGGCCGGACCTGCCGGGCGTTGACCTGATCATGCCGGATCTGACCTTTATCGAGAAGGTCAAGAAGGACCTCGTCGGCCTCATCATCACCCACGCGCATGAGGATCATATCGGCGCGGTGATTGACCTGTGGCCGCGTCTCAAATGCCCGATTTACGCAACCAGGTTTGCGGCGGGCATGATCGAGTCAAAGCGCGGCATGGAAGACCGCGCGGCGAAAATTCCGGTCAAGATCGCGCAGTACAACAAACCAATCGAGCTTGGGCCGTTCAGCGTCGAATATATAAACGTGGCGCATTCGATTCCGGAAAGCTCGGCCCTCGCCATCCGCACCCCGGCGGGCGTCGTCGTGCATACCGGCGACTGGAAAATTGACGCGACGCCGATGGTCGGAATGCCGACGGATGAGGCGCGGCTGCGCGCACTGGGTGACGAGGGCGTGCTGGCGCTGGTCTGCGACTCCACCAACATTTTGCGCGATGGCGTCAGTCCCTCCGAGAGTGATGTGGCGCATAATCTGAAAGATCTGATTGCCGGCGCAAGCGGCCGCGTCGCCGTCACCGCCTTCGCCTCGAACGTGGCGCGCGTGCGCGCCGTGGCGCTGGCGGCGGCAGAGTGCGGACGCCAGGTCATCATCGCCGGCCGTGCGATGGCGCGCGTCATCGACGTGGCGCGCGACTGCGGCTATCTTGACGGCGTGCCGGATTTTCTCTCCGCCGATGTCTATGACCGCCTGCCGCGCAACAAGGTGGTGGCGCTGGTCACCGGCTCGCAGGGCGAGCCGCGCGCGGCGATGGCGCGCATCGCGCAGGACGAGCATCCCGACATTACACTGGCGCCAGGCGACCGCGTGATATTTTCCTCGCGCGCTATTCCCGGCAACGAGAAGGCTGTGGGCACCATCATCAACGGCCTCGTGAAGCAGGGTATCGAGGTTATTACCGACCGCACCAATCTCGTGCATGTGTCGGGTCATCCGCGCCGCGCCGAGGTGGCGATGATGTATGACTGGGTGCGCCCGCAGATTGCGATTCCGGCGCATGGCGAGGCGCTGCATCTGGCCGAGCATGCCGCGTTTGCCCGCGCGCGCGGCGTGCCGCATGTCATCAAGGCGAGCGATGGCGATCTGGTGCATATCGGGCCCGGCCAACCCGGCATCGCCAATCAGGTGGCGTACGGCCGCGTCTACAAGGACGGCAATGTCATCGTGCCGGCCAATGACGAGGGTATTGCGCAGCGGCGCAAACTGTCCTTCTCCGGTGTCGTGTCGATTGCCATGGCGGTCAACGGCAAGGGTGATCTGGCCGGCGACCCGGACGTGACTTTTTCCGGCCTGCCCGCCAAGTCAAAGGACGGCGGGGCGATGGACGAGATTGTAGACGCGGCCGTGTTCTCGACTTTCGAGTCACTGGCCAAAAGCAAGCGCCGCGACGCGGACGCGGTGAGCACGGCAGTTGAAAAGGCCGTGCGCAACACGGTCAACAACGCCTGGGGCAAGAAGCCGCTGGTGCATGTGATGGTGGTGGAGGTTTAGAGCTGTCATCCCGGGCGGCAAAGCCGACCCGGGACCCAGGAGTCGCAAGATGAATTTCTGCCAGTGGCTCTGGGTCCCGGGTTCGCTTCGCGCCCCGGGATGACATGGCTCTTTTGTGGAGACAAAGATGATCGGCCGCCTCAACCATGTTGCCATCGCGGTGCGCGACCTTGCCAAAGCCAGCGCTCTGTACCGCGACACGCTCGGCGCAAAAGTCTCCGAGCCGCTGGCGCAGCCGGCGCATGGCGTCACGGTGGTTTTCATCGAGCTGCCCAACACCAAGATCGAGCTGCTGGAGCCGCTCGGCAAAAATTCGCCGATAGCGAAATTTTTGGAGAAGAACGCCGACGGCGGCATGCACCATATCTGTTATGAGGTGGGCGACATCCTTGCCGCGCGTGACAAATTGAAAGCGGGCGGCGCGCGCGTTCTGGGCGACGGCACGCCCAAAATTGGCGCGCACGGCAAGCTGGTGCTGTTCCTGCACCCCAAGGATTTTGATGGCACGCTGGTAGAGCTGGAGCAGGCCTGACCCATGGCTGACCTTCTCGCGCCTTTCCCGGTTCCCATGGCCATTGCGGTCTATTTCACCACCTGGTGGGTTGTGCTGTTTGCCGTGCTGCCCTGGGGCACCCGCTCGCAGAATGAGGAGCCGGACCGCTTGCAGGGGACGGATCCGGGCGCTCCGGTCGCGCCACGGCTGGCGCTGAAGGCGGGTATCACCACCGGCATCTCGCTGATCATTTTCGCCGCGTTGCTGGTCTACGCCAAAAACTATGGCTAGACATGCTGGTCCGGGTCTTCAACCAGATTGACGCCCTTGATCCGCCACACCCCGTCCTCGCCCAGCACCATCTGGTAGAACGCCAGCCAGTGGCGGCCATCCTCGCCGGTGA
>JANLPP010000323.1:0-27198 GCA_031367295.1 Hyphomicrobiales bacterium | reverse complement strand
AGTTCATCGAACTGCGCCCGCGATTCCGCCCTGGAAGTCGAGGCTTCTTCCTGAATTTTTTTCTGGATCGGCAAAACAAAGTCTTTGAGGTCACTGGACATAACAAGAACCTATCATGCAAAACTAAAATAGCAAGCAGATTTTGTCACCAAAGCTATTCCCCCAGCGCCTCAACCCCGGGCAGAGCCTTGCCTTCCAGCCATTCCAGAAACGCGCCGCCCGCCGTTGAAATATAGGTGAAATCCGCCCCCGCGCCCGACTGGTTGAGCGCCGACACTGTGTCGCCGCCGCCCGCCACGGTCAGCAGCTTTCCAGCTTTGGTCAGCGCGGCGGCGGCGCGCGCGACGGCGTTGGTGCCTGCGTCGAAAGGCGCGAGTTCAAAGGCGCCGAAGGGGCCGTTCCAGACCAGCGTCTTGATGCGCTTCAGCACGGCCTCGATATGCGCCGCAGATCTGGGGCCGATATCGAGGATCATCTCGTCATCCGCCACATGGTCAACGTCCACCGCGCGCGAGACCGCATGCGCCTTGAACTCTTTGGCGCAGGTCACATCGACCGGCAGGATGATTTCGCAGTTCGCTTGCCTCGCGCCGTCAAGGATGCGGCGCGCTGTATCGAGCAAATCCTTCTCGCACAGCGATTTGCCCACCGGCTTGCCCTGCGCCGCCAGAAATGTGTTGGCCATGGCACCGCCAATGATCAGCACATCGACTTTTTTGACCAGATTGCCAAGCAGGTCGAGCTTGCTGGAAATTTTCGCGCCGCCGACTATGGCGGCCACCGGATGCTCGGGCTTTTCCAGCGCCTTGCCCAGAGCGTCAAGCTCAGCCTGCATCGTGCGCCCGGCATAGGCGGGCAGCCTGCGGGCCAGACCCTCGGTTGAGGCGTGGGCGCGGTGCGCGGCGGAAAAGGCGTCGTTGACGTAGATGTCGCCCAGCTTTGCCAGCGCATCTGCGAAGGACGGGTCATTCTTTTCCTCGCCCTTGTGAAAGCGGGTGTTCTCCAGCAACAGAATATCGCCATCGTGCATGGCCGCGATGGCGACTTCAGCCGCGCCGCCGATGCAGTCAGTGGCAAAATGCACAGGCTGGCCCAAAAAGGCAGGCAGCGCAGCAGCCACGGGGCGAAGCGAGTTCTCGGCATCCGGCCCGGCTTTTGGCCGCCCGAAATGCGCCAGCAGGATCACCTTGCCGCCTTTGCCGGCAATCTCCCGCAGAGTAGGAACAATGCGCTCGATGCGCGTCGCGTCCGCGACCTTGCCACCCTCCATCGGCACGTTGAGGTCAACGCGCACGAGCACGCGTTTGCCCTTGAGATCGGCGTGGTCAAGCGTGCGGAAAGCGGACATGGTTTTGCTCACTGGGTTGGCAGCAGGCGGACGCGCCAGTCAGACGCGGCGCATATTGGGCAGGAAGGCGGCCAGCAGGCCAATGGCCGGCAGCCAGGCGGTCAGCTGGAACACGTAAGCAATACTGGTGTGGTCGGCAATCAGGCCAAGCGCCGCTGCGCCAAGCCCGCCCATGCCGAAAGCAAGGCCAAAAAACAGGCCGGAGATGACCCCGGTGCGACCCGGCACCAGGTCCTGCGCCATCACAACAATCGCCGAAAACGCGCCGGCGATGACGAGGCCGACGGGTATGCTGAGCGCCACTGTCCAGAACAGGTTGGCATGCGGCAAAGCCAGCGAGAACGGCAGCACGCCGAGAATCGAGGCCCAGATGACTGGCTTGCGGCCAAAGCGGTCGCCAATCGGCCCGCCAAGGAAAGTGCCCGCCACCTGCGCAAACAGGAACACAAACAGGAACAGCTGCGCCTGCTGCACAGTCACCTGAAACTGGTCGATCAGGTAAAACGTCAGATAAGTGCTCATCGACGCAAGGTAGACGAATTTTGAAAACATCAGCGCGATGAGGATCGCGATTGAACGCGCAACAACCGGCGTGGCCAGAGTTTGCCCGGCGTTGCGCGCGGCCCCCGCCTTGCGGGCAGGCGAGGCGGCAAGGCGCGCGGCGTACCAGCGTCCGCAGTTGAACAGCACCAGCATGCCCAGCAGCGCCACGCCAGAAAACCAGGCGAGGCTCTTCTGGCCATTGGGCACAACTATAAATGCTGCGAGCAGCGGCCCGACCGCCGACCCGAAATTCCCGCCGACCTGAAACAGCGACTGGGCAAAGCCATGCCGCCCGCCCGACGCGGCGCGGGCCATGCGCGAGGATTCGGGGTGAAAAATTGAAGAGCCAAGGCCGACGAGGCCGGCAGCGAACAGGATAAGGGCGTAGCTGGAGGCGACAGACAGCAGCAGCAGGCCGCATAAGGTACTGCCCATGCCGATGGTAAGCGAATAAGGCTTTGGATATTTGTCGGTGTAGAGGCCAATCAGCGGCTGCAGCAGCGAGGCTGTGCCCTGAAACGCCACAGTAATCAGGCCAATATGCAGAAAGTCCAGCGCATAGGCGTCTTTCAGCACTGGATAGATTGCGGGCAGCAGCGACTGGATGAGGTCGTTGAGTCCGTGCGACAGGCTGAGGCTGGCGAGGATAGCGAGAGCCGTGCCCTCAGGGCGCGTGGCGGCTGGCAGGCCTGCGCCCGCTCCACCGCCGCTCCCGGCCAGCGATTCCAGGGACCGTGCCATGGGCTAAAGCAGCTTGCCCATGGCCACTGCGGTATCGGCCATGCGGTTGGAAAAGCCCCATTCATTGTCATACCACGACAGCACACGCACAAACGTGCCTTCGAGGACCTTGGTCTGGTCGAGATGGAACACGGACGAATGGCTGTCGTGGTTGAAGTCGCACGACACGTTCGGCTGGTCGGTGAAGCCTAAAATGCCCTTCAATGGCCCGTTGGCTGCCGCCTTGATGGCGGCGTTGACCTCTTCAACGCTGGTGGCGCGTTTTGCCACAAACTTGAAGTCAACAACCGACACATTCGGCGTCGGCACGCGGATGGCCGAGCCATCGAGCTTGCCCTTCAGCTCCGGCAGCACCAGGCCAACGGCCTTGGCGGCACCAGTTGTTGTCGGGATCATTGACAGCGCCGCCGCACGGCCCCGGTAGAGGTCCTTGTGCATGGTATCGAGCGTTGGCTGGTCACCTGTGTAGGAGTGAATAGTGGTCATAAAGCCATGATCGATGCCGATGGCATTGTTCAGCACCATGGCGACCGGCGCAAGGCAGTTGGTGGTGCAGGAGGCGTTGGAGATGACGTGATGGTCTTTGGTCAGCTTGTGATGATTGACGCCAAACACCACCGTCAGGTCGGCGTTGTCACCAGGGGCGGAGATGATCACGCGCCTGGCGCCGGCGGCCAGATGCGCGGCAGCCTTGTCGCGGGCGGTAAAAATGCCGGTGCATTCCAGCGCAATGTCAACGCCCATCGCCTTGTGCGGCAGCTGGGCCGGATCTTTGATGGCGGTGACCTTGATTTTGCCGCGCCCGACATTGATCGAGTCGCCCTCAACAGTCACCGTGTGCGGGAAACGGCCGTGCACCGAGTCAAACCGCAGCAGATGCGCGTTGGTCTCGACCGGACCCAGATCGTTGATGGCGACCACTTCAATATCCGCACGGCCCGATTCCACGATAGCGCGCAGAATATTGCGCCCGATGCGCCCAAAACCGTTGATTGCAACCTTTACCGTCATAGTAAGCTCCGTGTGGGTCCGGCCTCGCCATCATGCGCGGCGCAGGCGGCCTGATGAAAATCCAGCGGCGCGCGGGACTGTGCGCAGCAGGCGCGCCTTGTCCGGGCGTATTTTCCCGGTGCGCGGTGAGGCGGCCCGCCTCGCAAAGGCCGGGATAGTAATCTGGCCAGCGCAATAGCATGTTTTGGCACATTCGCAATGCACTGTGGCAGCGCATTTTTCCGATCCGGACCTGCAAATTACTCATGGCTGGCACAATGGGAGTATCCCCCAATGTTTTGTGCCCGCCCGCGTTCACCGATCCTTTACCGCTTTGGCAACGCTACGGGAGTTTTGCGCAATTTCGGACGAAGCACGCAAATTAACTCTCTGAATTAACGCTATGTCGAAGAATGCCGACCTAGAGTGTGCCATGCCTGAGGAGCGAGCGATGCGTTTGGCCAGCCAATTTCTGAAAAATGAGCAAGGGGCGACCTCAATCGAGTACGGCTTGATTTGCAGTCTGCTGTTTCTTGCAATTGTCGGGGCAATCAACACTTTCGCTACCAGCACAAACGGCATGTACTCCAATATCGCGGGCAATCTGAAATAAATCCAGATTTGAACGCGGATCAAAGTATCCGCAAAAAACCTGCCAGCCGCATCAGTCCCTCCGGCCAGGGGCCATGTCCGCTCAGGCTGTTGATGTGGCCGGCCTGTCCGGCATCCGCCAGCGCCGCGCCAAGATTCAGCGCCAGAGCCTCCGCCTGCGCAAATGCGCGAAACGCATCGTTGCGGCTGGCGACAAGCACGGCTGGAAACGGCAGGGGCGCACTTGGCACGGGCAGGAACGCCACTGCGGCGCCCGGCAGTCCAGGCGAGCCTGCATCCGGGCACGACACCAGAACCGCGCCCGCCACCCGCCCCGGCACCAGCAACGGGGCTGCATGGATAACCGCCGCCGCACCGCAGCTGTGGGCAATCAATATAACCGGACGGCTGGCACTGGCGACTGCGGCTTCAATGTTTGCCACCCAGTCCGCCAGCTTTGGCACGTGCCAGTCAGCTTGCTCAACGCGCCGGGCGGTGGCGATTTTCGCTTCCCAGCGCGACTGCCAGTGATCCGGCCCGGAATTGCCAAGGCCGGGGATGATCAGAATGTCGGCGTCCGCGAGGCGCATGGACCTGTCTTTGCTCCCGATAGCCCGGCCGCCCGCTAATTGGCAGGCGCAGCCAGCTCGTCCTTTATCAGCTTGCGCAAATCCCAGCCGTCTTCGCCGGGACCGGAGGTCATGTTATCAAGCTTCCAGGCATCGTTCTGGCGCAAAAAAACGTAACGCACGAATTTGAGCGCGCCGCCTTTTTCATAAGAGAAACTTGCCTTGACCGCACACTCGCCGTCGCTCTCGCCGTCTTGCGCAATTTTCAGGTCCTTGACGCTTGGATCCTGCGAATCGGTGACCGGGTCAAAATCGAGGCCGACTCCATTTTCTTCCTTGGCTTTCTTGTCGAGTGCGTCAGCGGCGGCGCGCAAGGCCCTGGAAAAATACCTCGCACGAATCTTGTCCTGATAATAGGCCGAGTTGCCGCTGTATTTGCCGTCCTTGCCAGCCGAAACCTTGTAAAACATCGTGACAATGGCAATCGCGTTTTCGTCAGCGCGCACTGGGTGCGGGCCAAACCCAAGGCCAGCGGCAAAGCTGGCGGCGCACAACAGACTGATAAGGCGGCGGCGATTCATTTTTGGGGCTCCTTCGGGGCGGACTTGGTCAGATTCCAGTGCAGGCGGCAAGTAAAAAAGCCTGACCGCGCGCCCTTTGCCAGAGCCGGCAACCTGGCGGGATGACTGCCGTTTGGCATGCAATTGAATAACAGTCATGCCTTTCTGGTTGCGCGGCGCTTGGCCGCGCTGCCCGGCCAAAGCTGCGGATGCTAACGTGCCGGCACGCGGGGGGCATAGGCTCACGGGTATTTGACCAAAGTCCAAGCAGCCAAACTGGCGCCAATGCCATAAAGCTGTGTAACTGCCCAGCGCATTGCAAACACGCCCACAACCCTTGAGGTAAACATGATTACGTCCCGCCGCACATTTTTGGCCGGTCTCGGCACAGCTGCCGCGCTTCCGGCTTTTCCGGCTCTCGCCAAAATGCCCATCGACGCCGCGCAAGTCGCGGGTGCCTACCGCACCAAGGTCGGCGATATTGAAATCACCGCGCTGCTCGATGGCTATCTCGATTTCGAGCAGAAGCTGTTCGCGCGCATCGACGCGGCACAGTTCACCGAGATGCTGGCCAAGTCCGTTCACCCCAAGCCCTTGCGCGCGGCGGTCAACGCTTTTCTGGTCAACACTGGCGACAAGCTGATCCTTGTTGACGCTGGCGGCCCGAAAGCGATCTTCCCCAGCATGGGCGGATTGCATGTCCAGCTCAAGGCGGCGGGCGTCAGCCCCGAGGCGATTGACGCCGTGCTGTTCACGCATCTGCATCCCGATCACGTGTCGGGCATTCTGGTTGATGGCAAGGTGGCGTTTCCCAACGCCGAACTGATGGCGCCGGAGACTGACTGGAAATTCTGGCAGTCGGCTGAAACGCTGGCGGGGGCACCCGAAGGCATGAAGCCTTTCGTGCAGTTTGCGCAGGCCAGCGTCGCCCCCTATGGCAAGAAATTCTCGCTGCACAATGGCGGCGCAGAGGTTGCCAGGGGCATCACCGCTGTGCCCGCCTTCGGCCACACGCCCGGCCACACCGCCTATCGTATCGCCTCGGGCAAGGACCAGCTGCTGATCTGCGGCGACATTTGTGTCGGCACGGAATTGCAGTTTGCCCATCCTGAATGGGCCGTGGTGTTTGACGCGGACCAGGACGCGGCGATCGCCACCCGCCGCAAGCTGTTTGACATGGTGTCAGCCGACAGAATCCCGCTGCTGGGCGCGCATCTGCCCTTCCCCGGCCAGGGCTATGTGGTGAAGTCTGGCACGGCCTACAGCTACGTGCCGGCCAACTGGATGCCGGTGCTCTGAAGGCTTCAGCAGTCTCAAAAACGCGCCGCCGGAATGCCTCCGGCGGCGCTGTCGTCCAGAGGTTCGGCGCCTCCGATTCAATCGGCCCGCCGTCACTGCAACTTGTAAGACGCCAGCCCGCTGGCGTCTTCAATTGTCGTGTCATTGAGCACCGTATAGACCCGGGTATTGGCGCCCATTCCCTGGAAAATAAAGTCGATTGAAATCCTGCCCTGTCCGGCAAGCTTCAGTTTCCAGCGGCCGCGATAGGGACTGGACGTGGGGCCGTAGCCAAAATCCACGGTCTGCGCGCCGGAAAAATTGCCGTCGGCAGTGAAGCTTGTCTCCCATGTCGATTGGCTGCCGCTATTGGTGAGATCGACCGGCCCGGCCCGCCAGGTTCCGACCATCATCGCGATATATTTTTCCTCTTGCGGCGGCGCCGGCGGCACCGCGCCCATCAGACGTTTGAATTCAGCCACATCAGCCGCGTTCCGCCATTCTGTGGCGCCAACTTTCAGCACGAATGTCTGGGCCGAAATCTCGCCCGCCTTGATCTTGGCCTCAATCTGCGCGAGATCAAACGGCCCGCTCGCCTTGCCGCCGATACTGATCCAGAATTTGACCACAGCTGCGTCTGGCGGGGGGCGCGGCGCGTCCTGCGGCGTGACTTGCGGCCCGGCATCGGGCGGCGGCGCTGGCATCTGACCGCCCTCTTCGCCCTTCTGGCCGAGAGCGGCGCTCGCCAGAAGCGTCCATATGCCAATGCAACTCGCAATCCGCATTGCCGCCCGCATGGTGTTGCTCCATCTCAGATTGGACATTGCCATGAGACTATTCGGCGGCATTGCTGAACGCAACATGCCGACTGCAGAAAGTGGCGCTTACAGTCCTTCCGCAGGCAAAGGCGTGAATACGGGGCAGTCTCACATCCCCCCCAAAAACTCCGCCACCGTAAAAATATCCTTGTCGCCGCGGCCGCACAGATTCATCACCATCAGGTGGTCTTTAGGCAGCGTCGGCGCGATTTGCATCACCTTGGCGATGGCATGGGCCGGCTCCAGCGCCGGAATAATCCCCTCCAGCTTGCAGCACAGTTTAAAACCCTCCAGCGCCTCCTTGTCGGTGGCGCTGAGATAGGTGACGCGGCCTGAGTCTTTCAGCCAGGAATGCTCCGGCCCGATGCCGGGATAGTCGAGCCCTGCCGAGATGGAGTGGCCCTCGTTGATTTGGCCGTCCTCGTTCATCAAGAGATACGTGCGGTTGCCATGCAGCACGCCGGGCCGCCCGCCGGCAATCGACGCGGCATGGCCGTCCGGCACATCCAGACCATGGCCCGCCGCCTCGACGCCGAAAATCTGCACCGAGGGGTCATCAAGAAAGGGATGGAACAAGCCAATCGCGTTGGAGCCGCCGCCGATGCAGGCGATCAGCGAATCCGGCAGGCGGCCCTCCGCCTCCTGCATCTGGGCTCTTGTCTCAATGCCGATGATCGACTGAAAATCGCGCACCATGGCGGGATAGGGATGCGGCCCGGCCGCCGTGCCGATGCAGTAGAAGGTCGTCTCGACATTGGTCACCCAGTCGCGCAGCGCCTCGTTCATCGCGTCCTTCAGCGTCTTTGAGCCGGAATGCACGGGCACAACTTTGGCACCGAGCATTTTCATGCGGAAGACGTTTGGCTTCTGGCGCTCAACGTCAACCGCGCCCATGTAGACGATGCATTCAAGCCCGTATTTGGCGCAGGCGGTGGCGGTGGCGACGCCATGCTGGCCGGCGCCGGTCTCTGCGATGATGCGCTGCTTGCCCATCCGGCGGGCCAGAATAATCTGCCCCATCACATTGTTGATCTTGTGCGCGCCCGTGTGGTTGAGCTCGTCGCGCTTGAAATAAATTTTCGCACCGCCCAGATGTTCAGACATCCGCCCGGCGTGATAGAGCGGCGAAGGGCGGCCTATGTAGTGCTTGTGCAGAAAGTCGAGCTCCGCCTTGAAGGCCGGGTCAGTCTTGGCGAAGGTGTAATGCGCCTCCAGATCGAGAATCAGCGGCATCAGCGTCTCGGCTACAAAGCGACCGCCGAAAATGCCGAAATGGCCTTGGTCATCCGGCCCGGCGCGGAATGAATTCGGCTTGTCGATTGTGTTCACTTGTGCTCCTGAAGTGTAGCGAAACCCCGGCGCGCACTAGCGACAAAGGCCCTGATCATCGCCTCAACCTTGACGCCCGGCGCACTTTCGACGCCGGACGAAACGTCAACGCCCGGCGCACGGGTGATGCTGATGGCTTCCCCTACATTGCCCGGCTCAAGGCCGCCAGACAACATATGGGGCACCGGCAGGTCAAGGCCCTGCAACAGCGTCCAGTCAAAGGCGCGCCCGTTGCCGCCGGGCAGGGCTGCGTCCCTCGGCGGTTTGGCATCAAACAGCAGATGGTCAGCAACAGCGGCATAGGCCGGGATATGTGCAAGGTCGGCCCGCGCGCCAATGCCGATGGCTTTCATCACCGGCAGGCCGAAGCGCCGGCGGATTGTCGCCACCCGCGCCGACGATTCCTGGCCATGCAGTTGCAGCAGGTCCGGGCGCAGGGCGACAATTATTGTGTTGAGCATCGCATCATCAGCATCAACGCTCAGCGCCACGATGGTTGCGCGCCCGCGCGCCTGCGCGCCAAGCTCGCGCGCCATGTCAAAGCTGATATGACGCGGGCTTTTGGGGAAGAAGACGAAGCCAACCATGTCTGCGCCGGCCAGCAACGCCGCCTCCAGCGTCGCGGCGGTGGAGAGGCCACAGATTTTGATGGTCGGGGCAGCGGTCATGGCTGCTGCATCAGCGGCGTAAAGTCTGACCATTGCTCAACCCGGAAGGCGCGCATCGCGCACGGATGGCGGGAACCAATGCATGGATTTCAGTGCGCCGATGGCCTGAAACAGGTTTGCCAAATCTTCGCTGTCGCAGACATAGACGCTGCCTTGTATGCGGCGAAAGCCGAAGCGGGAAAGCGCCGCTGCAATGTCACCATAGGCTTTAGCCACACCCTTTGTGTGGCGGCGCTCTGTTTCAGCGACTTTCAGATCAAATGCGATTGCGAACATTAGTCGGATGGGTCCAGCAGTAGTTTTGTCACTGGATAGCTGGTTTCCTCACCAGTTTCAATCACTCTAATCTGTACAGTATTTGCGTCTTCAATTCCAATAACCTCGTATAATATCCCATATATACCAAAGCGCCGGATCTGGCCGATTAACAGCGGAATGGCAAGGGGCAGGCTTTTTCTGGCGGATTGCGTGCGGGGCATATGCGTTCCCTTCCATATCCAAAATATATCAGCCTGTCTGAAAATGCAGCAAGAACTTTCCTGCAAGCGCGCCGGGATGCGCCTAGATCAGCCGCTCCCACACTAGCATTGCCGCCGCCAGATCTTCCAGCGCCGTGCCGACCGACTTGAACAGCGTGATGTCGCGCGCCTGCCGCGCCACTGTCACCTCGCCCCGGCACAGCTGGGCCAGCGTCGCCTCGGCATGCGCCGCGCTGATGGCCCCTGCCCGGATTGCCAGCGCCACGTCGCCGCCCTCACTCAAAGCGGCGGGCGTGTCGATGAAGACGCGGGCGCGCTGGATTGCCGCGTCGTCGACCTCGCGCATGTGCAGATTAAACGCGCCGACGAGGTCGACATGCACGCCAGGCTGCAACCACGCGCCATGGACCACCGGCATTGTCGCAAGCGTGGCGCAGGAGATGATGTCCGCGCCCCGCACCGCCGCCTCAAGATCATCAGCAACGGTGACAGAAAACGCCTCGTCTGCCAGCGCCAGCGCCAGTTTTTGCGCGCTGTCGCGGCGATGGTTCCAGACTGTGACTTCCCGCAGGGGCCGCACACTGGCATGGGCGCGGATGAGGAAAGGCGCGAGCGCCCCCGCGCCAACCATCAGCAGGCGCGAGGCATCAGGCCGCGCCAGAAAGCGGGCGGCAAGCGCCGAGGCCGCTGCGGTCCGCCAATGCGTCAGCCGCGTTCCATCCATGATGGCGAGCGGCGCGCCAGTCTCGCCCGACTGCAGCAGATAGGCCCCCAGCACGGCAGGCAGCCCAAGCTGGCCGTTCTGCGAGAAAATATTGACTATTTTAGTGCCCAAAAAAGCCCCCGGCCCCGGCGCATTGCCGGTGAATGCGGGCATCAGCAGATGCGTGGCGCTGACAGCGCCGGCGCGCGCCACATCGTGATGATGACGCGGCGGCACGTTGAAATCGCTGGCAAAGGCCTGCGCCAGGGTATTTATCAGGGCTGGAAAAGCCAGCGCCGCGTCAATGTCGGCGCTGCTGATAACACGCATGCTGCGTGGCCTTCCTGTTGAGCGTCAACCTTGTCACGCCAGTCCGGACGCCGCTCATGGCGTGACGGCGGTCTGGGCCCTGACACTGACAGCCTCCGCACGCAGCCGCGCGGTTTCCGTACGGGCCGAGCGCGCCGCCTTGCGGTATTTGCCATGGGCAACCCAGGAGGCAACGCCTCCGCACAATACGCCAAACATCGCCGCGCCGATCATGACGACGAACAACGGCGCGCTGAATGACAGCCCTACCGCCTCAGCCCCGCCAAATGGATCCAGCGAGACCTTGACGCTGTGCCGGTTAGCGACGGCAAACACCAGCAGCACGAAAGCTGCCGGCAGCATAATAGCCAGTCTCACAAACCTTTTCATGCCTGTTCCATGTCCGCTTCCACAACCATGCTCTCACATCCTGCACCAGCCGCAACCGCGGTGGCAGCAATGGATCGGCCAAACCGCGTCAATCGCCAGCGTCATTCAGCCTGTCGCGCAATTCCTTGCCGGTTTTGAAAAACGGCACTGCCTTGCTGTCCACATCGACGCGTGCGCCGGTGCGCGGGTTGCGGCCAAGGCGCGGCGCGCGCTTGCGTGTTGAAAACGTGCCAAAGCCTCGCAGTTCGACGCGGTCACTGCGGGACAAGGCAGCGCTGATCGCGTCAAATATCGCATTGACGACATTTTCAACGTCTCTCTGATACAAATGTGGATGATTATTGGATATTCTTTGCACCAGTTCCGATTTAATCATTTCAGCCCCCTATTCATTCCCCTAAAATTTCGTTATACCCTAATATATTCTGTACAAATATCACCTTTCACTGAGCGACTCCTTGCCAAATCACAAGCAGGCCGTCAAGTTGCGTCGGCTGCTGATTTGACAGCTGCTGCGCCAGTCTGGCGGCGGGTTCAAAGCCCACCACTTCAAATGCAGCCTGCGCCATTCCCAAAAGTCCGAGTCGCTCAAACGAGCGCTCTTTTTTCCAGTCGCGGACGGGCAGGCCGGACGGGACATTTTTCTGGGTTTCAAGCCAGGCGATGGCATCCTTTTCGTTGCCAAGCGCGTCGACGAGTTTCAGCGGAAGGCCCTGGCGTCCGGTAAACACCCGCCCGTCACTGACCACTGCCAGCTCCGCCTCGCTCATGGTCCGGCGCTCTTTGACGAGTGCCTTGAACCAGTCGAAACTGTCGGCGACGAGCGCTGCAAGAGCGGCACGCGCAGCCTCGCTGGTTGGCTCAAAGCCGTTGGGCGCAGCCTTGAGCGGCGAGGATTTGACCGTTTCATAGGACACGCCAATGGTGTCCATCAGCTTGCTGACGTTCGGGTATTGGAACAGCACGCCAATCGATCCAACCAGCGAATTGCCGGAGGCGAATATGCGGTCGGCGCCGAGCGCCGCGATGTAGCCGCCGGAAGCCGCCATGCTGCCAACGACAGCCACAACCGGTTTCCTGGCGGCGAGCAGGCGGATTTCCTCATAAAGTTTTTCGGCACCTGTGGTCGTGCCGCCAGGGCTTTCGATCGTGATAACCACCCCCATGGCCTGCGACGCGCCAATACCGCGGATGAGGTCAATCGTCGATTGCTCTCCGGTGATCACGCCCTCTATTTTCAGCCGCGCAATATGCGGCTGTCCGGCAGACGTCGACGCGCTGCTAAAATACGCTGCCGCGCCGATGATCGCTGCTCCAGTTATCAGAAATGCCAGAACGCGCCAAAACGACAGTTGCCGCCGCAACCGGCGGCGATCAACCATATAATCCGCCTGCATGTGAATGTGCTTTCCAGAAACAAGACTGTCGCCCCACCCCCTTCATAGGTGCGGCGATAGCCCGCGCGCAAGCGCAAAACACGCTGGCACAACCGGTTCAGCAAAACAGTCCTGACCTGGCCGTATCGGAATGCCGCACTGCTTGAAAGAAAATCCCATCCGGAAAAACTGAAAGCAGCGTTGCCATCAAGGCGCATACTTGTTCGGGTCGGCCAGCGTCAGGAGCCGCGACCGTAACCGCGCGTCGCATCCCGCATGGCAGCCAGGATCTTTTCCTGACCGGCGGTTGTGCGATGGCCCTGGGCGCGTGTCGTGCCGCCTGCGGTCGCTGCCAGCGGAATATCAGCATCGCCGTGCTCGCCCACCATGGCCATTGCCCAGCGGGAAAACTCCCGCCCGGCAACAATACCTTCCTGCCGCAGCTCTACCGAGTCATGGCGTTTGTCTGCCGATATAAGCGCAAAGAGACCGCGCACTGCAGCCTCGTCGCCTTCAAGCGTCTGGGCAAACCAGTCATCGTAGAGCAACAAAGCGCCGGTTATGCCCAGTGCGGCATTTTTTGTGCGGGCGCCACGCAAAATGCTGCCAAGCTCGGCATCAAGGCCAGCCATCGGAATCTTGCTGCGGCTCCGGTACATCAGCCGGAAGACTGTCGCCGACGCGGGTGCTGCGCTTTTTGAATGCGCCAATTCAACATGGTCCACGGAAGTCTCCTAAACATCAACACCAGTCGCAGGTCCCGGCGCGGCTTGCGCCGGACACCGTCACAGCAATTCAGCACCGCCACCCAGCGCCGGTCCGGAGGTGGGATCATAGTCATCCGGCTTTTTGGCGATCAGCGTCTGTGTCGTCAGGATAAGACCGGCAACCGAGGCAGCATTGCGCACCGCGCTGTAGCAGACCTTGACCGGATCAATGATGCCCGCCTTGATCATGTCAACCGAGGCACCGTTGCGTGCGTCGAGGCCAAAGCCGCCTTTACCCTTGGCGACTTTCGCCACCTCGACTTCGCCATTCAGGCCGGCATTATGCGCGATGTAGTACAGCGGCTTGCTGAGCGCACGTTGCAGCAGTTCGGCACCCTGCCGGGCACTGCCTTTCATCCCCTTGATCATGTCATCCAGATGCGGCGCTATCCTGAGCAAGGCAAGGCCGCCGCCTGGCACAATACCCTCTTCGATCGCGGCGCGGGTGGCATTGATCGAGTCCTCGATCAGCTGGGTGCGGCGCTTCTGTTCCACCGGGGTTGCGCCGCCCGCAAGAATCATCGCCGTGCCGCCGGACAGCTTGGCAATGCGCTCCTGAAACTTGTCGCGCTCGATGTTTTCGGGCGCGGCATCATACTGGCGCATCACCTGCTCGCGGCGCGCGGCGATTTTTTTGGCATCGCCATTGCCTGCCGTGATCAGGGTTTTTGAGGCTGAAATGCGGACCTGCCGCGCGCCACCAAGATCGTGCAGCTCGGTCTTTTCGATCTTGCCGCCGAGATCGGCAGACACAACTTTGCCGCCTGTCGTAATGGCAATGTCTTCCAGCATCGCCTTGCGCCAGTGGCCATATTCCGGCGGATGGATTGCCGCGACCTTGAAGTTGTTCTTCTCGCGGCGCGACAGCAGCTGCATGATTACCGGCGGCGCAACTTCTTCGGCAATGATCAGCAACGGACGCCCGCTCTTGTCGATGAGCGACAAAACGCCGTTCAGCTGCTCAAAACTGGTGATCTTGTGGTCAGTCATCAGGATGTAGGGATTGTCGAGAACAACCTGCATCCGCTCGACGTCTGTGACCATGTGATGCGAAAGATAGCCGCGCTCAAAAGCCATGCCCTCGACGACCTCCAGTGTCGTCTCAACCGTATTGCCAAACTCCACAGCGACAATTCCATGATTGCCGGCCCGTTCAAACGCCTCGGCAACCATATTGCCCAGCGCGACATCATTGGCGGCGATGCCTGCGACCGCACGCAAGCCGGCTGCACCCTGCACCGGCTTGGCCGATTTCTTCAGCGCGGCAATGGTCTCGATAACCGCAAGTTCCAGTCCCTCAACCAGCTCAACCGGATTTGATCCCGCTGCAAGGCATTTCAGCCCGTCTTGCACCAGCACATCGGCAAGCACCGTGGCTGTCGTCGTGCCATCGCCCGCCACCTCGTTGGTCTGCTTGGAGACTTCCCGCAGCACCTGCGCGCCCATGTTCTCAAAGGGGTCTTCAAGCTCGATTTCAGCTGCAATGCTGACACCATCGCGCGAGACGATGGGCGTGCCGATCGGGCGGTCCATGATGGCATTCATGCCCTTGGGGCCAAGCGTGCCGCGCACCGCCTTGGCAAGTTTGGCAACGCCCCGGCCGAGCGCCTCGCGCGCGGCATCGTCATGGAGCATGATTTTGGGCATTGAATTTCCTCACCTGTTACACATGATTGATTGAAGTTGGCCTGCGTTCATTCCAGAGCGCGTCCGGCTATGACGGCAACTGCGGCAATGCCTGCGCACTGGCCTGCGATCTTGGCACAAACGGTGTCTCAAGATCGAAACGCACGGACAGCAGGCCGCGGCACAGTGCGCTGTTGAATTCGGCATTGACGCCAACGCGCCGCAAGCCAAACACATACTTGGAAAAAGTCCCGGCATTCAGGGGCGCGCATTCAGCGGTGATGAAGGCCAGCGCATCAGGGCGCAGCGGGCCAACAACCCCGCGCCGCTCAAGATAGCGGGTGACGAGCTTTGCTCCCTCGCCATCAACCGGCATGGCCTCAAGCCCGCCAAGCGTCAGCGCCACCAGCGCGTCAGGTGTGTGCCCGGCGTCAGTCAGATGATTGAGCAGCGCCACCTGGCGGCGCTGATAGGCCTTGACCAGAAAAGTCTGGCGCAGATCGTCAAGATCGCCATCAGCTTCCGCGCCAAAGGTTTCCTGAAACGACAGGCCGTGGGCGAGGCCCGCATTGATTTTGTCCGCATACATATGCTCGCCCAGCACAACGCTGACGCCGCGCGCCCAGGGCAATGCAGTCACAGCACGGCGCATGTCATCGGCCATCAGAAACGAAAAATTCGCGGCGCACCAGTAGGTCGGCAGCCGGAAGCCGATATGGACATGGTTGTGCACGTCCACATCCGCATGCGTGACAAAATTCAGCTCGGTGACTGACTCGTCAAGTTCGGGATCGGTCACGCCTTGCAGGGCGGCCCAGACCTGGGCTTTGCGGTCTTCAGTCTGGGCGTCCTGCATGGCATGTCCGTTCTTGTGTATCGTTACAGCATCACTTGGGTGTGTGCACGGCTTCGGCAAGATGCGCATAACCGCCGCCCGCACGGATTTTCTTCTTCTGCGCGTCGATATCGATGCCGTAGAGGCGCGCGGCGTTGAGGCCGAGAATCTTCGTCTTGTTCTCCAGCGTCAGGACCGATCCGGTTTCCTTGGTGATGTCGGCGGGTATATCAAACGCCATGAACTTGTCGATGATCCACTTCGGCGTCCAGATGCCATAGTCGCTGCCATACAGTATCTTGTCCGGACCGACCCAGAACAGCAGTTCCGAAATGACATGAGCGAAATAGGCCGGACGTGTGTGGATGAACGGCAAAGCCACTGCAAGGCCGGCATAGACATTGGTCTCCTGCGTGGCGATCCAGCAGAAATCGTCGAGGCGCGGCAGGCCGCAATGCTCGACAATGAAGTTCAGATCCTGGAACGAGGTCGCCACATCGTCAATGTCGCCGACATCGAAAGCATCCTTGTTCAGCGGGATGATGGTCGGGCCCTTGTGGACGTGGATGTTCTTGATCCCGAGCTTTTGCGCCGCCTCAAGGAACTTGTAGGACTCCTTGTCGGTCAGCTTGTAGCCCTTCGACTCGCCCTTCCATTCGGCGGTGTAGAGCTTGGCGCCCTTGACATGATATTTTTCGGACATTTCATGCATGTGCTCAAGCCCCTTGGTTCCGTCACGCGGATCAAAGGCGGTGTTGAGGATAATGCGGTCAGGATGGGCTTTCTTCATCGCCGAGCTGCGCTCGGTCGTGTTGAAGCCATTCTTGTAAAAATCCGTCAGATAGGTCGGCTGCAAAATCGCCATGTCGTCATAGCCCGTGACGAACAGGTCATCGAACATCTGCGCAGCGCTGTATTTCTCAAACTTTTCCAGCGTCCAGCGCTCGGAAGGCGGGCTCAGGTTGGTGTGATAGGCAAAAAAGCATTCGATGAACTGCTTGCCGTGGATATTCTTCTGGTTTGCCGGGCTGCCGTCCCAGAAATGCGTGTGTCCGTCGATGACAAAAATCTCTTCGCCCTTGGCTGTCCTGTACATGGCGTCTCTCCTGGCTCCCGCCCTGCGGGCTGATTGTTTCTTAGGCCCGCTGATGCGCAGCCGGGAATAGCTTGGCCGGCGCTGGAGCCGGCCAAGTGCACGTTTCTGAAAACGCTCAGACGATGTATTTCATCATCTCGTTCATGTCACCAAAGCAGATGACCGTGTTATCGTCGACCATGACCATGCGGCCGTAGTGCGTCGAGGTGGAAATCTCAAACAGATGCGGGGTCATGACGCGGCCCAGCTCTTCTGAAATCTCGTCCATGCTGAAGATCATCTTGCCATCGCCATCAATGCGGATCATGGCGGGCATGTAGGTGACTGTTGTGTTGTCGTGACGGGCCATGACCGTCGCGATGGCACGCGCCTCGACACTGTCATTCATGGTCACCCCGCACTGAAACGAAACGGTGTCCTTGAACTCGATGTCTTTCATTGATTTGAAGATGTTGTCTTCGTGCAACATGTCTGTCTCCTGAAGGTTGGAACTGGATTGCAATCGGGTGGGAGTATTACGCGAGGCTGGCCGGAATTTTCAGGCCAAGTTCGGTTGCGATACCCCTGACACGGTTCTTGGCGTGGGCAAACGCGTCTGCGAAAGTCACGACCTTTACACGCGGCTGGGACCAGATGGGCTGCAGATGATTGGCGGCCTCAACCGCCAGATCTGCATGCTTGGCGAACCATTTGTTGAACAGCGCCACATTATGCGAGCCATGCACCGGGTCGGTTCCCAGGATGTGGAACAGCTCCACTGTGTTGGCAAGGTTGCGCTCATAATCAGCCTCGGCTGCCGAGACCACCGCCGGGCTGATAAAGTCATTCTGCGCGGCTGCCGCCTGCATGATGAAGCCGGAGCGGAACAGTTCGCCGACCAGCGGCTCAAACACGACATTGGTCGAGAAATACTGCTCCAGATAATCGTTTGAACCCATGATCGATTCAATCGACTTGCGCGTGCCCTGCCAGATCGGGTCTTCCAGCCAATGCTTCTTGCCAGCCGCATTGTCGAAGCCAGGAAGGTCGAGGCCGATCTCGCTGAGATACAGCGTGATGTCCTGGGCAAAGCGCAGCTTGTAGGAAGAGTTGGTCAGGATGGCGTTGTTGACCATCTGCGTGTAGCCGTAGCGCTGCGCCTGCATGGTTGAGGTGCCAAGGCCGAACTCAGCGTGCTTGTAGGCGCCGAGATGGTTCTGCAGCACCTTGACCCAGGCCGGGTCGAAGCGCGACGGCGCGCCAGCCTTGCGGCCGTTCTCGATGGTGCTCTGCACCATGCCGCAAATGGTGGACTGGCGCTGATAATGCGTGCGCTCCCATTCCTGGTCGACAGCGCGGAACTTATGCCAGTTCGAGCTTTTCGCCGCTGTCCAGTCCTTGGAATAGGTTGGCGTGCCGTCCGGGAACGAAATAATCCAGTCCTGCAGCAGGTAGCGTTCCGGATCGGGCTGCACATCGACAGTCATGTCTTCATAGTGCGAGGCCTTGCGGCCCTTGGGCTCGAAATAGTTGTATTTGCGGCTGTCGGAGCCCGGAAATACCGGTCCGGCGCCGCCGGTCTTTACCGGCGCTGACTGCGCGGCTTTATGCGGTGTTGCGCTCATTTTATTTCCTCCCTGGTGGTCCATTTTTGCCTTGTGGTTCATTTTTCGCGATGAACGCCTGAAACGCCGCTACCTGGTAGCCGGCGTAAACTTGTCGAAATAGATATGCTCAGGCTCAACGCCATTCATTTGCAGCACCGGCAGCAAGGCGTCGATCATTGGCGTCGGCCCGCAGCCGTAGGCGTCCATTGATCCAGCCAGCTTTTCGGCGCGCAGATGCCGCAGCACCACTTCATGAACAAAACCCGTCTCCCCCTCCCACTTGTCCTCCGTCGTGGCGTGGGACAGGGCGGGGATGAATTTGAAGTCTGCCAGCTTGGCGGCAATGGCTGCGAACTCTTCAAGATGGAACAGGTCGGCGCGGGTGCGCGCGCCATAGAAGAACCGTATCGGCCTTTGTTCGCCGCTTTCGATATGGTCGCTGAGGATCGACCACAGCGGCGACATGCCGGAGCCGCCGCCAATCAGCAGCATCGGGCCGGGACGGTTCTCGCGCCTGAAACAGGTGCCGTAGGGCCCCTTTGCACTGACCGCGTCACCAACATTCAGCCCGCCGTCGAGCAGCGACGAAAACGCGCCGTTGGAATATTTCTTGATGATGAACGACAGATGCGTGCCGTCGCTTGGCGGATTGGCCATGGAGAAGGCCCGCGTGATGGAACGGTCCGGCAGAGTGATGTCCACATACTGGCCGGCCCAGAATTTCAGCGGCTTCTCGATCTCGATTTCCAGCAGCCGGATGTCGTGGGTCAGGGCACTGATTTTTGTCAGGCGCCCGTCAAACGACTTCACCGCGATGGAGCGGCTGAGCAGGTCTTCATCATAATTCAGGAGCTCAAAACTGACGTCGCTGAACGCATGCGTGCGGCAGAGCAGAACGTGATTGTCCTCGCTCTCATAGTCTGGCAAAGCAAAGGTCGAATATTTCAGCAGCTCGATGTCGCCCTCAATCAACTTCGACTTGCAACTGCCGCACTGGCCTTCCTTGCAGCCATGCATCAGTGAAATTCCCTGGCGGAACGCGGCGTCCAGAACTGTTTCGCCCTCTTCCACTTCCATCTCGATGCCAACCGGCTCGAACCGGACTTTGTGAACTGCTGCTCCCGACATATCGACGCGACCTTTTAAGCAAATGATTGAATATGCAGGGGGAACGGGACAGCCCCCTTGGAAACGGGGGCCGCGCGAGCGGCCCCCGTCCTTGTTGGCCTAGTTGCAGGGGTTGATCTTGAAGCCCTTGCGGTAAGCGGCGACGGCGTCGTCGCGCTCCTGGCCAGCCTTCAGCGCGCGGAAGCCGCGCAGCGGGCTGCCCAGCACATGGCCGCGGACATGATCCAGCGTCCACATGTCCTTGGCTTCAAAGCGCAGATGCGGCTGCGCGGTGAGGGTCTTGCCGTCCGGACGCACGAACCCGAGGTCCTTGATCGCGTCGGCAATATCCCAGCCATGGTAGCAGTCTTCCCACTCGCGACGACCGCTGAAGCGGCCCATTGCCGGGGTGGCACGACCTTCGTACTCGGCGGCGAAAGCCACCTTGTGCGTCCAGCGGCAGCCTTCCGAGCAATAGGTGTACATTTTGCCATCAACTTCATCACAGCAGAAGTCTTCGCGGATCAGGCAAGGGACCATGCACGACCAGCAACGATGCGGGTAGGCATAGCCCACGTCGCCGTTGAAGATAATGTTGGTCTGGCCGGGGACGCTGAGTTTGGCATACCACTTCCAGTAGTCACCGAACTGCGAGTACCAACCTGGATACTTGTGCTCGAACCACTCGAAGTCTTTTTCGGTCTGGGCTTCGATGCGCCAGAAATTCGCCGACCAGCCGACCGAGAAGAATTGCGCGGTGAGATGGACGTAGTTTTTCTTGACGATACGGTCCCAGGCCAGCGCGACGTCGTCGTGATGGATCTTGATGCCGTATTTTTCGAGCGGCAGCATGTAGGTGCGATAATAATCTTCGTAAATCCAGCGGTGCCAGAGCTCCGCATAAGATTCCTTGTTCTTGTCGCGGTTGGTGGTGCCGTACTCGATGAAGGTGCCGATAGCAGCATCGACAATCGCGTGGTTCTGCCAGAACGCGTAGCGCAGATCGCGCTCGAGCAGCTGGTGGTTCGACGGATCATTGATCATGGCCATCAGCATCGAGTGACCGTTGCCGATGTGGCGCGACTCATCCGACTGCACCGACAGGAACACTGTTGGCAGGGCATAGTCGCCATTGCGGGCGGCTTCGGAAGGCATCGCCACGAACAGGGTGTTCGTGAACGCGGTTTCGGCAACCACTGTCAGATAGACGTTGGCGGCAGTGATGGCGTCACCGGTCAAAAAGCCTTCAGCGAACTGGCGGCCGATGGTGGTGGCGTAGCACTTGCCGAAAGCGGCTTCAGTGATGTCGAACCCTGCCGGATCAATGTAGTTTTCCATGTACCACTTCTTCAGGTTCATCTGAATCGTGGAATGGCGGAACTCATCGACCATCTGCATGGTCATGCCGGTGCGCAGCTCTTCGCCGGGCGCCAAACGGGCGACCATGGCCATCGAGCGGGCCGCCGAGATTTCCGGGAACGGGATGATCGCCAGAAACAGCTTCATCCATTCGACCCAGCGAGGCTCGACGTTACGGAACATATCGCCGCGGAGAGCCGCGTCGAGTGCGCCGTAAACGCGGTTGTCTTTTTCTTCCTGCATCGGGAAGTACGAACGCAGGACCTGTTTCATCGGGTCGCGCGGCGTCTTCGAGATTTTGTAGTCCGTCGGGAAGGTCATCGCTTCCTGAACGTAGCTTGGCGTCCAGCCAAGATCCGCGACGCGGCTAGCCGCCTCCGCGATAGTAATGCCCTTTTGGGCTGTTATTTTATTCAGTGTCAGACTTGCAGCCATTTGTTTCTCTCCTTTGCGGTGTACCTTATGGTTTCTGATCAAAAGGGCGCGAAATATACCGCGTCTCTTGATTGTATTATCGAAAACGAATCCCGCATTATACACTTGTAGTGAGGTAAACGTACTTTCTTCGGCAATGTATTCCTGTGTCCTGCGCAGTTCCTGGTGTGGCTATTGTGCCGCGCCGCCTGCGTGTTTCTTGATGAGCGGCTTGTTCTCGGCGATGAACCGCGCCGAAAGCACCAGCGTACCCATCGCGAAATCCTTGCCATGCATCGCAATCATGGCCTCGGTGATCTGCGCCAGTTGAACAAAGAACGCGTCTTTCGACTTGTCCTCCTCGCTCAGCTCCTCACCTGCCGCCGGGGCGGGCGCAGGCTTGGGTGCTTTTGCCGCCGCGCTTGGTGTGTATGCCATCTTCGCCATTACGCGTGTCCCGCCCGTTTGTGTTCATGGGCCGATGGCCCGCTTTCAAATTCCAGCAGCGAGGCATTGAGCCATTCACGCTCGGCGACCAGACGGGCATGTTCGGTCCGGAGCGTCGCCAGCCGCTCTGTCACTCTTGCGAGTTCCGCCTGTTCGGCAGCACCCGCGCCCTTTTTCGCCACATCCCGCAGCGCGCATTCACGCTCGATTTCCGCTCCGCCCCGCGCCGCCTCATTTTTCAGTTGCAGCTCGTTGTTATGAATCATGCTCTCGATCAGCTTGTGGCGGGCGATCATCCGCTGCCGGGCGAGCGCCAGTTCTTCAGCTTCTTCTTCCGTCATCTGCGGGCCGCGCCCGCTGGCTGTTGGTGCTTTCACGAGACCTTCCTCATCAGATGGGAGAAATCTTCAGCCAGTGTCAGGGAATAAGAACGGCGCGCCCGTGGATGCGGCCATGATGCAGATCATGCAGCGCGTCATTGGCCTGCGAAAGCTTGTATTCCTTGGTATGCAGGTGCACGAGGCCGCGATCCGCCAGCGCCATCAGCTCGACAAGCTCGGCGTATGTCCCGACCAGATTGCCGACAATGGTTTTTTCAGACGTGATCATGTCGATGGTCGGAAGCTCGATCTTTCCGCCATAGCCGACGATATAATAATAACCGTCGTTGCGCGTCATCGCGAGGCCCTTGGCGATGGCCTCGCCCTCGCCGACAAAGTCGATCACCGCCTCGGCACCGCGCCCGCCGGTCAGCGCCAGCACAGCCTCAACCTCATTGCCATCCGCCTTGACGAGGTGATGCGCGCCGCAGGTCTTGGCAAGCTCCAGCGACTTGTCGGAGCGGTCCACCACAATGATCTCCGCCGCGCACAGGGCGGCGAGAACCTGGATGCCGATATGGCCAAGGCCACCCGCGCCAATCACCACAGCATATTCGCCGGGCAGCAGATGGCGCGAAGCCTTTTTGGCAGCCCGATAGGCGGTCAGCCCGGCATCCGTATAGGGCGCGACATCCTTGGGCGCGAGGGTTTTGGGAAGCTTGATCAGCGAGCGTTGCCCGGTGAGCAGGTATTGCGCGTAGCCGCCATTGGCATTGATGCCGGGGAAGGAACTGTCCAGCGCGTGCATGTCATTGCCACGGCGGCAGGCGAGACAATGGCCCGAGGTGACCAGCGGATGGCAGATGACACTGTCGCCAACCTTGACGCCCTCGACGCCCGGCCCGATGGCCTCAACCCAGCCGGCGTTCTCGTGGCCCATTATATAGGGGAGCTTGACGTCAACTTTGCTGCGCCAGATTCCTTCAACCACATGAAGATCGGTACGGCAGACACCCGCGCCGCCAATCCGGACAATGACATCTGTCGGGCGGGTTATCTTGGGGTCCGGCACATCCTCATATTTCACAAACTCTTTTGCTGTCAGTTTTTCGTCGAATGCGTGGAGCACTGCCGCTTTCATTTTCCCATCCCTGAATTTTTCTGCCGCCTTCGAAACGAGGGGTCTTGGAAGATAGTTAGCAAAGGCTGTGCCAACTTGTTAACTCATTGATATTATAATAATTCCTTGAATTCCTGGATAGACTACTCGGTCCGCGCGGGAACAATTCTGGCAGCTTTTATGTTCATCCGCGGAACAGATGGGGTGAAGGTGCCGACTAAAGTTTCATGAAGTTTTTGGTTGGAATATTTTGTAATTTGTCTAATCTGCCAAGCATTGGGGGACGCGCCGGAAGACCCACAACGGGAGCCAGGCACAGAGGCCACTGTCAGCTGACAGTATTTGGAGGATGGATGATATTGTCTGTCAACAGGCGCCCGGACAGCGCCCGGCAGGTAGTGGAGCAGCACGGATCACTCCCCTCCGGATTCCTGGCACCGGATATTTATGACAGCTGGATGCGATGCATCTCGCTGGGCCTTGATACGCGCAGGCCACCACCACCTGAAATCGTCAGTGCGGCAACATTGCGCCACGAGCAGCAGCGCTGTTCGCTGGTCCGCGGTCTGGCGCTGGCTGAAATGCATACGCTGCACCAGCAGATTGCCGGCTCCAATTACATGATTGCCTTTGCCACGGCCGAGGGCCTGCTGCTTGATTTCGTCTCCGACCCGAGCTTCAACGACGCCTCGGACGCCGCCAGCATCCGCCCCGGCTCAGTCTGGACCGAGGCCTGTTGCGGCACCAACGGCCTTGGCACGGCGGCGCATCTCAAGCGCCAGATTGTCGTGCATGGCCGCGAGCATTTTTTTTCGCGCTACGATAATCTGACCTGCGCCGCCTCGCCGATTTTCGCGCCTGACGGAACGCTGATCGGCGTTATCGATGCCTCGTCGAACTGCCTGTCGCGGCAGGCCCATACCCAGGCGCTGGTTGCAATGGCCGCAACACAGATTGAAAACGGGCTGTTCCGCGAAAATCACCGCAGCAACATTCTGATCGCCTTCCATAACCGCGGTGAATATCTGCACACGCTGAGCGCTGGATTGCTGGCGCTCGACAATGACGGGCGCATTCTGGCGGCAAACCAGGCGGCGCGGTCATTGCTGCACGGATTGCCGACCTCGCCCGGGCGCGGCTTCGCCGATATTTTCCGGACCAAATTCAGCACGTTCGTGGACGAGGGACGCAGGCACGAGCGCCAGCGCCTGCAGGACGATGTTGGCAGCCAGTTTATTGCCACTATCGAAAACTCGCGGCAGTTTCCGATGGTGCAAAAAGTCTCTGCGCCGCGCGTGGTCTTGCCAAAGGCGGTGGTGACGCAGTTTGTATCCGCCGATCCGGCGATCGCCTTGATCGTGCGCCGCGTTGAAGCGGCTGCATCCCGCAAAATGCCGGTGCTGATCCGCGGCGAGACGGGCACCGGCAAAGAGCAGCTCGCCCGCCATGCCCATGCCGCCAGTCACCGGACCGGCAGTTTTGTCGCGGTCAATTGTGCGGCGCTGCCCGAAAGCCTGATCGAGGCCGAGCTGTTCGGCTATGCCGAGGGCGCCTTCACGGGTGCCCGCAAGGGCGGTTCGCCCGGATTGTTCCGCGAGGCGGATGGCGGCACGCTGTTTCTGGACGAGATCGGCGACATGCCGGTGGCGCTGCAAGCGGTTTTATTGCGGTTTCTGGATGACTGGACCGTGCGCCCGGTCGGCGGCGTCAAGCGGCAGGTGGATGTGCTGCTGGTGTCCGCCACGAACGCCAATCTCGACGGGTCCATCGCCAAGGGCCGCTTCCGGTCCGACCTGCTGTTTCGCCTCAACACGCTGGAGGTGACATTGCCGCCGCTGCGCGAGCGCAGCGACTTTGGCGAGATTGCCCGCCATCTCATGAAAGTCATCGACCCCGCTGCCAGCCTGACACAAAGCGCGCTTGACCGGCTGGGGGATCTGGATTGGCCAGGCAATATCCGCGAATTGCGCAATATGCTGTCGCGATTGAGTCTTGCCGAAGGCGGCAGCCTTATTGATGCGGCGGCTGCCGAGGCGGTGACCGGCCCTGCGCGCGGTGCGAGGGCTGGCCAGCGCCACAACGGCGGAGATACGCTCAAGTCCAGCCTGCACCATGTGCAAAGCGCGCAAGTGCGGGCCGCCTATGCGGAAACTGGCAATAATGTCAGCAAGACTGCCCGCAAACTGGGCGTGTCGCGCAACACAATTTACCGTACGCTGCGCGACAGCTAGCGTGCGGCGTACCGAATGACTGCACGCGATACAAATAAAATGGAGTGAACCGTGTTTGAACCTGAAAACAAGCTTGAGACGTTGATGCAGGCTGCGGTCAAGGACCCTGGCGTCGTCCAGGCGTTCTACAAGACGCTGCTGGAGACAGAAATCTACATCTTGACGCCTGAGGCCGAGATGACTCCCGGCAAGCGCCGGTCGCTGAAATACGAGGAAAAGGTTAACATCGCCACGGTCGAATACCAGGGCATGCAGTGGCACCCGGCTTTCACATCAAAGAGCCGTATTTCCGCTTACCTGAAAGAGCCGGAGACCTGCCTCGGCGCTGTGGCGCGCAATCTTTTCGAAATGCTGCCAAATTCAAATTTCTGGCTCAATCCGCTGTCGGAATGCCAGAAGCCGCTGCCCGCCTCCGAAGTGGCGCTGCTGCTGAACGGCAAGATTTTTGAGGTGGTCCAGAAGAAAGACTGATGCGGTCTGGCGGTCCCGCCGTCATGACAGGCGGGTCAGGATGCAGTCATATGTCCGGGAGTTGCGGACTGCCGGCTCACTGCCGGTATTGCTGGATCCGAGTGGTCCGCAGCCCTGCGAGCCCATGCTGGTCGATCGACAGCTGCCAGCTCAGAAATTCGTCGACGGTCAGCGTGTAGCGGTTGCAGGCCTCCTCCAGCGACAGCAGGCCGCCGCGCACAGCGGCGACCACTTCGGCTTTGCGCCGGATGACCCAGCGCTTGGTTGAGGAGGGCGGCAGGTCTGCGATCGTCAGCGGACTGCCATCGGGGCCGATGACATATTTGGCGCGTGGGCGAAGGGCTTCCGACATGCTGTACTCACATACTCAACTGTTACTAAACACCGTAAACCGAGACTAATGCGGCGCGCTTAAAAAATGCCTAAGCAAATTGGCGGCATTTTTGCTAAACCTGCCAAACTGCGGCAACATCCGGCTTCTATCGGGCAATTCCGATTGAATTTGAACTAGTATGATACAATTTATTTGCAAGCATTAACCATGTTCTCAAGCCAGAAATGGCAGCCGCGTTGCGGCGCAACGGCCCTTTGCGCATCCCGCAGCCTTTTGCGCTTGGACCAGCCAGACAAATAGGAATATGCAGGCAGCAGGATTGGCGCGACTGATGGTAATTGCGCATCCTTGGCCACAGAGCGGGCTGTGCCCGCACAAAACTGGCAAATGATAGATGCGGGGGCAAAAATGCGGCTGGCACAAATCATCGATGAGGCGGGCAAGCGCGCGCTGGTAGCGACAGCGCGCGGCGAGACGCGGCTGGTCAAGGGCGTGCGCACCAGTTACGCGCTGGCGATGGAAGCGCTGGACAGTGGCGAAACCATCAAGAAGCGTATCGCCGCGCGGGGCGTGGGAAAGCCGGTCAATCTTGCCGCCGCGCTGAAGGAAGGCCGTGTGCTCTCGCCCGTCGACCACACCGATCCTGCCCATGTGCATGTCACCGGCACCGGCCTGACGCATCTTGGCTCGGCAGAGGGCCGCGACAAGATGCACAAGGATTTGAGTGATCCCGCAAAACTCACCGACTCCATGAAAATGTTCAAGATGGGCCTGGAGCAGGGCAAGCCCAGGG
>JANLPP010000302.1:0-4420 GCA_031367295.1 Hyphomicrobiales bacterium | reverse complement strand
CTTTACATGCCCGGCTCCAACGCGCGGGCGCTGGAAAAGGCCCGCACCCTGCCCGCCGACGCGCTGATCTTTGATCTCGAGGACGCTGTCGCGCCGGACGCCAAAGGCACTGCGCGCAGGCTGGCGGCGGACGCCGTGAAGGCGGGTGGCTTCGGGCATCGCGAGGTGATCATCCGTGTCAATGGCGAGGGAACGCCGTGGTTTGAGGATGATTTGCGTGCCGCCGCAACCGCAGGCCCTGATGCCATTCTGCTGCCCAAGATCGAGACGCCGCAGGCGCTGGCGCGCATCGCGGCAATGCTTGACGCCTTGCATGCGCCCGCTGGTTTGCGCCTGTGGGCGATGCTGGAGACGCCGCTCGCCATGCTCAATGCGGGTGCTGTCGCGGCAGCAACGGCAACGCGCCTTGCTGTATTGGTCATGGGGACAAATGATCTGGCCAAAGAGACACGGGCGCGCCAGATTGCAGGGCGGGCACCGATGCTGGCCTGGCTGTCGCAGTGCGTGGCGGCGGCGCGGGCGCATGGCCTTGATATTATCGACGGCGTCCACAACAGCATCTCGGATGAGGCCGGATTCCGGGCTGAATGCGAGCAGGGCCGCGATTTTGGCTTTGATGGCAAAACGCTGATTCATCCCGGCCAGATTGCGGTTTGCAACGCTGTGTTCGCGCCTGATGCGGCCGAGGTTGCATGGGCGCGCAGGATCATCGCCGCCTTCGCGCTGCCGGAGAATGCCGGCAAGGGCGCGCTGCAAATCGAGGGCCGCATGGTAGAGCGCCTGCACGCGGATATGGCGGAGCGCACTGTGGCGATGGCTGCGGCTGTGGCAGGGCGGTAAGCCGCTCCAAAGGGAGAGGCTCACCCTCCCAGCAGGTCGATCAGCGCGGGTATCAGCGGCGCGTCGGCTGGCGGCATCGGATAGTCGCGCAGCGCCCGCGCGCGCACCCACTTGAGCGCCTGCCCCTCGCGCGATTGCACCACGCCTTCCCAGCGGCGGCAGACGTAGAGCGGCATCAGCAGGTGAAAATCCGGATAGGCGTGACTGGCAAAGGTCAGCGGCGCGAGACAGGCCTCATTCACCGCAATCCCCAGCTCCTCCGCCAGCTCGCGGATCAGCGCCGCTTCGGGCCGCTCGCCAGCATCAAGCTTGCCACCGGGAAACTCCCACAGGCCCGCCAGCTGCTTGCCCGCCGGGCGTTGCGCGATCAGCACGCGGCTGTCAGCATCGATGAGCGCGGCCGCGACCACAAGCAGCAGTTTCATGCGGCGTCTCCGTCCGGCGTCAAGGCAGGCGCGAGACATTCGGCCACCAGCACCGCGCTGACAAGGCCCTGATCGCCCGCCATGCCGGGAATGTCGCTGCGCTGCGTCTCAACATGTACGGGCGCGTCCGCCCGCCCGCCCAGCGCGGCAAGCTGCGCCCGCGCCAGCGCCTGCGCGCGCGCCCGCGCATGGGCCAGCGCTGCATCCGGCGCATCAAAGGCGAGCGGCGCGCCGCCATCATGCACACGCCAGCCGCCTGCCCCGCTGGATGTGACCTCAACCACAACCCGCGCCCGCACCAGGCCCACCGCCGCGCCAATGGCATTGGCCGCATCGCCATCGCGCGGCAGCACCAGCGCGCAGCCAAGCCGCTCCGCAAGGCCGGGAAAAAACACCGGAGCTGGACCGCCGACGCCAACCAGTGGCAGCCGCGGCCTGAGCGACACGGACAGCTGGCCCATACCCCCGCCGCGCGCCGCCGCATCGGCAAACGGGCTGGCGGCAACTGCGGCATCACCGGCAAGCGCGGCAATCAGCACTCGTGCGGATTTCTGCGTCATCGCCTCAAACACCTTGCGGGCGAGCGCTTTGACCGGTTCCTCGTCGATTTCATCCGCGCTCAGCATCTGCCGCCAGCGCAGCAGCAGCGCGCCGCCCAGCACAGCGGCGGCGCGGCTCCATTGCCCCTGCCTGTCCAGCACATGTGCGGCATCGCTAGGCGTGAAGCCTGCCAGCTGCACCGCCCCCAGCCGCGCCAGCCGCTCGATGGCACGCAGCTGCGAGGGCTTTGTCACCATGTCACCAAGCGGCAGCGGACCTGCGGCGAGACGCTGCAGCAGGCAGCGGTCCGCCTCGCCACGGCCCGCATGCTCTGGTGCCCCCGCGCTGGCAAATGGCAGCAGAGCAAAGCGCCCCGCAAAGGCAGCAGGCCCCGTGTGCAGCAGCTGGCCGCGCAGGCTCGCCACAACCGCCGGAAACCGCGTCGCAAGCAGTGACAGCGGCACAATGCGCCGCGCGTTCAGCGACACCGCGCCAGAGCCATCCAGCTCCACCTCGCTGTCGCCGCCAAGGCCGCAGGTCCGCATGTCGATGGCGCGCACCATGGTGCGGAACCCGCCGGCCTCCGCGCCATCCTGGCTCAGGCGTGGCTGGCCATTCTCCACCACCGCAATGTCCGTCGTTGTGCCGCCCATGTCGGCAACGATAAAATCATCAAGGCCGGACAGAAAGCGCGCGCCCACAACGCTGGCGGCGGGGCCGGACAGGATGGTCTCGACCGGGCGCAGCGCGATGGCCTGCGCGGCGGCGAGCGAGCCGTCGCCCTTGACCACCATCAGCGGCGCGTCAATGCCAAGCCGCTGCATCGACACGCTGACCGCGCCGACCCGCGCCGAAATGGCGCCGATGAGGCGCGCGTTGAGCGCCGCGGTCAGCGCGCGGCGCGGCGCGTCGAGCGCCTGCGCCAGATCGCTCGACAGCGACACCGGCTTGCCGGTCAGCCGCGTCACGATCGCGCGCGCCGCCTGCTCATGCGCCGGGTTGCGCACGGAGTAGTGCGCGGCGATGGCGTAGGCCTCCAGTCCCGCTCCATGCGTGTGCAAAAAGGCGGCAAGGCCAGCCGCGTCGAGGGGCGCGGCCTCCATCCCGCCATGGTCATGTCCGCCGTTCAGGCGCACAAGACGCGCCGTCGGCAGGGCCGCCGCAATGCCGGAGCGCTGCGTCATGCCATCGTCAAAGCCAATCAGGATCACGCCTGCCGGCGCGCCATGGCCCTCGACAATGGCATTGGTGGCAAGCGTGGTGGACAGCGACACGAGGCGGATGTCGCCCGCCCGCGCCTGCCCCCGCGCGCCATGCAGCGCGGCGGCCAGCGCCTCGGCCACGCCGACACTCAGATCGCCCCTGGTGGTCAGCGCCTTGGCCTTGGCCACCAGCCGCTGCGCCCCCGCCTCAAGAATCACCGCGTCCGTATAGGTGCCGCCTGTGTCGATCCCTGCAACAAAACGTGTCATGAAACTGCCAGCTTCCCCGGGCGCGCGCCGCGCCGCGTTGCCTCATAGCCCGGCGAGACGGCGTATGTCATCCGGCGTCAGGCCCTCCGCGCGCAACTGGCGCAGCGGTTTTGACAGGCGGCTCTTGGCGAGTTTTGCCCCGTCCCCGTCATGGATGAGCGCATGATGCCGGTAGCGCGGCGCGGGCAGGCCGAGCAGCGCCTGCAACAGGCGGTGGAGATGCGTGGCGGGCGCAAGGTCCGCGCCGCGCACCACATCGGTCACACCCTGCAAAGCGTCATCCACCACAACGGCAAGATGGTAGCTGGCGGGCACATCCTTGCGCGCCAGCACCGCGTCGCCCCAGAGCGCCGGATCGGCGGCGACGGTCCGCGCCGTACTGTCCGCGCTGGCCTCTGACCATACAAGCCCGCCTTGCGCATGCGCGGCAGCCTTCGCCATGTTTATGCGCCGCGCGTGCGGCTCGCCAGCCGCGATGCGGGCCGCCCGCTCGCCCGGCGCGAGCCTCCGGCATGTGCCGGGATAGAGCGGCGAACCGTCAGGATCGCGCCGCCCGGCTGCGCTCCGCGCACTATCGCCGCGCGAGCAAAAACACGGATACAGCAGGCCTTGCGCGTCAAGCCGCGTCAGCGCCGCGGCATAATCGGCCATGTTCCGTGACTGGATGCGGACAGGCGTTTGCCAGCGCAGGCCAAGCCAGGCGAGGTCTTCCATTATGGCGGCGGCAAACTGCGGCTTGCTGCGCAGGGGATCAATATCCTCGATGCGCAGCAGAAACCGCCCGCCGCTGGCCTGCGCCAGATCATGATTGAGCAGCGCGCAGCGCGCATGGCCAAGATGCAGATAGCCGTTGGGCGACGGTGCGAAGCGGAAAACCTGTTGTGCGGGCGTGGGCATGCGGGTTTACTCCCACGCAACGGGGAGGGCAGGCAATGGCAAAACGGGCGGCTGCGAAAGCGGCTTCGGCAAAAAAAACCACCCGCAAGAAGCCGCCGATAAAATGCCACGCCGCCGCGCCGCTGCGTCTCATCGACTGCGAAGCCGCCATTGACGAGGCGCTGGCGGCGCTGCTGCTGCTTGATCCAGACGTCATCGCCCACATGTATGAACACGGCGGCCGCCCGCCGCTGCGGCTGCAAAAGC
>JANLPP010000301.1:0-1824 GCA_031367295.1 Hyphomicrobiales bacterium | reverse complement strand
GCTTTTGCAGCCGCAGCGGCGGGCGGCCGCCGTGTTCATACATGTGGGCGATGACGTCTGGATCAAGCAGCAGCAGCGCCGCCAGCGCCTCGTCAATGGCGGCTTCGCAGTCGATGAGACGCAGCGGCGCGGCGGCGTGGCGTTTTGCCGGCGGCTTCTTGCGCGCGGTGTTTTTTGCCGAAGCCGCTTTCGCAGCCGCCCGTTTTGCCACTGCCTGCCCTCCCCGTTGCGTGCAGGGCTGTCCGGGGAAAGCTTTTGGTGAATCGATTTGTCGCGGCTGCATGCCCCGTTTTCTGCGGGTTTCCCTGCTATTTTCTGGTTGTCGAGACTCAGAAAAAAGGAAACGGGGCATGCGCTTTTCTCCTAGCATTTTCGGCAAGTTGCTTGAAGCGGTTAATCGGCGCGGCTTTGATGCGATTGTGGCGCGCCATGATGGCGACGCCTATGACAAGTCTTTCCGCAGCTGGGACCATATGATTGCGATGGTCTACGCTCAACTCGGCGGGGCCGGCAGCCTGCGCAGCCTTGCGGCGGCATGGAACGCCAGCAGCCAGCATCATTATCACCTGGCCAGCGGCCCGCTGCAGCGCTCGACCCTGTCGGACGCCAGCAAGCGGCGGCCCGTGGCGGTGTTCGCCGAGACATTCGCCGCCCTTGCGGGCCAGCTTGACCGGCAGACGCGGCGCGACGGCGCCGACATGCTGCGCCTGATCGACTCGACGCCGGTTCCGCTCGGCAAATTGTGCGGCTGGGCCAAATCCAACGGGCGCATCCGCGGCCTGAAAATGCATGTCGTTTATGATCCCGGCTGCGATTATCCGCGCATTCTGGGCGCCACCGACGCCAATGTGAACGACGCCCAGATCGGGCGCGGCATAACCATTGAGCCCGGCGCGACCTACGTGTTCGACAAAGGCTATTGCCATTTTGGCTGGTGGACGGCGATGGACGCGGCGGGCGCAACCTTTGTGACGCGGCCCAAAACCAATATGGGCCTTGAAATACTGCGCTTTCGTCCTTGTGTCGCCGCCAAAGGCGACGGCTTCAGCGTTATCGAGGACGCCGACGTGCGGTTTGCCAGCAAAAGCAACGCCCGTTTGCCCATCGCGTTGCGCCGCCTCATCGTCGAGCGCGCCAATGGCAAGACTATCACGCTCATCACCAATGACCTCTCCCGCTCCGCCGCCGAAATAGCCGCGCTGTACAAGGGCCGCTGGCAGATTGAACTGCTGTTCCGTTGGCTCAAGCAGCATCTGAACATCAGGAAGTTCCTGGGAAACAACGACAATGCCGTGAGATTGCAGCTTTACGCCGCGATGATCGCCTTTGCCTTGCTGCGCATCGCGGCAAAAGCCAACGCCGTCAAACACGATATTCTGCGCTTCACAAATCTCGTCGCCCATTGTCTGCTGGAACGACGCAGCATAGCGGCAATCGAGAAACCGCCGCCATACAATCCGGGAAAAAGACAATGCAAAACCTCGCCAAACCAGATGTCTCTCAGCTATGAATAACTTTCCCCGGACAGCCCTGCGTGTAATGGGAGAAGGTGGCCGAAGGCCGGATGAGGGCCTGCGCAAACTCTTTCGAATTGCCCGAGCATGCCCTTCCCCCGCCGCCACGCCCTGCGCGGGCGCATCCTGACTTTCGTTGACGATCCAGCGCTTGCCAGCGTTGAGGCCGGTCATCGCTATTGGAGCGATGGCCTCATCATCATCGCGGACGGGATCATTGAAGCTGTCGGCGAGGCCGCGCAGCTGCTGGCGGGCGAGGGCGCTCCCCTCGCCATTACCGACCACCGCCCGCATCTCATCACGCCCGGCT
>JANLPP010000290.1:0-10755 GCA_031367295.1 Hyphomicrobiales bacterium | reverse complement strand
AGCAGCGCGTCGCGGCACTCAATCGCGTTCAGCTTGCGCAATATCGGCTCGGGATGGTGGCGGATGGCGTTGGCTATGCGCCATTGAATATCGCCGATCCAGATGGTGGAGCGCGCCAGCTCCGCCGCGAAGGGATTGATCTCGATGCCGTGCAGGATTTCCGGTCCTACATCCGGCAGGCGCGTGCGCAGCTCCAGCGTGTCGCATTCCAGAATGGCGCGGTACTCAAGGTCTTTGACGCCTTGCAGGGCGAGGTAGAGAAAATTACCGGAGCCGCAAGCCGGATCAAGAATGCGCAAGGCTTTCAGCCGGTCGATAAACCCGTCGCGCAGCGCCTCCGCCTTGACCTGCGCGGCGACAAACCGCTTGCCGCGCTCGCGCTTGCCGGCGACGCCGACGGCGGCGGCCTCGCCCAGCACGGGTTGCATCAACGTTTCAATATCGGCCTTCACCTTCGCCCATTCGGCGCGCAGCGGACGCAGCACGACAGGCTCGACAATCATCATGATTTTTTCGGGATCGGTGTAATGCGCGCCGATCTGCGCCCGCTTGTCGGGATCGAGAAAGCGCTCGAACAGCGTGCCGAAAATCGTCGGATCGATCAGCGCCCAGTTGACGCTGCTTGCCGCGAACATCAGCTGGATTTCGCCGTGCTCCAGGACCAGCGCCCGGCGCCCGTCAAACAGGCCGCCGTTGAAATGCATGATGTCGGTCAGGTCAAACTCGCCGCCCGTCTCCATTTCCGCAAACAGCCTGTCGAACAAAAATTTTGATCTGTGCGGCCGCTTCTCGCAGGTCTGAAGCAGTTTTTTCAGCAGTCCCTCGGGCAGCAGTTTGACGCTGTCGGCGAAAAAACAGAACACCAGCTGGTTGACGAAATGCGCCACCGCCTCGCGGTCGGGATTGCGGTGCTGCAACAGGTCTGAAATGCTCTGAAATTTGTCCGCCGCCTCGCGCGTGAGAATGGCGCGGGTCTTTTTGGGGCGCAGCGCCTCGGGGTCGTGGAAGACATTGCGCAGCAGTTCAAAATTATGCGGCTCGGCGAGGTCGGCCAGCTCAAATTCATGCTTTTCGACAACGGAATTGGTCCAGCGCGTCTCAATGCGGAAGCGCACGGTGTCACAGACAACATGTAGCGGCGGGTTTTCCAGCGCCGCCGCGTAATGGGTCAGCTGCTCCAGCGCCTGGTTGAGGTCACGCTTTTTCTTCTTATACTCCCACGCGAAAAATCCTTTTTTCCACACATCGGCATAGCCGCCCCCGCCACCGGTCTTGGTCACGCCCTTTTCAAATGTGAACCGCTCGCCCTGCGGGTCATCCTCGGCGGGAGTCGGGTGATCGAATAAACGGCACAGGCCGATGAAATGCTCTTGCGCCGAGGCGCGCTCGGTCAGCGCGTGGGTTTGCCATGTTTTAATGAAGTCTTTGGCTGTCATGCGCCCTGCATAGCATGAGTCGGGCGGCGGCTGGCAAAGACGTTCACATCGTAACAAATCCGGCCTCGAAGTCGGCTTCGATCTCGACTCGCCAAAGTGCCCTTGCATCCCCCGCCAAAACCTGTATCAAGCGGCCTTCGTCTTCCCCGGCCGGGGGCTGAACGGAAGGCCCTTGCACGCAAGGGTAGAACCTGCGGTGGTTCGGCTTCCCGTGTTCCCGCCTTCGACAAGAACCGCGTCGAGCCTTTTTCCCCGGCTCGAAGGGCTCCGCGCCGGATGAGACAATGCTTGCGGCAATCGCTGCAAGTCACGAGAAAGGCAAGACAAAATGGCTCTTTATGAGCATGTGTTTCTGGTCCGCCAGGACGTTACGGCCCAGCAGGTCGAGACGCTGACCGCCCAGTTCAAGGGCATTATCGAGGCCCATAAGGGCAAAATCGCCAAGGTTGAGAGCTGGGGCCTGCGCTCGCTCGCCTACCGCATCAAGAAGAACCGCAAGGCGCATTTCACCCTGCTCAACATTGACGCGCCACCCGCTGCGGTTGCGGAGATGGAGCGCCTGATGGCCATCAACGAGGACGTCATCCGCACCCTCACCATCAAGGTGGAAGCCCACGAGGACGGTCCCTCGGCCATGCTGCGCAAGCGCGAGGACGCTGACGGCGAGCGCGGCGAGCGTTCCGACCGCGGCGAGCGCGGCCGCGGCGGCTTTGGCGGCCGCCCTGACCGCGGAGACCGTCCCGACCGTGGCGACCGCGACAGCCGCCCGCCCCGCCGCCCGCGTGACGACCAGGCACCCGCCCATTCCGCCCCGCAGGAGAGCCACTGATGACCGCCCCCGCAACACCCGCAGCCACTGGCGGCCAGCGCCGCCCCTTCTTCCGCCGCAAGAAGTCCTGCCCCTTCACCGGGCCTAGCGCGCCGAAGATTGACTACAAAGACACCCGCCTGCTGTCGCGCTACATCTCGGAGCGCGGCAAAATCGTGCCCTCGCGCATCACCGCCGTCTCGGCGCTGAAGCAGCGTGAGCTGGCGCAGGCCATCAAGCGCGCCCGTTTCATGGGGCTCCTGCCCTATTTGATCGGTTAATCAACCCATTAGACTGGGCGCGGCGGGGTTGTCCTGCCCGCGTCCTAACCGCTTTTTTGCGGGACAATCGGAGACAGGTCATGGAAGTCATTCTGCTGGAACGCGTCGCCAAGCTCGGTCACATGGGCGAGGTGGTGCGGGTCAAGGACGGGTTCGCCCGCAATTTTCTGCTGCCGCGCCACAAGGCGCTGCGGGCCACCGAGGGCAACAAGGCGAAGTTTGAAGGTCAGCGCCAGCAGCTTGAGGTGCGCAACCTCGAACTGAAGAACGTCGCCGCCGGTATCGCCGAAAAAGTTGACGGCAAGAGTTTTGTTATCATCCGCCAGGCCGGCGAGACCGGCCATCTTTACGGGTCTGTGTCAGCGCGCGATATTGCCGAGGCGGTCACGGCGGGCGGCTATGTCACCGGGCGCAATCAGGTGTCCCTGCTGGCACCGATCAAGATGATTGGCCTGCATGTCATCCCGTTGCTGCTGCACCCGGAAGTTGAGGCCTCGGTGACCATCAATGTCTCGCGTTCAGCCGAAGAATCCGAGCGCCAGGCCAAGGGCGAGCTGATCAACGTGGTGGAAGAGACAACCATGGACGATCTGGGCCTCGAAGTCGGCAAGGCGCTCGCCGAAAGCGACGGCAGCCTCGGCGACCGCTGACCGGTTTGACGCCACACGCTGCTAGCATCGCCGCCGGTCATTCCGGCGGCGTTTTTTTTGCGTGACGCGACTGGCCGAACCTGCCGACAGGCACCGGTCTTGAGAAACCGCAAGCCCCGCACCGTTCATTTTTTACCTTAGAAAAACATGGTAAATTTCTGTTTTATAATATATATTGCAACACATTAGGCTGCGTCAAAACCCTACTGGTTGCCCATCATCTGCGCCACTGCCACATTGACCGACACGGTCATCGTCTCGCCGCTGCCGCCAACCCGCACGCCGCGGATCGGCGAGGCGTCAAGCGAGTCGACGCCGGTGGCGATGCGCACATAGCGCGCATCGACGCACACGCCATTGGCCGGGTCAAAGCCGGTCCAGCCAATGCCGGGCAAAAAGGCCTCGGCCCAGGCGTGGCCGGCCAGCTGCTCGGTGGTGTCAGTGCGCAGATAATAGCCGCCGACATAGCGCGCCGGAATGCCGAGGCTGCGGGCGGCGGCGGAAAACACCTGCGCATGGTCGGCGCACACGCCGCTGCGCCTGGCATAGGCCTCCGCAGCCGTCGTGGCGGGCGTCGTGTCGCCAATGACAAACGGCATGTCCGTGTTGATGGCGCGCATCAGCGCGTGCAGCGCCGCCACCTGGTCACCGCCCTCCCCGGCATTGACGCCGCGCGCCAAAGCTTCGATTTCGCCGCTCGGTTGTGTCAGCGCGCTGCGGCGCAGCCAGAATACGGGCGGAAACCGCTCGGACGCACCCGCGACCGTACCGCCGGTGTCGGTCGTCTCAATCGCGCCCTCAACCAGCACATTGACTTCCTGCAATGGCCCGTCGATGGAAAAAGTATGCGTGATGTTGCCAAAAGCATCCTCGTCACGCACGAGACGGCAGTCGGCGTCAATCTCGACGCGCCAGGATTTGATGAATTGCCCGTCATGGTTGCGCGGCGTCAGGCGCAGCACCTGAATCGCCGACATCACCGGGTCGGCGTAGCGGTACTGCGTGTGATGACGAATGTTCAGGCGCATGGCTATTGCAGATACTGTTTGGCGATCGCCGCGCCAAGGTCATTATTGCCATCGATGAAGCCGGTCAGAAACTCATGCAGGCCATTCTGGAAAAGGCTTGCCATTTCAGTGTTTTGCAAGCTGGAATAAGTAACACGCGCGAGGCGCTGGCTGGGCCCCTGCCGCCCGTAAATATCGGCGATCTTGTCGAGAAACAGGTTGAGGTTCTCATAAACCGCAATCAGCGAGCGCGGCTGCTCGGGCCGCAAAATCAGGAAGTCGGCGACCAGCCAGGGTTTGACGCTCTCGCGGTAGACGAGGTGGAAGGATGCAAGGCCCGACACGGAGCGCAGCAGGCTCGACCATTGAAAGTAGTCAAGGCCGCCGCCCACGACCTCGGTTTCGGGCAGAAGCACGTGGTATTTCACGTCCAGCAGCCGCGCGGTATTGTCGGCGCGCTCCAGAAACGTGCCAAGCCGCTGAAACCAGTAATGATCCGTGCGCAGCATGGTGCGGTAGGCGGTTGAGTCAAAGCGCAGCGAAGTTTCTTTGACCATCGCCAGAAACCGCCCAAGGTCCGCCCCGCTGATCGCCTTCAGGTTGATGTTGTGCAGGGCCAGCCAGGCCTCGTTGATGATTTCCCAGGTCTCCATGGTCAGCGCGGCGCGCACCGAGCGGGCATTGGCGCGGCAGGTCTCGATACAGGCTTTGATGGAGTTCGGGTTGTCCGGCGCGGCGACAATATAGGCGACGACATTTTCGCGGGTCGCCTTGTCATAGGTTTTGAAAAAGCCATCCTCGCAGGTGGCGGTGGCCAGCGCGCTTTCCCACTCGTTGGAGGCCCCTGCATACGCAGAAGGCAGCGTCGCCAGCCGTGCCGCGACATCAAGGATTCGCGCCAGATTCTCGGCGCGCTCCATGTAGCGCGACAGCCAGAACAGGTTTTCGGCGGTGCGGCTAAGCATGGGTGTGTCCTGCGTTCATTCAATCACCCAGGTGTCTTTCGTGCCGCCGCCCTGCGAGGAATTGACCACCAGTGATCCCTCCACCATCGCAACCCGTGTCAGCCCGCCCGGCACAATGCGCACGCCATCCGCGCCGCAAAGCACGAAGGGCCGCAGATCGACATGGCGGGGCGCAAGTCCGGTTTCGCCGCAGCAGGGCACTGTCGACAGGGCGAGGGTGGGCTGGGCAATGTAATTGCCCGGGTCGGCGTTGATGCGGGCGGCGAAGTCGGCGCGCGCCTGTTTTGTGGCATGCGGTCCCACCAGCATGCCATAACCGCCCGAGCCATTGACTTCTTTCACCACCAGCTCGTGCAGGTGCTCCTGCACATATTTTAGCGCGTCCTGCTCCCGGCAGCGCCACGTCGGCACGTTTTTGAGCAGCGGGTCTTTGCCGGCATAAAAGCGGACAAGCTCCGGCATATAGCTGTAAATCGCCTTGTCATCAGCAACCCCGGTGCCCACCGCATTGGAGATGGTGACATTGCCGGCCCGGTAGGCCGCCATCAGGCCGGGCACGCCCAGCGTCGAGTCGGGACGGAAGGCCAGAGGATCGAGAAACTCGTCATCGACGCGCCGGTAGATCACGTCAACGCGCTGCGGGCCCTCGGTGGTGCGCATATAGACGACATTGCCGCGCACAAACAGGTCTCGCCCCTCCACCAGCTCGATGCCCATCTTGTCGGACAGAAACGAGTGCTCGTAATAAGCCGAGTTGTGCTGCCCTGGCGTCAAAAGCACGATTCTTGGCTCGCCCGGAGCCGTTTTGGGCGCCACCGAGCGCAGCGTGGCCTTCAGCTTGTCCGGATAGTCGTCGATCGGGCGGATGCGGATTTGCGAGAACAGGTCCGGGAACAGCCGCAGCATGGCCTCGCGGTTTTCCAGCATGTAGGACACGCCCGACGGCGTGCGGACATTATCCTCCAGCACATAGAAATCATCGGCGTCAACGCGTACAATGTCGATGCCGGCAATATGCACATGCACCCCTCCGGGCGGCTTTATCCGCGTCATTTCGGGCCGGAAACACGGGTTGCGCAGAATAAGGTCTTCGGGAATGATCCCGGCCTTCACGCATTCGCGCGGCCCATACACGTCGGCGAGAAAAGCGTTCAGCGCCAGCACCCGCTGCTCCAGCCCTGCCGCCAGCCGCAGCCATTCCGCCCCCTCAATCAGGCGGGGCACCACATCAAACGGTATCAGCCGCTCCGCGCCCTGTTCGTCGCCATAGACGGCGAATGTAATGCCGATCCGTCGAAAAAACGCCTCCGCCTCCATGCGGCGGTTGGCCAGCTGCTCTTTGGGAATGCTGGAAAGCCACGCGCCGAGCGCCGCGTAAACGGGGCGCGTCAGGCCATCAGTGCCGTTCATTTCATCAAAAATGCTGGACCCCCGGATGCCAATGCGAAACCATACCTCATATCAGCATAATTCATGCCACAGTTTAAGTCTTGCACGCGTTCAAGCTGCCAGGCCACGCAATTGATGTTTCACCTGGCAGGAGCGACCGCACCACCGACACCCCACGACAACCGCAGCGTGTCAGACTTCGGCAAACAGCATGTCGAGGTCGGCTTCCGTCATGGCCAGCGTCGGCGCGCCCTCACTATCAAAAATGCTCTGCGCCAGTGCCCGCTTCTTTACCTTCAGCACCTCCATTTTTTCCTCAATCGTGCCCGTGACTACCAGTTTGTGCACGAAAACCGGCTTGTTCTGGCCAATGCGGTGGGCACGGTCGATGGCTTGCTCCTCCACCGCCGGATTCCACCATGGGTCGTAGAGGATCACCGTGTCGGCCTCCGTCAGGTTGAGGCCGGTGCCGCCAGCCTTCAGGCTGATCAGGAACACCGGCACCGCCGTGTCGCGGAAGCGGTTGATTTCGGCCTCCCGGTCACGCGTCTGGCCGGTCAGCAGCGCATAGGGCGTGCCCGCCTTGTCGAGTTGCGGGCGGATCAGGTCAAGCATTGAGGTGAATTGTGAAAAGATGATGATTTTACGCCCTTCGCCGATCAGGCTGGCCAGCAGCTCCTCCAGCCGCTCCAGCTTGGCGGAACCTGCCCTGGCGCTGGCTTTGCCAGCAAGTTTCAGCAGGCGCGGATCGCAGCAGACCTGCCGCAGCTTCAGCAATGCATCGAGAATGACAATGCGGCTGCGCGCAAAGCCCTTGTCCGCAATGGCGGCACGCACTTTTTCATGCATCGACAGCCGAATCGAGTCATAAACCGTGCGCTGGGCCGCCTGCATGTCGACACGCTCCATGATTTCGGTCTTGGGCGGCAGTTCGCTGGCAACCTCGGATTTGGCCCGCCGCAGCATGAACGGCTTGACCCGCTTGGCAAGCAGTCGCGCGCGCTCGGCATTGCCTTTCTTTTCAATCGGATTGCGCCAGAGTTTGGTGAAACCGCTGCGGTCGCCCAGAAATCCGGGCGAGACAAACGCAAACAGCGACCATAATTCGCCGAGGTGGTTTTCAAGCGGGGTGCCGGTCAGGCAGAAACGATGCCGCGCTTTCAGTGCCCGGATCAGATGCGTCGTCGTCGCGTCAGGGTTCTTGATGGTTTGTGCCTCGTCCAGAAACAGCAAGTGCCAGGAGTGGCCGGAGAGCACTTCCTGGTCACGCCCGATCAGTGGATAGGTTGTAAGCACGAGGTCGCTTTCCGGGATGAGGTCAAACCGGTCTTTGCGGTCACTGCCCTGCAAAGTCAGGACCCGCAGGTCAGGGGCAAACTTCTCCGCCTCGCGCCGCCAGTTGGCCATCAGGCTCGTCGGGGCGACAACCAGGGCCGGCACATCAAGGCGGCCAGCGGCTTTCTCGATGGCGACCAGCGCCAGCGCCTGCACGGTTTTGCCAAGGCCCATGTCATCGGCCAGAATTCCGCCAAAGCCGACATCACGCAAGAAGGCCAGCCAGGCGACGCCCTGCATCTGATAGGGCCGCAGCGCGGCGGTGAAAGCCGGTGGCAGCTCCACAAGCGGGATGCCGCCCGCCGCTGTCAGCTTGCGGCCCATGGCGCGGATCGCCTCGCCGCCGCGCCAGACCAGGCCCGACCCCTCAGTTGCGGTCTCCAGCGCCCCCAGACCTGCCGCGTCAGCCCTTGTCAACCGTAACGCGCCGGATTTGCCGAGCAGCGCACCGCCGCTGGCCAGCTCATAGATGGCGTTGATAATCGGCGCGAAACGGGCCGGAGTCAGCGCGATAAAGCGCCCGTTACCCAAGGGCAGATAGAAGGGATCGTCATTGCCGTCCTGTGCCTCGAATGTGGCGGGATCATACAGGCCGCGCTCAATGATCGCCACAACCGGGCCAATGAGATCCACCCGCTCGCCATCCACCATCACGCCAAGGCCAAGCTCCAGCCAGTCAATGCCGGAGCCCTCGCCTATGTCAGCCGCGACCTCGCCATCGCCGCGCAGGACGCGGATCGGGAAATCGTCGCTGATCGCAATCTCGAACCCCGCCGCACGTAGTTCGGACACGCCCCGATACAAGAAGTCGAACCAGCCGAGATCGCCGCCTTCGGGCAAAAAATCCAGCGCATATGCCTTTGGCAGGTTTCTGCGCCGCTCTGGCGCAGGCGCGAGATCATGCGACAGCAGTTTGCCAAGCGCCCGCTTTTCACTGTCCGCGTCGCGGTGAATTTCATAGAGGTCACTGCCGCGCACGCGGGTCAGCACAAGCCGGGTCTCGCCATGCGCGATTTCAACCTGTGTGTAGCGGAAGTGCAGGCGGGCAATCCCGACGCGCTCCTTTGGCGGCTCCGTGTTGTAATAGTAGGCGCTGTGCGCCACTGAATCGATGGGCAAATCCGCGGCAATCAGCTTCAGCACGGGAATCGGCGGTCCCTCAACAATCACTGCCGGACGCGGCAGCGGCGGCCGCGCGCTGGCCAGCCGGGGCAAGCGCTCCGCCATGCTGGCGCCGAGGCCCTGCACATGCTCCAGCGGCACTGGCGGCGCGCCAAGCAGTGCCGCCGCCAGCCTGGGCGTGTGGCCCGTGTCAATCGGGCCGAGCAATCCTGCGGCCAGATCAACGTAAACCGGCGGCTCTGCCTGCAAAACGATGAGATCCCCGGCGATTTCAATCATTGGCTGCAACGCGTCGCCACCCGCTGGTTGCCAGACGATTGTCCCTGGGCGGGCCTCGCCCTGCGCCAGCACCGGGCCGTCCAGCGCGTGCCAGCGCGCCCGTCCTGTCGCCAGAATATCCTTCAGGACCGCGGCACCGGCATCCGAGGCCAGGGTCGCACCTGTCTGCCAGCCGTAGCCGACATGCAGGGACCGCATCGCGCGGAAGATACGGAAATCAGCAGGCCGCAGGTATTTGGGCGCGCCGCTGGCAAAGGCCTTTTCGAGATTAAAACTGTTGCTGGACGCCGAGAGACTGCCATTTTTCAGCAGGCGCCCGCTGAGTACCTTGACTTCCAGCTTCGGCTGTCGCGCGCTTTGCGAGGCCGGATCCAGAACATAAAAGATGCGGCCTTGCGTTGCCTCCGGATAATCTTCCTGCCCGCTTTGCTCAGCCTCCTCCAGCCTGGTTATCCAGGCCGCCAGTTCATACGGCAGCGCTGCCGGGCCTGGCGCAGCTTCCGCGAATGTGGGTGGCGGCTGGTTAAAGCCAGGAGTCCGTGCCGCCGCGACCAGCGGACCCAAATGCGGATCAACCGCAGGCAGCGCAGCTTTTAGCGCTGAAAGACGTTCCAGCCCTTGCAGCAGGGCGGCGGCGACATGCTTGCAATTGTAGCCAACCGGACACGAACAGTTGCCGGAAATCGCAATGCTGCCGCTGGCCGTCTCGCCAAACGAAATCACTTGTCCGTAGGGCTGGCGCTCGTTGCCGTGCACGCGTGAAATGATCTGGTCGTCTTCCAGCTTGATGGACAAGACCCGCCCTTGTTTGCGGTAGACGCCACCCGCAGCCAAAGAACTCACGCTAAACGCCCGCCGAAGGTCGTTCTCTGTGTAATTCATGCCGATACTCTACCCGGAACCGAATCACTGCCTGTCACAGGCAGTCACCAGAAAAACTACGCCGGCGGCAAAGCGCGCGCCAGCGCGCAGTGCGCCGTGCATTGCAATTTTCGGGGTTATCCAATGGCACCGCAGCGCCCTGCCGAGGCCAATTTCAGCCGCTCCGAGGATTGGCCCCGCGCCATGACGGTACGGGGTGTAGACTCAGACAGGATAATCCAGCCGCGGACCGTCAGGCCCGGCAACGATGGCGCGGTAAAAACAGCTCTTGCGGCCGGTGTGGCAGGCCTTTCCATCGCCGCCGGCCACAACCCGCAGCAATATTGCGTCCTGGTCACAGTCCACCCGCATATCGACAAGCGTCTGCACCTGGCCCGATGTGTCTCCCTTGCGCCACAGCGTCTGGCGCGAGCGCGACCAGTAGTGGGCAATGCCGGTCTCAATAGTCTTGGCCAGCGCGTCTGCATTCATCCAGGCGAGCATCAGCACCTCGCCGGATGCGGCCTCCTGCGTCACGCAGGCGAGCAACCCGTCCGCGCCAAAACGCGGTGAAAAGACGTGGCTTTCCTCCAGCTCATGTTTACTCAATGCGCCAGCCTCC
>JANLPP010000288.1:0-10371 GCA_031367295.1 Hyphomicrobiales bacterium | reverse complement strand
CGAGACGCGCATCCAGCACAACCATGGCGCGATCAAGGCGCTCCGCCGCCCGCCGGTCCAACGCTGATTCAAGCTGGCCGCATCCCGCTCTACTCCGGCGCGCCACCCCGGCCCCACAGCGGGCAGAGGCCGGACTGCTTCAGCTCGACAGTCCTGAACAATTGCACTGGCAGCGCCGCCTCGCCATCCGCGCCGGCCTCAAGGCGCAGCGTCGCCACAGGCTCAAACAGCAGCTTGCAAAAATCGAGGCGCGGAATATTGGCCCCACGCGCGGCCTCCGGCTGGTGAGTACGCGCATTTCGCGCCACAAAGCTGCGCCCGCCCGCAAGGTCAAAATGCAGCACCAGCGCGCTGGTCGCGAGACGCGCATCCAGCACAACCATGGCGCGATCAAGGCACCCCGACGCCCGCCGCACAGTGCCGTTCAGGGTGCAGCCTGCTTCAAAAAACTCTCCACTGCCGTCCAGTTCTCGTCAAATCCACGCGGGTTGGCGGCCTTGCGCAGGGTCGAGGATCCGTGCACGCCCTCATGCGGCGCAAACTGCGTGGCACGCCCGCCCGCCACGGCGGCGGCAATGGCTTTGGCGGAAGCAATCTCGCCCGCCGCGCTGGACGAGGTGACATAGACCGGCACGGCCAGCCGCGCCGCCGCGCCGCGCACGCTGGCCCCGGCGATATATTCGCCAGGCGAAAATGCCAGCACCGCCGCGACATCGCCAGGGTGCTTTGCCGCCAGCAGAAACACCAGCGCCGCCGAATAGCTGGAACCCCACACAAGCACCCTGCCCCCCGGCGCGCGCTCGCGCGCATAGGCCAGCGCCGCCTCAAGGTCAGGCAGGGCCGCCGCGTACTCCGTCGAGCGCCCCAGCGCTGCGACCGTCTGGTTAGGTCCGCCGCCCGAACGCTGGTCAACCGCGATCACATCAAAACCCTCGCCCGCAAGGCGCGGCGCAATGCTGGCATATTCGGACTTGCTGGCACCGGCCATATGAAACAGCACGATGGCCGCGCGCGCAGCGCCAGTGTGCGGCCAGGCGCTGGCAAACACGGTGACGCCGTCCGCCGCCTTGAACTGCACCGCGCTTTGCGCCTGCGCCGCAGACACACCAAACGCCGCTGGCACGCCGAGCGCCAGTGCCGCGACTGCCAGCGCGGTCCCAGAATATTTCGAACCCATCGTACACATCCTCCCCGGACAGCCGTGCCGAAATTGGCGCGGTTGCGTGTCCATGCGCAAAAGCCTATGCAGCGCCGGTTCCCGCTCCAACGCACGATTGCTTGAATAACGCCATTGTGAGAATGCGGCGGGAGCGTTCTTGTCCTCGCCCTTCGCCCTCGCCCTCCCGATGACCGCTCCCATGCCATCAGCCCTCGCTGCCCCGTTTCTGGTTTTTCTCGGCGGCGGCATTGGCGCGGCGCTGCGTTATGGCTTCAATCTGTCCGCCGCGCGGCTGCTGGGCACAGGTTTTCCCTGGGGCACATTCGGCGTCAATGTGCTTGGCTCGCTCGTCATGGGCCTGTTCGCGGGCTGGCTGGCGTTCAGCGCAGCGCACGCCTGGTCAATCCATGCCCGGCTGTTCTGCATGACTGGCATTTTGGGCGGTTTCACCACCTTTTCCGCCTTCTCGCTGGACACGGTCTATTTGTGGGAGCGCGGCGAGCTGGCTGCTGCGGTCACTTACGTGCTCGGCTCCTGCGTGCTGTCAATCGCCGCTCTTGGCCTCGGCCTTGCAATCGTCAGGCAGTTTTCATGACCGGCCCCGCAGCGCCCGCCGCCATCGCCGCCGTGCAGGCCCTTGCTGTGCAGGCCCTTGCTGTGCAGGCCCTTGTTGTTACAGAGGACGAGGATGGCATCCGCCTCGACCGCTGGTTCAAGCGCCGCGCCCTGCCGGTGACCGCCGCCCACCTCAACAAGATCATCCGCAAGGGCGAGGTGCGGGTGGACGGCAAGCGTGCCGAAATTTCGACCCGCCTCGCCATCGGACAGATTGTCCGCGTGCCGCCGCTGCAAGCGCCGGCCCTTGCCGCGCCAGCCGTCAAAACCAGCGCCGCCTCCCCCGACGATGCGCGCGCGCTGAAACAGATGACGCTGTTTGAGGACAGGCACGTCATGGTGCTGAACAAGCCCTACGGCCTTGCCGTGCAGGGCGGCTCTGGCATGAAACGCCATGTCGATGGCATGCTGCAATCGCTCGCCAACGAGAAAGGCGAGCGCCCGGTGCTGGTGCACCGTCTCGATCGCGACACTTCCGGCGTGCTGCTCGTCGCCAAGACGCGCAGGATGGCTGCTGACCTCGGCGAGATTTTCCGCTCGCGCCAGACCCGCAAAATCTACTGGGCGCTGGTGCTCGGCGTGCCAAAACCGGCGCAGGGGCGCATTTCCCTGTTTCTGGCCAAGGGCGATGGCATGGGTGACGAGCGCCTGCCCCGCAAGCCGGGCGTGGAGCGGGGCGGTCTCGAAAAAATGCGGGTGGCCAAACATGGCGAGGAGGATGCCCGGCATTCGGTCACCTTCTACGCCGTCGTCGAGCGCTCCGCCCACCGCCTCGCCTGGCTGTCAATGAAACCGATCACCGGGCGCACCCACCAGCTGCGCGCCCATGCCGAGGCCATTGGCCATGCCATTATCGGAGATCCGAAATATGGCATCCTGCGCTCGAATGATCCGCGTCTGAACGATCCGCTGCGCAGCGTCCCCGAAGGCATCGACAACAAGCTTCACCTGCTGGCGCGCCGCCTCGTGCTGCCGCATCCCAAGGGCGGCGAAATCGATGTCACCGCCCCGCTGCCCGCCCATATGCGGGCGAGCTGGGACATGCTGGGTTTTGACATCGGCATCGCCGATCCGATTGAGGACGCGCCGGACGCCTGATTGTACACAGGCATGTGGTATTTAATGTCCCGAAGTGATTGTGGACAACACGCCGCTGGGTTAAGATTGCACGGCGTGGAGTCGCCCGTTTTGTGTTTTTTACAGGTTGACGTTGCGTAAATCGTCGGATTGTGTACCATTTCAGTTGTCGGTTGCGCTTTCACCACAATCGGGATCGCCCAGGTAATTGAATATTTTCACGAATTGACCCCCCCCGAATCAACCCGGGGGAAAACAGATTTCGGCAATTGGGGGAGTTTAAGTATGGTGCAGCATCTTCTTGACAAGATGGCTGGGATCATCCGCACCAAGAAAACCGTCCGCAAGAGTTTTGCGCCGGATGCAGACGCCCCGCAGGACCATGGCCAGCAAAAGGATACTGCCCGCGCCAGCGTGCGGTCTGCCGGGCCCGGCGGCGCGTATGGCGATGCGGACCCGCAGGCATATGGTGCCATGAGTGTGGTCCTGCCCTCCGGTGACGGGCCGGACTTGCGGTCGTTTTTCCTGGACGAGGGTGCCCGCGCCTACATCAGCGCCGGGACGGTCCCACATCAAAATCAGCAGCAATCCGGTTTGCAACAGGTGCCCGAAATGTCAAAAGAAATGGTCCATAACCACGCCGTTGCCGTGGCGCAGCTCATTCCAGCCGACCTGCTGGAGACCGTCGGCCGCGAGAACGAAGGCCTGCGCCACCGTTGCGAGGAAGTTGTGCGCAAGGTTGAGGAGGCGGCGACACTGCGCCAGGACCTCGCGGCGGTTTTTGGCCATGTTGACATCATCCTGAAAGACCTGGAGCGCACCAAGGCGGCGCTGGCCCAGCGCACTGCCGCGCTCGCCGCCGAGCGGGACGCCAGCCACGACATGAAGGCCCGGCACCGCCAGCTGTTCAGTGACCATGACCAGCTGCGTGACGAGAATGTGACTTTGCTGGGCGAGCGGCAGAAGCATCTGGAATCCTCGTCCGAGACCGAGACACAGCTGCACACGCTGCACGAAACACTTGCCGAAAAGAGCAAGCACCTTGCCGACCTGACGCGCCGCAGCGAGGGCGAGCGCGAGCGCCTTGCCCAGGTTGAGATTGACGTTCGCGGCGCACGCGAGGAAATGCAGCGCGCCGATGACTTGATCTTCTCCCTGCAAAGTGACTTTTCGGCAGCCCGCGACCATGCCACGCTGGTGGAGGAAGATAACAAGACCCTGCAAGCCAACCTGTCGGATGCGCGCCAGCAGATCGCCCGCCACGCCCGCCGGGAAAATGAGACACAGGTGATCCTGACCGCCAACAAGCAGCGCATTGATGATCTTGAGCTGATGATCGGCAGCGAGCGCTCCGAGCACGTCAAGACGCGCGGCCTGTTTCAGGGCGAGAGCACAAGCCGCCGCGCTGAAGTCAGCTCGCTGCAGGTACGCCTCGACGCCATGTCTACCCGCGCCGAAGCCAATGACCGCCTGCTGGGCGAAACGCGCAGCCAGTTGCACACAAAGATCGAGGAGCTGCGCAAGGCTGAGCGGCGCATTCAGGAATTGCAGACCGCCTCCGGCCCGCTGGACACCCGGGTTGCCGGACTGGAACAGGACAACAGGGCACTGAAGCAGCAGGTTGCCGAGCTGGAGGCCATGCAGCTTACATTGACCGGGCATACGGATGTGCTGGTCAAATCCATCCGCGCCAAAGACAAGGATGCGGTCAACCACAAGCAGAAGATTGAAGCGCTGACCGACCGCTACCATGTCGAGATGAACCGCAACGAGGAAGAACGCGAGCGCCTGCAGCAGACGATTGCCCGGCTGGGCGAACAGCTTGAGAAGGAAAAGCTCGACCGGGCCATGGCGGAGGGCGCGCTGGACGTCGCCCGCAAGCACCGCCTGGCTCAAAGCACCCAGAACGGCAGTTTGCGTGGCCGCGACAGCGGCATTGCCCAGCTGGTATCGAGCGATGTGCCGGCAGGCGGGCAACCTGCTGGCGACGCCGGCCAGGACGCGCCACAGCCGGTGCAGGGTGAGGCCGACGCCGACATCGGCGACGTCACCCCGCTGCGCAAGTCTGCCTGACGCGACGGGGCTGCGTCGCACCGGTTGTTGGGACGGAAGTCACGGGCCAATTAATCTTTTTTTGTTTATGACGCCCGCTGCCCTGCTTCGGTTTGACCGCCGCGCCGGTGAGGGCCGTGCCTTGCCTGGTTGCGGCACCACTTGGCCCGATTTTAGAAATTAACTCAAGAATATAGTCTATATGATTGTTATAGTTCAATTTATTTAAGATCGCAGCGACACGAGCCTGGTGCGGTTCCTGATATCGGCGGTTGGAACCTCCACTGCCCTGCGACAAAATAAACCTCGCATGACGCAACGTCGTCTCCAGCCTCCGGCACTGGACAAACGAAATACTTGTTTCTATAGGTTTTTTAAGTGTGGCGTTCGTTAACAGTTCAGTAGCGTTTTGCTGTCGTGGCAATGCAATCAGTGCGGATTGCCTCAAATGCTGTCATGCAACTGGAGCGCGTTTCCTCTGTTCGAATGCCTGACGCAGCATCGTTGCTGCGGCGCATCGGGTTCAGGCGAGGGAGACCGTCGTGCAGAACAATTCCAATGATGCCGGGAAGGCTGCAAAGGGCATTGCGGCAAAAGACGCCCCCGTTTTCAACGAAGGCAGCGTCGAGACGGTTGCGCGCAACGCCGCGCCGCCCGCCCGCAAGCCTGCGGAGGTTGATCCGGCTGAACTCGCCGCGCGCCGCAAGATGGCAACCGGCATTCCCCAGACGCCGCCTGCAATCGACGAAACCACCTCCGCCACCCGCTCGCCCGTCGCCATACGCGAAGCCGAACCACCGCGCCGCGCCGAGGAGCACAGCGGCGCACGCCAGGGTCTGGCCTCGGTTGTTGAGCACGTGGATGCACTGCTAAAAGATATTGAGCGCTCCAAGGCGACGCTTGCCCAGCGCACCAGTGCCCTCGGTGCCGAGCGCGAGGCGCACCATGAAATCAAGCTGCGGCACCGCCTGCTGAATGTTGAACAAGAGCGAATGTCGGGCGAATTCTCCGCCTTGCAGAGCGAGCTTGAACAGCAGACGTCGCTGGCCACAGCACTGGAAGCCACTATTGCCTTGCTCCAGCAGAGTCTCGCGGAAAAAACCCGGCTGGCTGCCGACCACTCAAGCCGGGCCGAGTCGGAGCGCCAGACCCAAAGCGACATGCATGAGACGATTCAGCGCGGCAAAGGCGAGCTGAGCAGCGCCGAGGAACGCGTGATCCAGCTTGAATCCGAAATTTCGGCGGCACAGGACAGCGCCCATGCCGCACGGACGGAAATCCGCAAGCGCGACGCCGAGGTTGCCGAACTGCGCGGCCAGGCCGAGCGGATGGCGCGCAGCCTCGACGAGGTGCGGGCATCCCTCAATGGCGCTCTCAAACAGGCACAAAGCGCTGAGGCCGCATCGGCGCAGGAGCGTGACGAGCTGACGCGGCTGCGCGGCACCTTGCAGCTCGAAACAGATGGCCGGCGGGCGGATTTTGCCAGCATGCAGATCAAGGTCGACAGTTTTCTTGCACGTTCTGAATCACTGGAGCGGGCCAATGCCGAGCTGCTGTCCGAATTGAGCGGGCGCACCGAGGAGGTCCGCCTGCTGGAGAAATTCCTGCGCGAGCAGCAGGGCAGTTCGGCGCAGGCGCAGGACGCCCTGCATGCTGCGGAAATCGAGACCGACGAGCTGCGTGCCCGCACGCGAGAGCTGGAGGCCGCCAACAATGCGCTGGCGGACCACACCGATGGCCTGTCAAGGTCTTTGCGGGCGCGCGAAAAGGAAGGCGGCAACTGGAAGCATAAGGTTGATGGTGCCAATGAGCGCCTGCGCATCGAGGCCCAGCGCTTTGAGGCTGACCGCGACAGTCTTGGCCAGACTATCGCCCGGCTGACCGCGCGGCTGGAGCAGGAAAAACTCGCCCGCGCCGTGTCGGAAGGCGCGCTTGAGGCCGCCCGCAAAGAGCGCCAGACCCAGTCGCGTGGCCAGGCAGGGGTGCGCCTCGTTGCCTCGCAAGCCGAAGTGGTGCAGTTGACCGGCACACATCACAAGAGCTGAAAGCGGGCAAGGTCGACAGTTGACAGCGGGCGCCACCCGTATCAGCTGTGTGCCATGGCGCGGCCAGCGCGACGAACGGCCGGCCAGCGCGGAGCCCAGGACGATGCCACATCCCGGATACCTGCCAACCGGCAAGGCAAGGCAGCCGCAGCGCGCGGGCGCGACCCCGCACGCATGAAACGCCTTGTCCTGTTTGATGTTGACGGCACTCTGCTCGACAGCCAGCACATGATTGTCGCGGGCATGACACAGGCCTTTGCGGCCTGTGGCCTTGCGCCGCCGCCGCGCGCCGCCATGCTGGCGGGCGTTGGCCTGTCCCTGCCGGTGCTGTTTAACCGCCTCGCCGGGCCACACGCGCCGCTCGCCGCCCTGACGGACGCCTACAAGGCGGCATGGAAAGCCCTGCGCCAGGTGCCCGATTTCAGCTATCCGCTGTTTCCCGGTGCGGACGCGCTGCTGCGCCGCCTTGCCGCCCGTCCCGACATCGTGTGCGGCATCGCTACCGGCAAATCCCGCAATGGCGTTGCCGATATGTGCAGCCGCTGCGGCTGGCAGGGCCTGTTTGCCACTATCCAGACCGCTGACGACGCGCCCTCAAAACCCTCGCCGGTAATGATCGAACAGGCCTTGCGCCAAACCGGATTTGCGGCAAGAGACTGTGTGATGATTGGCGACACCAGCTTTGACATGGACATGGCGCGGGCGGCGGGTGCGCAGGCGCTCGGCGTGGCCTGGGGCTACCATAGCGCCGACGCCCTGCGCGCGGCCGGCGCACAGCACATCGCCGCAGATTTTGCCGCGCTGGCGGAGGCGCTGGCATGACCTCGCGGCAAGACTTGCAGCAAGACTTGCGGCAAAACCTGATCAGCGCCCTCATCCCCGAGGCGGGCGAGCCTCCCGACCCGGTGCGCTCGGCGCAAAAGCACCTGCGGCGGCCCCTGCCCAGACGCTTCTACACGCTGGCGGCCGTGGGCGAGAGCGCGGGCGGCTTTGCCCTGCTGCTTGACGGACGCCCTGCCCGCACCCCCGCCGGCACGCCGTTTGTGGTGCCAACCCGCGCCGCCGCGCAGCTGGCCGCTGGCGAATGGCAGGCGGCGGGCACGCATATTGACCCTGCCGGAATGCCGGTGACCCGCATCATCAATGCCGCCCTTTGCGGTGTCGCCCGCGAGATTGCCGCCGTGCAGGCGGAGGTGGTCAAGTTTGCGGCCTCCGACCTCGTCTGTTACCGCGCCGGCGAGCCTGCCTCGCTGGTGGCCGCACAAAGCGCGGCCTGGGACCCGGTGATCGCCTTCGCCCGCGAGGCGCTGGGCGCGCGCCTCGTGCTGGGGCAGGGTGTGGTGTTTGCGGCGCAGCCCGCCCCGGCCCTCGCCGCCATCAGGCGGGCGGTCAGCGTCTTTGCCACGCCCTTGCCGCTCGCCTGCCTGCATGTCATGACCACTCTGTCCGGCTCGGCCCTGCTGGCGCTGGGCCTCGCGCAGGGGCGCTTTGACCCGGCGGCTGCCTGGGCCGCCGCCCATGTTGACGAGGATTTCCAGATCCGCGCCTGGGGCACGGATGGGGAAGCCCTTACCCGCCGCGCCCTGCGCTGGCAGGATTTTGCCGCCGCCGCCACCCTGTTGAGGAGCCTGAACCCGTGAAACTGTTGCACACCACCGCCGCCGCGCTTGCGCTGCTCGCCGCCTCCCCCGCCAGCGCGGGCGACTGCGCGCGCTACCAGCAGGCGCGCGACCATATCTACGCCGTTCTCGGCGGGCCGATCATGCCGGAGCTGCAGGCCAAAGGCGTGCAGTCGAAGGAGCGGCTGAACATGGCCATGGCGGCGCTGAACGTGCAGTATCGCGACGAGATCGCGGCGGGCGACAAATTCGCGCCGCTCAAAATGGTCGGCCTGCGGGTTTTCCTGCTGCCCTTCATGGGTGACGCGGTGGACGCCAACACCCGCAAAAACACCTGCGACATGGTAGCCGCCGACCCTGCCAGCAAAATCATGCTGCCACCGCTGGCCTGCGCCGCCATGGCGCTCGACGGCCCCGCCAAAGAAACGCCGGAGGCGCGGGCGCAGGCGCTGGCCATGCTCGACATTGCCAAAGCCCGGCTGGCGGATGATCCCAACGGCGAGGGCGCCAAAACCCTGTTTGACTCGACCGAGCCGCAGCTGCGCGCCTGCGCCCAGCCGTGAGCGCCCGGGCCGCCGACGGATGTGAGGCGACAAACCGTTGACCCCCACCTGGATTGAGGCCGCTCTCAACGGCCCATGGACCCGCGCCCGCCAGCCTGGCATTCCGGACACTGTGGCCGCCATTATTGCCGAAGGCATTGCCTGCGCCCGCGCCGGGGCCTGCATTATCCACACCCATGCCTATGACGGCGGCGGCGAACAGACGTTTGACTGGCAGGTTTATGCCCGCATTATCGAGGGGATACGGGCGGTTGTTGACGTGCCGGTCTATCCCTCCATCCCCTCGCCCGGCATTGCCGGACCGGCGGAGACAGGCGCGGCGGCGCGCTTCGCCCATATCGAGGAACTGGCAAAGCGCGGCATGCTGGAATTCGCCGTGGTCGATCCGGGCAGCGTCAACCTGACCTTGCTCGGAACTGGCGCTGGCGATGCCCCGGCGGGAACCTACCTCAACCCCGAGGCCCACACCCGCCACGGCCTGGCGCTGGCGGCGCGCTACGGTTTTCACCCCGCCTATGCCATCTACGAGCCGGGTTTTGCGCGCGCCGGGGCGGCTTTGGCGCGGGCGGCTGGCGGCCCCGCGCCGCTCTACCGCTTGATGTTTTCCGACACCTTCGCCTTCGGCTTCCCGCCGCTGCCTTTCGCGCTGGCAGCCCACCGCGCCCTGCTGGATATTGAAGCTCCCGGCGCGCCGTGGATGATCGCGGGCCTCGGTGTCGACATAACCCCGCTGATCCCCGATGCAGTGGCAGGCGGCGGCCACGTGCGGGTGGGGCTGGAAGACGCGCCGTTTGGCTCGGCGCTGACGAACGTTGCGTGGGTGGAAGACGCGGCGCGGCTGGTGCGGGCCTGCGGGGGTGCGGTGGCCGGGGTGGCAGAGATGCGGGCAGTGATGGCTACCCTCTCCCGGCGGGAGAGGGTCGCGCGTAGCGCGGGGTGAGGGGTTACAATCTCTGCCGTTAGCGCCGGTTGCAACGGGCGCAAGCCTCCCGGCATTGTAACCCCTCACCCCGGCCCTGCGGGCCGACCCTCTCCCGCGGGGGGTGGGTTACGCGCCCCCCGCCCCGTCCAGCAGCTGCGCCACCAGCGCGTCGATTTTTTGCGCGACGCCTGCCTCGCTCAATGCAGTTCGCACGAGGGCGCGGGCGCGCTGGAATTTGACGCCGTCGGGCAGCGGCACAGCGGCGGCGATCTCCTCGGCGCGGGCGGCGGCTTTGGCGAGGGCGAGGTGGAGTTTGGCC
>JANLPP010000282.1:0-6101 GCA_031367295.1 Hyphomicrobiales bacterium | reverse complement strand
GAGCAGACGCCGCGCACATGCGGCTCATTGTTGAACTCGGCCTTGATGTCGGGGTATTTCGAGCCCCCGGTGCCGGTGCCCTGCGGGCAGCCGGTCTGTGCCATAAAGCCGTCAATGACGCGATGGAACACGATGCCGTCGTAGAATTTTTCGCCCACCAGCTTCTTGATATGCGCGACATGGCCGGGCGCAAGGTCGGGCCGCATCTTGATGACAACCGGGCCTTGGGTGGTTTCGAGGGTGAGCGTGTTGCCTGCGCCTGACATGTCTTGCCTTTCGGGAACGTAATGTGTGTGGGAGTGATTTTTGAGGCGGCAGCCTTAGACCATGATGGCGCGTGCGTAAATGGCGCGCACGCAGCCCCTTGCCTTCGCGCCCCGCACGGGCCACAAGCCGGGCATGCTGACCATTAACGACCTCACTTTCCGCCTCGGGCCGCGTTTGCTGTTTGACCAGGCGTCCGCCGCCCTGCCCGCCCGCGCCCGCGTCGGCTTTGTCGGGCGCAATGGCACCGGCAAAACCACGCTGTTCCGCATGATTTCGGGCGAGCTTGCGCCCGAGTCCGGCTCGATTGAGTGGCCACGCGGGCAGCGTCTGGGGCGCGTCGAGCAGGAGGCGCCGGGCGGGCCAGGCAAGCTCGTGGATTTTGTGCTGGCCGCCGACACCGAGCGCGCCGCGCTCATGGCCGAGGCCGAACATGCGCATGACCCGCACCGCATCGCCGAAATCCAGCTGCGACTTGTTGACATAGACGCGCATTCCGCGCCGGCCCGCGCGGCGGGCATTCTGTCCGGCCTTGGCTTTGACCATGCGGCGCAGAACCGGGCGCTGTCGGAATTCTCCGGCGGCTGGCGCATGCGCGTGGCTCTGGCGGCCGTGCTGTTCTCGCGCCCCGACCTGCTGCTGCTTGACGAGCCGACCAACTATCTCGATCTTGAAGGCACGCTCTGGCTGATCGACTATCTGGCGCGCTACCCTGCAACAATCATAGTCATCAGCCATGACCGTGACCTGCTCGACGCGGTCAGTGATCATATCCTGCATCTTGATGGCGGCAAGCTGACCCTGTGGAAGGGCAATTACACCTCGTTCGAGCGGCTGCGTGCCGAAATGCAGGCGAACCTCGTCAAGCAGAAGAAGAAGCAGGACGACCGTAAAAAACACCTGCAAGCTTTTGTGGACCGCTTCCGCGCCAAGGCCAGCAAGGCGACACAGGCGCAGTCGCGTCTGAAAATGCTGGCAAAGATGCAGGACGTCAACATGATCGTTGACACGGATGTGCAGCCCTTCAACCTGCCGTCGCCCAAACGCCAGCTGTCACCGCCGATCATCGCCTTTGACCGCGCCTCGACCGGCTATGACGGGCGCGAGGTTTTGGGTAATCTCAGTCTTTCCATCTCGCATGATGACCGCATTGGCCTGCTCGGCTCTAATGGCAATGGAAAATCGACCTTTGCCAAATTGGTGGCCGGGCGGCTTGAAACCATGAAAGGCAGCGTGGTGCGGGCACCGCGCATCGACGTCGGCTTTTTTGCCCAGCACCAGATCGACGACCTTGACGAAAACGGCTCGCCCTATTCGCATGTCGCGCCGCTGATGCCCGATGCGCCGGAGAGCAAAATCCGCGCCCGCTGCGCCCAGATCGGCTTTGGCGCGCAGAAGGCCGACACAAAAATCACGCTGCTGTCCGGCGGCGAGAAGGCGCGGCTGCTGATGGGGCTGGCCACATTCCACGGCCCGCACCTGCTGATCATGGACGAACCGACAAACCATCTCGACATTGACAGCCGCGTCGCGCTGATGGAGGCGCTGAATGATTACAATGGCGCGGTCATCCTCGTCTCGCATGACCGCTACCTGCTGGAGGCAACAGCTGACCGGCTGCTGCTGGTGGATGGCGGCACGGTCAAGAATTTTGACGGCGACATGGATGACTACCGCCGCCATGTGCTGGCCAAAGCCAGCGGTGTTGACGTCAAGGCCAAAGAGCGCGAGGCTCCGGTCAAGCTGATCGAAGCGCCGCCCAAGCCCAGGCTGGATCGCACGACATTGCGCAAGCGCATCGAGGCGGCGGAGGACAAGGTTGCCAGGTTCGAAGACCTGATCCGCCGCATTGACGCGGCGCTGGCCAAGCCCGGCGCGTTTGCCACTGACAAGGCCCGCGCACGGCAACTGTCGCAGCAGCGCGGCGAGCTGGCGCGCGCGCTGGGCATGGCTGAGGAGGAATGGCTGGCGCTGAGTGCGCAGAACGAGGCGGCGGCGTAGGAGACGCGGCGCAGGTTTTATACCAGCTTAAAAGCGTGGCGCGGCGCAACTATTGGGCGCGCCGGACTTCGGGTGTGCCAGCCCGCCTGGATGAAGCTTCAGGCTGCAAAGCGTCCGGTTGACTCAACAATATGAACACCTCTCGCGCATGAGCCCGCGCGAAAAACAGGAGCAGGTCATGTCACATGCGAGCGCGCACCCTGACGTCACGGCCTTTTTTGACGCGCCGACCAACACCTTCTCTTATGTCGTCAAGGACCCTGCGAGTTCCGCCTGTGCTGTCATCGACAGTGTGCTTGACCTTGATTATGCGGCGGGCCGTCTCGCCTACGCCTCTGCTGATGCTGTTATAGAGCACATCAGGGATCATGCGCTTGACCTGCAATGGCTGATCGAGACGCATGTGCATGCCGATCATCTCTCCGCCGCACCCTATATCCAGCAGAAACTGGGTGGCAGGATCGGCATCGGCTCCGCAATTACCGTGGTGCAGGAAACTTTCGGCAAGATTTTCAACGAGGGAACAGAGTTCCAGCGCGACGGCTCGCAATTCGACCGCCTGTTCGAAGATAACGACACCTATATGATCGGCACGATGCAGGCGGTGGTTCTGCATACGCCCGGCCACACGCCAGCCTGCATGACACATGTGATCGGCGACGCGGCGTTCGTCGGCGATACGCTGTTCATGCCGGACGGGGGCACGGCGCGCGCTGATTTCCCTGGCGGCGACGCGCGCATTCTCTACCGGTCCATCCAGCGTGTTCTGGCGCTGCCGCCAGAAACGCGCCTTTTCATGTGCCATGACTATGGTCCCAATGGCCGCGAAATACTGAACGAGACCACAGTGGCTGACCAGCATGCCCATAACATCCACGTCAGGGACGGGATGACAGAAGACGCGTTCGTCAAACTGCGGACCGACCGCGACGCCACTTTAGGCATGCCGCGGCTGATCATCCCGTCATTGCAGGTCAACATGAAGGCGGGCGCCCTGCCCGCCGCCGATGCAGCGGGCCGCCGTTACCTGAAAGTGCCATTGAACGGCCTGTGACAGCCGCCAGCCAATAAATTGCGTACCCTTGCTTGTTCCATGTTGGATTGCCCATGCACCTCGAACCGCTGCAATACGTTCTCGGGGCATTTTCGGGTTCGCTCGTGGGCTTTACACTTGGCATGTTTGGCGGCGGCGGCTCCATCCTCGCTGTCCCCCTGATGGTTTATCTCGTTGGTGTGCCAAACCCGCATGTGGCGATCGGCACGAGCGCTTTTGCCGTTGCCGCCAATGCCGGGACCAATCTGATCAATCACGCCCGCCACGGCACAGTGAAATGGCGATGCGCCGGGCTTTTTTCGGCAGCCGGTATTGTCGGCGCCATGGTGGGCTCCATGCTTGGCAAGGCCATGGATGGCCAGAAACTCCTGTTTCTGTTTGCCTTGCTGATGCTTGGGGTTGGCGCATTGATGTTGCGCGGCCGGGAAAATGAAGGCAATCCGGGAGCCGAATGCAATATTGAGAAAGCGCCAAAGGTCCTGGGTTTTGGCGCATTGACAGGCGTTTTCTCCGGTTTCTTCGGCATAGGCGGCGGCTTTTTGATCGTTCCCGGGCTTGTGGCCTCAACCGGCATGCCAATTCTCAATGCCATCAGTTCCTCGCTGGTGGCCGTCGCCGCCTTTGGGCTGACCACGTCGGTCAGTTACGCTTTCTCGGGATATGTCGACCTGCCACTGGCTTTTGTCTTTGTTGCAGGGGGAATCTGCGGCGGGTTTGCCGGTGCCATGGCTGCCCGAAGCCTGGCGGCAAAGAAGGGTGCGCTCAACATCGCGTTCGCTGGCCTGATATTCGTTGTGGCACTCTACATGCTCTGGAAAAGCGCCGCAGTTTTCACGGCGTGACGGATCGCGTTCCGTCAAGCCCGCTTCTGCAGGTGTGCGATACGGATGGTTCGCGCGCCAATGAGCTGCACCTGCCTGGGCGCCGCCTTGGACCTCTTCGATGCGCTGACGCCGGCGCGCCCTGTCCGCCACACTGCCCGATCAGTCACGCGCCGGTCACCTTTACGGCGCTGTTGGGCTCGACGCGGACAGACTTCACACGCTGGACGTGCTTGCGGATGACATCCCACACCGGCGGTCCTTCGACAGTCTGGTTGACGCTGGCCCAGCCGCTGACGGTGTAGATCTTCTCAGCGTCGATTGCCGCGCCGCTCTTCAGATGCGTGAGCGCCGAAATCCGGTTTCCAATCGTTTGCGAGACATCAATCACGTAGCCCATGCCGCCAGCACGGACCATGTCGCCACCGCCCTGAAAATACGGATCGGGATGGAAGATGTTATCCGCGACGTCTTCGAGAAGGCCCTTGATCTGGCTGCCCGTCATCTGCGTGCGGTAGCAGGCCGGATAGGTGATGGCAGTGGCATTGGTGATGGATTCGAAGGTGATCGCGTCGCCGGGCAGCAGCGTGCCGCCCCAGCGGAAGCCGGGCGACAGCGCGATCTCCGCGTCGCGCTCGCTGAGCATCGCCTGGCAGATCAGGTCATCGAACGTGCCATTAAAATTGCCGCGCCGGTAGAGCAGCGACTCGGTCCGGCCGATTTCCTGACGCAGATCAGCCTCAAATGGCTGCCTGACTTTTGCGACCAGGTCCGCCATCGCCGCATCCGGCGCAATCGCGTCGGCGAAGACCGGCATGAGCTTGAACCGCACGCCGGCAAGCCTGCCGCCTTTGACGTCAAGGTCGAGCCGCGCGACGAATTTTCCGTGCGATCCGGCCGCAATCAAAACCGAGTTGCCGACGCGGATCAGCCCCGGCATTGCGTCATGCGTGTGGGCGGTGAGAATAATGTCGATGCCTTTGACGCGCGCGGCCAGCTTGCGGTCAACGTCAAAGCCATTGTGAGAGAGCAGAACAACAACGCCGGCGCCGTCCGCGCGCGCTTCGTCAACCTGCTTCTGCATGTCGTCCTCGCGCAGACCGAACGCCCATTGCGGAAACAACCAGCGCGGATTGGCAATTGCCGTGCGCGGCAGCGCCTGGCCGATCACCGCGATTTTGACGCCGCCCTTCTCGAACATTTTGCGGGCCGCGAAGACCGGTTCCTCCCATTCCGTGTCGCGGATGTTCTGGGCGAGAAAAGCGAAGGGGGCCGTGGCGGCGATCTCCTTGACGCGGTCCGCGCCATAAGTGAATTCCCAGTGGCCAACCATCGCCTCCACGCCAAGTGCCGACATTACGTCGACCATGTCCTGCGCTTTGGTTTGCAGTGAACTCCAGCTGCCCTGCCATGCATCGCCGCCATCAAGCAGCAGCACGTTGCCAGCGCCGCGCTCGGCCCGGACCGCGTTGATCAGCGTGGCGACCCTGTCCATTCCACCCATGCGACCATAATTGCGCGCCAATGCGGTAAAATCTTCGGATGTCAGCGCGAAGGCGTCGGGGGAGCCTGCGGCCAGATTAAATTGCGCGCGAAACGCCGCGTCGGTGAGATGCGGGGGCTGGCCCTTGTCCGCGCCGACGCCGAGATTGACCGAGGGCTCGCGGAAATGCAGCGGCATCAGTTGCGCGTGCGTATCCGCAATATAGAGAATGGTTGCGGTTCCCGCCGCGTCAAAACGCAGTATGTCAGACTGGGAGAGCCTCTGCTGCGCGGCAACGCGACCCAGCGGTCCAAGCCCGCCTGCCAGCGCAATGGCTGATGCCGCCGCAGCCGCCTGCAGAAACTCGCGCTTTGAAATCATCGTTCCACCCTGGGATGCGCGCTACAGGCAACCGTCGCCAACAGCTTGAAGCCATGCGCGTAGATCAAACCGCCAAGCCCGCATAACCTGTCGTCAG
>JANLPP010000266.1:0-3024 GCA_031367295.1 Hyphomicrobiales bacterium | reverse complement strand
CCGCCGACCGTGTCGACATTATAGACATCGGTGCGGAAATTCACGACCCCGTCGCCATTGGCCCAGCCGGTCAGGTAGACCCAGGCCACCGGGATGGATTTTGGCAGCTTGACCTCAACCTTCTCGGTCGTGGCGACGACGGCCTTGAGCGCGGTGATGTCCCAGGCGCCGGAAGGCGCGCCGGGCACGCCCTGCAGCACCCACTCCGCCAGTTCATAAACACCGCCAACACGCACGCAGCCATGTGACAGAAAGCGGTAATCCTGGCCGAAATGCCGCTTGCCCGGCGTGTCATGCATGTAGACCGAGAATTTGTTGGGCATGTTGATGCGGATCGAGCCAAGCGAGTTACCCGCGCCCGAATCCTGCCGCAGCGTGTAATTCAGCGCCTGTTTGGAGTTCCAGTTGATGCTGGAGGGGCTGACCTCGACATTATGCGCATCCAGCACCCGGATATTGAGCTTGGTCAGGTATCCGGGGTTTTTCTGCATCTTCGGGATGATTTCCTTCTCGATGATGGAGGTCGGCACAGTCCACGTCGGATTGAGGTTAACCGCCTGAATGCGTGCGGAAACCTCCGGACTCTGATGCTCCACATCGCCAACTATGGCGACAAAACGCTTCTGCACCTGACCGTTGCCCACCGCCTCCACCGAGGCGGAGGGAATATTGACAACAACATAACGGTCGCCAAAGGCAAAGTTGATGCCTGCGAGCCGCTGCGAGGAGGAGGCGAGCTGGCGGAAGCGCGTTGCGGCCGGCACATTCATCGCCGCCAGCGTCGCGCCTTTGGCCAGACCGGTCTGGCGCAGGCCGTGGCGGGCCTGAAAAGTCTTGACGGCGGCGGCAAGCCCTTCATCAAAAACCGGAATTTGCGCGTTTTCCGCCGCCAGATCGCCCTCGATAGACAGCCGCTGGCGCAGGGTCAGCACGTCCTTGGCCTTGCTGGCGCGCCCGATGCCCGGGGGCACCCGCGGCCAGCCGCCAGCATCCATGATCTGGGCGTAGCGCTCGGAAGCCTTGGCAGTGGCAAAGAATGTTTCAGGCAACAGCGTCGGCGTCGGGTCGGTGGACAGTGCCGTCTCGCGCGGCGAGGGCGGGGCGACGCGCTTTTTCGCGACCTTTTTCAGTGGCTTGACCGGAACCGCCACGACCGGGCCAGCGACGGCATCTGCCGGCGTGGCCACCGGGGCGGAGGGTACATCAGGAACAACCGGCGACGCCGGGGTTGCCGGGGCCGCGCCAATTGGCGCGGGCGACAGCAGGCTTTGCGCTAAAAGGCCCGGCGTCAGGGGACAAAGCAACGCAATACAGGCGCTGATGAGCAGGGCGCCGCGACGAACGAAAGGTTTTTTCATGTGCTGTCTGGTTGTGAGGGCTTGGGAGAGCATGTGTGGAAAAACATTAACACAGTTTTGTGGCAGGCGCCCGCCTGGCATTGGGGACCGCATTTTCTGGCACGGGTGTTGCTTATTTATCTTTGACGCCCGTCCTGCGTCCGCCGCCGCGGCGTGTCTGCGAAAATTGCGGTCCAGACCTGTTGCAATCAGCGGGAACTTCCGCCATAAGCTCCTCACCCGGCGCGCAAGCGCCATTCGGATGCGGGTGTAGCTCAGGGGTAGAGCACGACCTTGCCAAGGTCGGGGTCGAGGGTTCAAATCCCTTCGCCCGCTCCAACGTCTCGCAAGTCCAATTCTCACAAGTCCAATTCTCGCAAGTCCAGTTTCTCACAGGAATGTGTCCATGCGCGCGCCGCAGGCATGGCCTGCGCGCCCAAATGCGGCATAGTCCGGTCATGCCCATTCGCCGCCTCGACCCGATTCTCATTGACCGCATCGCGGCCGGCGAAGTCGTGGAACGACCGGCCTCCGCTGTCAAAGAACTGGTGGAAAACGCGCTCGACGCGGGCGCGCGCCATATCGAGGTGGCGATCGAGGCGGGCGGGCGGCGGCTGATTCGGGTGACCGATGACGGGTCGGGCATGTCGGCGGATGATCTGGCTTTGGCGGTTGAGCGCCACGCCACCTCCAAACTGCCGGACGGCGACCTCTCGGCCATCGCCACCCTGGGTTTTCGCGGTGAGGCGCTGCCCTCCATCGCCTCGGTGGCGCAGCTGCGCATTGCCACGCGGGCGGCAGGCGCGGCGCACGGCTACAGCATCCGCGTTGACGCCGGCCACAGGCACGAGGTCGCGCCCGCCAGCCAGCCGCAGGGCACGCTGATCGAGGTGCGTGACCTTTTCGCCGCCACCCCGGCGCGGCTGAAGTTTCTCAAGACCGACCGGGCCGAGGCGCAGGCAGTCAGCGATGTCATCAAGCGGCTGGCGATGGCGCAGCCGGAGGTGCGCTTTGCCTTCAGCAATGATCATGGCGCGGGGTTTGACCATGCCGCCTGCCCGGCGGGCGAGGCCGGGCAGCTGGCGCGCCTTGCGCAAGTGCTGGGCAAGGATTTCCACGACAATGCGCTGCCGGTGGATGCGCTGCGCGAGGGCGTGGCGCTGACCGGTTTTGCCGGCCTGCCGACTTTCAACCGCGCCAATGCGCAGGCACAATATCTGTTCGTCAACGGCCGCCCGGTGCGCGACAAGGTTTTGCAGGGGGCCTTGCGCGCCGCCTACAGGGACTATCTCAGCCATGACCGGCACCCCAGCGCCGTGCTGTTCCTCGCCTGCGATCCGCGCGAGGTGGATGTCAATGTGCATCCGGCCAAGGCCGAAGTGCGGTTCCGTGACCCCGGCCTCGTGCGCGGCCTGATGATCGGCGCGTTGCGTGAGGTGCTGGCGGGCGCGCTGCACCGGGCCTCGACCACTGGCGGGGCGCGGACGCTGGCGGCACTGCGGCCCGGTTTTGGTGGCCCGGCGTACCGCGCCCCGCCGCCCGCGAGCTGGGACTGGCGCGCCTCGCCCGCGCGCCCGGAGACGCCCGGTTTTGGCGAGCCGGCGCAGGCTTTGTACGCGGCCCCGCCGCAGGCCGACACGCGGGCGCACGAGGTTTTGCCTGATGCCGGCGCGCAGTCAGCCCCGCT
>JANLPP010000230.1:0-3477 GCA_031367295.1 Hyphomicrobiales bacterium | reverse complement strand
TTTCGACGGCAAAAATCCCGGCGATTCGACACTGACCACGCTGAAGAACACCGGCACGGTCAGCATGGTCAACAGCACGCTCAACACTGGTCCGCTAGTCAAGAACAACGTCACGCTGACAGGCGCCTACACCGGCGGCGGCATACTCGCCGTTGACATTGTGCTTGACCAGAACAACGCCCTGCAGCGCGCCGACCAGCTGAACGCGGCGGCCGGAACATCGGGCATTACAACCGTCAATCTCAATGTTGCCTCACCCAAGAACTTCTTCGCCGTTCCGGTGCTCGTGGTGCAGGGCAAGGCGGGTGATCCGGCGGCAAACTTCGTGCTGGGCAATCCGGCCGCGATCTCGCCGTTCGGCATTATCAACTACAATTTCCTGCAATTTGCGCCGGACAAGTGGGGCGTCGTCGCCTCGCTCAATTCCGGTGCCGTTGGTGCCATTGCGGGCAACATTTCCGGTGCCATCGCGTCGATCAACACAGGCTTCTTCCTCAATACCGACCCGCTTATCTCGGCGCCGCCAAATCCGGCAGCCAATCAATGGTGCGGTGGCCCGTGGATTCGCACATCGGCAGGCCAGTTTGACCTGGCAGCCTCTTCCTCCGAGATCGGCAAACCGGCGACGGCGGTCAAAACACGCACCAACTATGCGGGCTACCAGCTTGGCGCGGATGCCGGCATCTGCAATATCGGCGGTTCGGCGGTCAATGCCCACGTAGGCCTGATGGGCGGCCAGGTGTTTGCCAATGGCAATGACAGCCTGAATGGCGACTCGCATGTGAAATTCAACATTCCGTATTTTGGCCTTTACGGGGCGATTACGGCGGGTGGTTTCTCGGCAAACGTGCAGGTGCGACGTGAAGCCTATGACATGGATGTGTCGAGCAAGGTTGCCAACCTGAATGCAGTCAGCCTGAACGGGCAGGGCTGGGCTTTCAGCGGCACGGTGCGCTACCGGATTGATCTGCCGAACCAGTGGCTGATCGAGCCTTCGGCCGCCATCAGCTACGAGCGTCTGAAAGTCGGCAATCTGGCAATTGCACCGGGCGTGCTGTCGTTCAGCCCGTTCACCAGCACGCTTGGCCGGGTTGGTGTGCGGGTCGGCAAGACCATCGCCTATGACACATTCGCCATTCAGCCCTATGTGCAGGCCAATATCTGGCATGAGTTTTCAGGCAATCTGAACCAGAATTTCTTTGTCAACAACGTAAACGTCGGCATCACCCAGACCCGTATCGGCACCTTCTATCAGGCGGGCGCGGGTCTGGCGTTCCAGACGTCTGGCGGCTGGCTGGGCTTTGGCCAGGCTGACGTGCGTTTTGGTGACAAGGTCCGGGCCTACAGCGGCACAATCGCCATTCGCAGGCAGTTCTGAAGCCTGCGAAACTGACAACACAAAAGCCGCCCGGCTCTGCGCCGGGCGGCTTTTTCGTTTGAAGCGGGTGTCGCGTGGTTCTGGATCGTGGCGCATTGCGCCATTGTGGCCGCGCCATCCCGGCGGCGCGGCTGGCGAAAGGGAGCGGGAGTCGAACCCACCAAAGACCGCGTTGCGGCCCCTCCCGGATTTGAAGTCCGGACGTCCCACCGGGGAGCGCATCCCTTCCGCATCCCGTATAACACAGGCATGCGGGAAATTGTATTCCAGCGCCTTGACCTCCCGCGTCGGGCGCGGGAGGCGATGGGCGCTTATTGCTGGGGCACAGCCTCGGGCTGCGCTGCCGCGCCCTGGCCGGTGATGAGCGGCGTGATGCGGCGCACGGTCACGCGGCGGTTGATGCGCGAGGCTTCCTGCGTTTTTTCCTTCGGGTATTGCTTGCCATAGCCCTGCGTCGTCAGGTTTTCCGGCGGCACTCCATAATCCTTGGTCAGGATTGCCGCCACCGCCTGCGCCCGCCGGTCCGACAGGGACAGATTGTCGACATCCGAGCCCACGGCATCCGTATGCCCCTCAATCAGGAACACCTCATTGGGCGCGGCCTTGATGGCTTGCAGCAGCGGCGCGGCAATGACCGACAGCCGCCGTGCCTGGTCCGCATTCACGGCAAACGAGCCTGAGTCAAAGTTGATTGTGTTGACATCGACGCTGCGCATGTGGTTGCGCAGGTCTGGGCTGGAGCGCACCTCATCCAGCGTATAACGGCGTGGCAGTCTGGCTACAGGCGGCGCGGTCAAAACCTCGTACATGCCCTGCTCGTCCGACTCTTCCGCCTCGACGACATAGTGCTCGCGCTGAATTTCAAAAGGCGGCGGCGGCAGATAGACGATCTCGTCGTCGTAGGTGCGGCGCGGTCCCTCATAGGTGTTGTCGATGATGACAAATTCCCGCCCGTCGCGGAAGCGCCTTGAGCGCTTGAGCAGCTGGCCGTTTTCGTCGGTGACGGTGACAATCTGGGTGCCGTCCGGGCGGTCGAAGAAGGTCACGATCGTACCGTCACGCCGCACGGTGTGGAGATTGCCGCCGCCATCGCGGAAACGCTCGTTCTCGTCGTGGCGGATAAAGATGCGGTTGTCCTCGCGGATGATGGTGCGGCCCGGCTCGCGGTAGATAGTGACGCCGTCTACGTCCGTCTGCTGGCGGTTGCGGCGGATGTCCTCATAGCCCTGATAGGGTTGCCCCTGGGCGTTGCCGCCTGCCAGGTATCCGCCAACAAGGCCGACGGCGAGGCCAAGTGTCGCTGCCTCAAGCGGCGTGATCTGCCGCTTGGCTTTGGCCTGCGGTGGCGGAACGGGGGGTGTGACGGGCGGGGCCGGCGGCGTGACTACAGCAGCCGGCGGCGCGACAACAACCGGAGCGGGCGGGGTCACCGGCGGCGCCGGCTGCACGACGACTGGCGCTGGCGGGGCACCTGGTGTGGCTGGCTTGACGACAACTGGCGCTGGCGGCGTGCCCGGCGCGGCTGGCTGCACGGCGACTGGCGCTGGCGGTGTGCCAGGTGTGGCAGGCTTTACGACCACAGGCGCGGGCGGGGCGACGGGGGTTGTCGGCTGCACGACACCGGGAGCGGGCGGGGTGACGGGCGGAACCGGCTGCACAACCACAGCCGCTGGCGGCGTAGCCGACGGAACCGGCTTGACGACAACAGGCGCTGGCGGCTGCTCGACCGGCGGGTTTGGCTTGACGATTACCGGCGCTGGCGGCTGCACGACTGGCGCAGGCGGCTTGACGACAACAGGCGCTGGCGGCTGCTCGACCGGCGGGGTTGGCTTGACGATTACGGGCGCTGTCGGCTGCACGACTGGCGCTGGCGGCTTGACGATTACCGGCGCTGGCGGCTGCACGACCGGCGCAGGCGGCTTGACGATAACCGGCACTGGCGGCTGCTCGACCGGCGGGTTTGGCTTGACGATTACGGGCGCTGTCGGCTGCACAACTGGCGCAGGCGGCTTGTATCTTGCTTGCGCGGGCGGCTGCACGACTGGCGCAGGCGGGTTAGATATAGCTGGAGCGGGGGGCTGAACGACTGGCGCTGGCGG
>JANLPP010000151.1:0-2595 GCA_031367295.1 Hyphomicrobiales bacterium | reverse complement strand
AGAATCTCTACGGCGTCGATGTCAACGCCGAGTCCGTGGAGATCACGCGCCTGTCGCTGTGGCTGAAAACCGCGCGGCGCGACCACAAGCTGCAAAATCTCGAGGCGACGATCAAGGTGGGCGACAGTCTGGTTGAAGACGCCGCCTTCGCCGCGCGACCCATGCTGTGGCGCGCGGCCTTCGCGGAGGTTTTCGCGCGCGGCGGGTTTGATGTGGTGATCGGCAATCCGCCCTATGTGCGGATGGAGCTGATCAAGCCGGTGAAGCCGTATCTGGAAAAACACTACGTTGTGGCTGCCGACCGCGCCGACCTTTACGCCTATTTTTTTGAGCGCGGCGTCGGGCTGCTGAAAGACGGTGGGCGGCTTGGGTTTATTTCGTCCTCAACCTTTTTTCGCACTGGATCAGGCGAAAACCTGCGGACGTTTTTGAGTGACAAGACGGCAGTGGAGAGCGTTATCGATTTCGGTGATGTTCAAGTGTTTGAAGGCGTGACGACATACCCGGCGATCCTGACGCTGCGGTGCGGCGACTCTCAGGCAGGCGATCTGGCTTTTATGCATGCAAGTGAGCCTTTGCCGGCCAACTTGAACAAGGTATTTGAAGTTAAGGCGCGGCCCATGCCCCGCGCCCGGCTGACCGCCGGCGCGTGGCGCTTTGAGGATGAGCCGCTGGCGCTGCTGCGCGACAAGATCGCCAAGGGGCGCAAGACGCTGGGCGAGATCTATGGGCCGCCGCTGCGTGGCATTGTCACCGGCCTCAACGAAGCCTTCGTCATCGACACGCCGACGCGCGACCGGCTGGTCAAGGCCGACAAGAACTCAGCGAAACTGCTGAAGCCGTTTTTGCGCGGCGAGGATGTGCGGCGCTGGCGGGTGGAGCCGGAAGGGCTGTGGCTGATCAATACGCCGAAAGGCAAGTTCAAGATCGACAAGTATCCTGCCATCCGCGACTGGCTGCTGCCATTCCGCGACGCGCTGGAGAAGCGCGCGACAGTGCAGGAATGGTGGGAATTGCAGCAGGCGCAGCTGGCGTATCAGGGCCGCTTGGGCGCGCCTAAATTAGTCTGGGGGCATTTTGCCGCCGGCCCATCTTTTTGCGTCGATCACTCTAATGCCTTGCTGAACAACAAGTGTTTCTTTCTGCCCTCGGATGATCTGGTTCCCTGCGTTTTGCTCAATAGCAAATTGCTGTGGTTCCAGTTGCGCTCACAGGCCCGGATCAAGCGCGGCGGTTACATTGAAGCCGAAGCGCAATACGTCGATCAGCTCCCCATCCCCGGCATCCCCGCCAAACCCCGCGCGCGCCTCGCCGCACTGGGCCTGACCTGCACGGACGCCGCCCGCCAGCGTTACAAGATCACCGCCGCCGTGCGCCGCCGCATTCTCGATCTTGCGACGCCGGACCGTGATCGGCCGACGGGCCGACTCGACAACTGGCACGCGCTCGATTTCAAAACCTTCCTCGCGGAAGTGAAAAAATCCTTCCGAGCCCACATCCCGCTGAAAGCGCGCGGCGAGTGGGAGACCTATCTCGCCGAAAACGCCCGCGCAGTGCAGGCGCTGACAGCCAGCATTGAAGCCGCCGAGGCGGAAATCGACAAGACGGTCTTTCAGCTGTTTGGCCTCACCGACGCGGAGATCGCGCTGCTGGAAGCCTCACTCGCCGGGCAATATTAGCACCCCGGGCCGCGAGCGGCCCGGGGGCGCGTTCCGGTTACTTCGCAGCCAGCTTCGCCGCGATCCCCGCCACATGCCGGCCCTGGAAGCGCGCGCCTTCCAGTTCAATCGCGGACGGCATGCGGCTGCCGTCGCCGTCGGTTATGGTGGAGGCACCGTAGGGCGAATTGCCCATCACCTCTTTGACGCCCATCTGACCCTGGAAGGCGTAGGGCAGGCCGACAATCACCATGCCCTGGTGCAGCAGCACGGTGTGGGTGGACAGGATGGTCGATTCCTGTCCGCCGTGCTGGGTGGCGGTCGATGTAAACACCGAGCCGACTTTGCCGACCAGCGCGCCTTTCATCCACAGCGGCCCGGTCTGGTCCAGAAAGTTTTTCATCTGCGCGGTCATGTTGCCAAACCGCGTGCCGGTGCCAATAATGATGGCGTCATAATCCGGCAGTTCCTCAACGGTGGCGATCGGCGCCGCCTGGTCGAGCTTGAAATGCGATGCCTTTGCAACAGCTTCTGGCACAATTTCGGCAACGCGCTTGATGGTGGCATGCGCGCCAGCCTCGCGCACGCCTTCGGCGACAGCATTGGCCATGATTTCGATATGGCCATAGGACGAATAGTAAAGAATGAGTACTTTAGTCATGATTGCCTCACTGGTGAGATGGTGGAATGGGCCGGGTCTACAGCAGTTTGCAGCCAGTGGATATGCGGCTCCTTCGCCAGTGCTGGACAGCGCCGCGTCTGCCCCTTATGGCTGCCTGAACGCCCTGCCCCACGGGGTGCGGCCCAACCCTGCGCGATCTGGCCTGTCATGCTGAAATACCGGGTAATTCCCTGCCTTGACGTGAAAGACGGACGGGTCGTCAAGGGGGTCAATTTTGTCGGCCTGCGCGACGCGGGCGACCCGGTGCAATGCGCC
>JANLPP010000128.1:0-12645 GCA_031367295.1 Hyphomicrobiales bacterium | reverse complement strand
GTGCTGGCGCGCGCCGATGCCATGGGCTTCGCCGTCACCGCCGCCGCCGAGTTCGAGTTTTTTGTGTTTGAGGAAACACCGCAGTCGGCGCGCGAGAAAAACTACCGCAATCTGAAGACGCTGACGCCCGGCAATTTCGGCTATTCCATCCTGCGCGCCGGGGCGCAGCACGGGTTTTACCGCGACCTTCTGGCTTTATGCGAGGACATGCGCATGCCCATCGAGGGCCTGCATACCGAGACTGGGCCGGGCGTGCTGGAGGCGGCGATCAAATACAGCGGCGCGCTGGAGGCGGCGGACCGGGCGGCGCTGTTCAAAACCTTCACCAAAATCTTCTCGCAGAAGCGCGGGCTGATGGCGACGTTCATGGCCAAATGGTCGCGCGATGTGCCGGGCCAGTCGGGCCACCTGCATCTGTCGCTGAAGGATAAATCCGGCAAGCCGGTGTTCCATGACGCCAGCGCGCCGCACGCCATCTCGCAGACCATGCGGCATTTCATCGGCGGCCAGCAGGCGCTGATGCCCGAACTGCTGGCGATGGTCGCCTCGACCATCAACTCTTACACACGGCTCATTCCCGGCTTCTGGGCCCCGACCGTCTCGGCCTGGGGCATCGAAAACCGCACCACGGCGCTGCGCGTCATCCCCGGCCCGCCGCAGTCGCAGCGCGTCGAGTACCGCGTCGCGGCGGCGGACATCAACCCCTACCTCGCGCTCGCCGCCGCCATCGCCTCGGGCCTGTGGGGGATTGAGCATCGCATCGAACCGGACGCGCCGGTGAGCGGCAACGCTTACGATAAAAAATTTCCCGCCAAACGCCAGCTGCCACGCTCGCTGGGCGCGGCCGCAGAAAAGTTCCGCGCGTCAAAACCGGCGCGCGCGCTGTTTGGCGAGGCCTTTGTTGACCACTACGCGGCAACGCGCGAATGGGAAGTGCGCGAGCACGCCAAGGCGATTACGGATTGGCAGCTCCAGCGCTATTTTGAGATTATTTGAGGCAGCGAAAGCGCATGACACTCACCGGCAACTGGAACTATCCCACCAGCATCAAGATGGGCGCGGGACGCATTGCGGAATTGCCGGACCTTGTGAAAGCAGCTGGCATCAAGCGCCCGCTGTTTGTCACCGACCCCGGCCTTGCGGGCGCGGCGATGACGCAGGCCGCCTTCGCCTCGCTGGCAGACGCGGCGCTGTTCAGCGCCATCAAGCCCAACCCGACAGGCGCGAACATCGACGCCGGTGTCGCCGCCTATCGCGCCGGCGGGCATGACGGCGTGGTAGCCTTTGGCGGCGGCTCGGCACTGGACGCCGGCAAGGCCATCGCCTTTGCCGCCGGGCAGACCCGGCCCTTGTGGGATTTTGAGGATATTGGCGATTACTGGACGCGCGCCAATGCCGACGCCATTGCGCCAGTCATCGCCGTGCCCACTACGGCGGGCACAGGGTCCGAGGTTGGCCGCGCCAGCGTCATCACGCATGAGGCGACGCAGACGAAAAAGGTGATTTTTCATCCGCGCATGATGCCGGTCGTGGCGCTCTGCGACCCGGCGCTGACTGTGGGCATGCTGCCGTGGCTCACCGCCGGAACCGGCATGGACGCCCTGGCGCATTGTCTTGAGGCCTTCTGCGGCACGGCCTACCATCCGCTCGCCGACGGTGTGGCGCTGGAAGGCATGCGGCTGGTGAAGGAGCATCTGCCGCGCGCCTTTGCGCGGGGCGATGATCTTGAGGCCCGCACCCATATGATGTCGGCTGCCGCGATGGGCGCGACGGCGTTCCAGAAGGCGCTGGGCGCGATCCATGCGCTGTCGCACCCGGTCGGCGTGCTGCACAACACGCATCACGGCATGACCAATGCGGTGTTTATGCCCTATGTGCTGGTGTTTAACCGCGGCAGGATTGAGGAGAAGCTGGAACGGGCCGCCGCTTGTCTCGGCCTCAAGCCGACCTTCACCGGCTTCCTCGACTGGGTGCTGGCGCTGCGCAGCGAACTCAAAGTGCCGCATACGCTGGCGGCTTTTGGCGTCGATGACCGCCACGCGGAGCGCATCTGCGCGATGGCGCCGCTCGACCCGACCGCCGGCGGCAATCCCTATCCACTCGACGCCGCAGGTGCGCGGCTGATTTTTGACAAGGCGATGGAGGGGCGGCTGTGAGAACATGGATTGCCGCAGCGCTGGCACTTGCCTCCATAGTCACATCCGCCAGCGCCGAAATGGTCTACCACCGCGGCAATCCGGGTGACCCCTCGACGCTTGACGCGCAGCTGACATCGACGGTGAATGAAAGCGATATTTTGCTCGACATGTACGAGGGCCTCGTCACCTATGACGCAAAGGCCAATATCGTGCCGGGCGCGGCGGAAAGCTGGACGGCGAATGCCGACGCGACGCTTTACACGTTCACGCTGCGCGCCGATGGCCGCTGGTCGAACGGCGATACGGTGCGCGCGTCTGATTTCGTCTTCGCCCTGCGCCGCCTGATGACTCCGGCGACCGGCGCAAAATACGCCAATGTTCTCTACACCATCAAAAATGCGGAGAAGGTCAACAAGGGCGCGATGGCACCCGATGCGCTCGGCGTCCGGGCACTGGACGCGCGCACGCTGGAAATCACGCTCGAAAACTCCGCGCCGTATTTTATCGCGCAGCTGGCCCACACCACCGCCATGCCGCTGCATCAGGCTTCGGTGGAAACCTTCGGCAAAGATTTTGTGCGTCCGGAAAACCACGTGACCAACGGGGCTTTCACACTGAAGGAATTCATCCCCAACGATCACATCACACTTGTCAAAAGCCCCAGGTTCCGCGACGCGGCAAATGTGAAAATCGACCGCGAGATTTTCTATCCGCTGGAGGATCGCTCGGCCGCGCTGCGGCGCTTTCAGGCCGGCGAGATTGACACCTACAATGATGTGCCCGCCGATCAGGTCAAATATATCCGCGCGACGCTGAAGGACCAGTTCCGCCTCGCGCCGTTTCTGGGCACGTATTATTTTGTCTTCAACACCCGCAAGAAACCCTTTGACGACATGCGCGTGCGCCAGGCCCTGTCGATGCTGGTCGACCGCGAGTTTCTGGCCGAGCAGATCTGGGGCGGCACCATGGTGCCCGCCTACAGCTTCGTGCCGCCCGGCGTCGCCAACGCGGGCGCGCCGGTGTTCATGAGTTTCAAGGACATGTCGCCGCTGGAGCGCGAGGACAAGGCGCTGGCGCTGCTGCAGGCGGCGGGTTACGGGCCGGGAGGCAAAAAGCTGGACCTTGAAATCCGCTACAACACGTCGGAAAACCACAAGGGCACCTCGGTGGCGCTGGCCAATATGTGGAAGCCGCTGAATGTCGCGGCGCGCCTCGTCAATGCCGACATCAAGACGCATTATGCGCTGCTGCGCGAGAAAGGCGATTTCGATATTGCGCGGGCAGGCTGGGTGGCGGATTATTCCGACCCGCAGAATTTCCTGTTTCTCGGCCAGTCGGGCAACACGGGCCTGAACTATCCCTCGTGGAGCAGCCCGGCCTTTGACGCGCTGATGGCCAGCGCGGAAAAAGAAACCGATCTGGCGCGGCGCGGCGAGACATTGTCTGCCGCTGAAGCCATCCTGCTCGATGAAACCGCATTCCTGCCGCTGCTGTTTTACAGTTCCAAGAATCTTGTCTCGCCCAGAGTCGAGGGCTGGCAGTCAAATATTCTCGACCGGCATCTGGCGCGCTATATGTCGATCAAGCCCTGAGTGATTCGCGCCCGGCGGGCATGGGTGCGGGGCGCGGGATCTGAATGCAATGGCCCTGGGCATTGAGAATACGGGCTGTCTGGCGTCATTGCGAGCGAAGCGAAGCAACCCGGGGGCCATACGCGGCACCGCTGGATTGCTTCGCTGCGCTCGCAAAGACGGTAAACCGTGTCAATTGACACAACTGCCGGAATAAGAGCGTGGCCGCCTTCATCGCAAAGCGCCTGCTCTCGCTCATCCCGACGCTTTTCATTGTCGTCACGCTGTCGTTTTTCCTGATGCGGCTTGCGCCCGGCGGACCGTTTGACCTTGAGCGCCCGCTTGACCCCAAAGTCATGGACAACCTGCGGCGCATTTACGAGCTCGACCGCCCGCTGCTGGCGCAATATCTGGCCTACCTGTCGCATCTGGCGCAGGGCGATCTCGGCCCGAGTTTCTACTGGCGAGATTTTACCGTCAACGAGCTGTTTGCCCGCGCGCTGCCGGTGTCGATGCGGCTTGGCGCGAGCGCGCTGGCGCTGGCGCTGGTCCTTGGCACGGGCCTTGGCACACTCGCCGCGCTGCGCCAGAACCGCACCAGCGACCGCACCGCGATGAGCCTTGCCGCGCTCGGCATCACCACACCCCTGTTTGTCATTGCGCCGCTGTTGCAGCTGGTGTTCGGCCTGTGGCTGGGCTGGCTGCCGCAGGGCGGCTGGAACGAGGGGGCGTGGCGCAACTCCGTGCTGCCCGTCGCCACACTGGCCCTGCCGCAGACCGCCATCATTGCCCGGCTGACCCGCGCCGCAATGATCGAGGCGCTGCGCGCGCCCTCCATCCGCACCCTGCACGCCTATGGCCTGCCGCAGCGTGTGGTGCTGCTGCATGCGCTGCGCAGCGCAGCACTGCCGGTGGTCTCCTGGCTTGGCCCGGCGGCGGCGAGCCTGCTGACCGGCTCCATCGTGGTGGAAACGGTCTTCGGCCTGCCCGGCATCGGGCGCTATTTTGTCGAGGGCGCGCTCAACCGCGACTACACGCTGGTGCTGGGCACGGTGGTGGTGGTGTCCAGTCTCGTGCTGGTGTTCAACCTGCTCGCCGATCTGGTGTACGGCCTGCTTGACCCGCGTGTGCGGCATGAGTGACGCGCGCCCGGTTTCGCCTTGGACCGCCGCTTGGCGCAGGCTGTCGCGCAACCGGCTGGCCGTGGCGGGGCTTTGCGTGCTGGGCCTTGTCATCGCAGCCTGCCTTGCCGGGCCGCAGCTGTCGCCGCATCCCTATGACCGTGTTTATCCTGACTATGTGAAAACCGCGCCGTCCCCCGGCGCGCATCCCGATGCGGCGGAGCAGGCGGCGGCGCTGGAGCGCGTGGCCGCCCGCATGCGCGGCAAGGTGACCGGCAGCGCGGAAACCGGCGGCTTCGTGCGCGTGACGCTGGAAAGCGCGCGGCCCTTTGATGAACGGCTGATCACCTATTTCGAGCGCTCCGATGCCTTCGGCCCGGCGCGCATTGTGGCGCGCGAGGATGATGGCAGGCGGCTGATACTTGAGGCCCCGGTCAAGCGCCTGACTTTTCTGCTCGGCACCGACTCCAATGGCCGCGACCTGCTCACCCGCACCCTGATCGCGGGCCGCATTTCGCTGGCGGTCGGCCTGCTTGCGTCCGCTGTCGCCCTGCTCATCGGCGTCGCATGGGGCGCAGTCGCGGGCTATCTTGGCGGGCGCATCGACATGGCGATGATGCGCATCGTCGATATTCTTTACGCCATGCCCTTCATCTTTTTTGTGATCCTGCTGGTCGTGTTTTTCGGGCGGCATTTTGCCCTCGTCTTTGCCGCCATCGGCGCGGTGGAATGGCTCGACATGGCGCGCATCGTGCGCGGCCAGACGCTGGCTTTGAAGCGCCAGGAATTTGTGCAGGCGGCAGAGGCGCTGGGCGCTTCAACGCCCGCCATTGTGCTGCGCCACATCATCCCGAATGCCGCCTCGGCCATCATCGTCTACCTGACCTTGCTGGTGCCCAAGATCATCCTGATCGAAAGTTTTCTGTCGTTCCTCGGCCTTGGCGTGCAGGAGCCGCTGTCGAGCTGGGGCGTGCTGATCGCCGACGGCGCGCGCAACATTCAGGGCGCGCCGTATTTGCTGATCGTGCCGGCGGTGTTTTTGACCGCGACGCTCTTCGCGCTGAATTTCATCGGCGACGGATTGCGCGACGCGCTTGATCCGAAAGACCGGTAGATGACCGGCCCGGCTCTCGAAATCCAGAACCTCAATGTGCGCTTTGCGGCGCAGCCGGATGATGTCATTGCCGTGCGCGGTTTCGGCTTGCGGCTGATGCCCGGCGAAACTCTTGCAATCGTTGGCGAGTCCGGTTCCGGCAAAAGCCAGGCCATGCTGGCCGCCATGGGGCTGCTGGCCGCCAATGGCCGCGCCACGGGGTCTGTCAGGCTGGAGGGCGAGGAAATCTTTGGCCTCGCGCCCGCCGCCCTCAACCGCTGGCGCGGGCGGCGCATCAGCATGATATTTCAGGAGCCGATGAGCGCGCTTGATCCGCTGTTCCGCATCGGCCAGCAGATTGCCGCGCCGCTGCGCGCGCATGCGGGCTTTGGCCGCCGCGCCGCGCGCGGACGGGCGCTGGAACTCTTGACGGAAGTTGGCATCGCTGACCCGGCCCGGCGCGCGCGAAACTATCCGCACCAACTGTCCGGCGGGCAGCGCCAGCGCGTCATGATCGCCATGGCCATCGCCAACACGCCTGCCGTGCTGATTGCCGACGAGCCGACGACGGCGCTCGACGCCACCCTGCAAGTGCAGATTCTGGACCTGCTGATGGCGCTGAGGGCGCGGCTTGGCATGGCGATTGTATTCGTCACGCATGACCTTGGCCTCGTGCGGCGCTTTGCCGATCATGTGCTGGTGATGCGCGCGGGCGAGGTGGTGGAGAGCGGCCCCGCGCGGGAGGTTTTCGCCAGCCCGCGCGCGCGCTACACGCGGCTGCTGCTCGCCGCCGCGCCAGCGCCATTGCCGCCACGCGATGCCAGCGGCACTCCGGTGCTGCTGGAAGCGGTGAACCTGAGCGTCACTTTCCGCCTGCCGTCCGGACTGCTCCGGGCGGCGCAGGCGATCAAGGCCGTCGATGGCGTCAGCCTCCAGCTGCGGCGCGGCGAGACACTGGGCATTGTCGGCGAGTCAGGCTGTGGCAAGACCACACTGGGCCGGGCGCTGCTCAAGCTGGTGCCGGCAACGGGCGCACTGGTTTACGACGGCATCGACCTTGCGCCGCTCAGCCGCGCTGCGATGCGCCCGCTCCGCAGGCACTTGCAGATCGTGTTCCAGGACCCCGGGGGCTCGTTGTCGCCGCGCCTCTGCGTGGGCGCGGTCGTCGGCGAGGGACTGCTGGTGCATGAGGCAGGCCTTGCCCGCGCGCAGCGTGATGCGCGCGTCGCGGCCGCGCTCGAGGACGTTGGCCTTGATCCTGCGCTGCGCAGCCGCTTCCCGCATGAATTTTCCGGCGGTCAGCGCCAGCGCATCGCCATCGCCCGCGCGCTGATCCTGCGACCGCAGATCCTGGTGCTGGACGAACCGACCTCGGCGCTCGACCGCGCGGTGCAGCGCGATATTGTGGCGCTGCTGCTGGCGCTGCAACACAGGCACGCCATGGCCTATGTCTTCATCAGCCATGATCTGGCGGTCGTGCGCGCGCTGGCCGACCGGATCGTTGTGATGCAGGACGGGCGGGTCATTGAAACGGGCGGCGCAGCGCAGATATTTGGACAGCCGCAGCATGCCATGACGCGGCGTCTGGTTGCGGCGGCAATGCTGGACTGACAGCGGCGGACAGGCTGCTATTGCGCCGGTGTGATGCCGTCTGAGGAAGTGCCCGAACCGTTGCCGATGCTGGTGCGGCCCTTGATGTCGCCCAGTGTGCGCAGCTGCAAGGTGAACATCAGTGACTGGTTGCGCGAGCGGTTGCCGGCCGAGGAATCGTTGAGATAGGATGTGTAGTTCAGCCCGAAGGTTGTGGCCTCGTCCTTGTACTCAACGCCAAAGCCGAACAGGTTGGGAGAGAAGCGGGGCGTGTTTTTTGGCGCCACATCATACTGGTAGCGCGCCATGTCAAACATGACCGTTCCGTTGACCTTGAGATAATCTGTCAGCGCGAATTTGGCGCTGGTGTACAGGCCCTCGCGCCGCCGCGGATAGCCGATTTCCGGCTGGGCGGCATAGCGCGCGTACAGCACATCAGCGGACAGCCTGCCAAGCTTGGCCGAGGCGACAAGGTCAACCCGCTTCAGGGCAAGGGTCGACTCGTCGAAGCGGCCCTTGGCGGTAAACGACAGGTCTGCCGACGGCGCAACAGAAACGCGTCCGACATAGTCAGAGCGCACCTCGTCGAGGCCCGAATTATTGCCGGCATTGGCAACGTCACCCGAACTGTAGGAGTTGCGCCCGGTGAGCTGGTAGGACTGGCCGACCAGCGCATTGGCATAGGCACCGTTATTCATCGCCAGCGTGTACTGTGCGCCGACATTGACGCGCGTGCCGCCCTCAACCCGGTCATAGCCGGAAAATTTGTTCCACTCGAACAGGCTGGTGTCATCAAACACCAGACTCTGCGCATCCTCATTGGGCAGGCTGCGCTTTTTGCGCTCGCTTGGCCGCGCAATGACCTGCGCGACCGGCTCAAAAATCTGGCTGCCCCAGCTGGCGCGCGCGATCAGCGGATAGCGGTATTCAAGGCCGACGCCCGGCAGGAAGCTGCTGGTGGCAAAACTGTTTTCACTGCCAAAGAAATTGCTCTGGTCGGTGTTGCGCAGCAAGGACGATCCGGCCGCCGAACTGTAGAGGGTGGTACGGCTGAAATCGACATTGACCGCCGCCACATCCGCCCGCACGAATGCGAAGGGCATCCAGACCTGGCCGATCGGATCAATAAATTTGCGCTGCCAGGACGCCTGCGCCGACAGGCGCGTATAGTCGCCGCCAAGGCCGCGCAGAAAGCAGGAGGTCTTGTTATAACTGGGCAGGAATCTGCCGGCCTTCAGCGGATCTGGCGTGTTTGTCTCGCACACGTCATGCAAGCCAAAAGCCTTGTCGAGCACGCGGGCGCCGATGGCCTGATAGGCGGCCTGCGACCGCGACAGCGACAGCAGGTTGGCGTCAATGATGACATCGCCGCCGATGCCGCCGGTTTTGTCCTTCGGCAGTTCGATCAGCTTGTTGTAGTCCAGCACCGGGCGCACCACCGGCAGCTGGTTCTGGTTGTCCTTGTTGGACAGGCCCTGAATATAATAGCCGCGCAGGTCAAAATAGCCGTTGGCCCCCTGGCCGTTGAGATAGACCGACGAGATCGCTTCCTTGTAATAATTCTGCGTTATGTTCTCGTTTTTCAGTTTGTAGTCATTGGCGTACCCGCGATCCGAAAAGGCTGAGGCGTTCCAGCCAAAAGTCCACTTGTCGGAAATATAGAATTTGCCTTTGCTCTCCAGCGAACCGCGGGATTCGCGCTGGCCGGGTCCGTAAGGCGGATTGAGAAACACGCCCGGGTCATTCTGGTGCAGCCCGGTGGCGCGGATGCTGTAGGAGCCATTGGCAAGGCGCTGGCGCCATTCAACATCGCCCAGAAAACCCTGCCGCGTCAGGAATGTCGGCGTAATGGTGACATCATAATTGGGTGCAAGATTCCAGAAAAACGGGATCGACGCGCCAAAGCCCAGTGACTTGTGGTAGGTCAGGCTCGGCACCAGAAAGCCGGTCTTGCGGGTAACCGTATAGTCTGGCGTCGAGAAATACGGCAGATAGGCGATCGGCATGCCAAACAGCTCGAAGGTCGCATCCTCGAAATAGACGATATGCTCGTCCGTGTTCTCGATGATCCGCAGCGCCTTGATCTGCCAGAAGGGCGGCTTTTCCGGGTGTTCCTTGTTGGGCAGGTAGGCGGTATAGGTGCCCTTCTCCAGCACCAGCGTCGAGCCATTTATGCGCTCGGCGCGGGGCGCGGTGAAGCGGGTTTTGTCGGCAGTCACCAGCGTCAGCGAATCGACAAATCCGTCACGGAAATTGTCGGTCAGCTCAAAGCGGTCGGCATAGGTTATGTTGCCATTCTCGTCCGTCAGCTTGGCATTGCCCTCGGCATGGACGCGGTTGGTGACGCGGTCATAAATCACCCGGTCGGCTTCCAGCACCCGGCCCTGGTAATACAGCTGGACATTGCCGATAGCCGACACCTTGTTATGGGTCTTGTCATAGACCAGCTCGGCAGCCTCAACCAGCAGCCGGTCCCTGGGCTTGGCCGCAGGCGTGCCAAAGGCGGGCGCGGCAGGCGCGGTCTGGGCCGATGCGGCAGGCATCAAACTCACCGCAGCCGAAAGGCTGCCCAGCACGCCAAGCGCACAGGCAACCAGATGCGCCGCGGTTGGCCGCAGCGCGCATTTATGGGGCAAAACCTGCCGCCCCATTCAGCCATCCTCCTGGTTCAACAACACCAGCGAACTCACTATACACCCCGCAAACGCCGGAAACCAGGCGGCCGTGACCGCACTGACCAGCCCGGCGCTGCCAAGATCAGCCACAAGCTTGGTTACCACATAAAGCAGAAACCCCGCCGCGACGCCACCGGAAACCATTTTTGCGACACCGCCGATTCGAAAGAATCTTAATGAAAAACTAGCGGCGACAAGAACCATCGCGACAAACAACAGCGGGCGGGCCAGCAGCGTCTGGTAGCGCAGCCGGTATCCCGTAGCGTCAAGCCCGGCCTTTTCGGTCTGGTCCCTGATTCGGGCCAGCTGCCAGAAGGACACAGTGTCGGGCGCGGCAAAACTCTGGGTAACCTGCTCGGGCGTCAGGTTGGTGGCCAGAAGATAGCTTTCGCTGACCCGCGGCTCCTCGCCCACCGCAACAATGCGCACGTCCTGCATCTGCCAGAAGCCTGCCCGCAGACGGGCGCTGCCCGCCTCCACCCGCTCCTGAAACCGGCCGCTCCTGTCAAACACAAAGGCCGACACCGCGCCCAGCTGGCTGCCCTGCTCCGAAGAGCTTTCGGCGCGGATGACCGCCTGTCCGTCCACGCTCTTCTGCCGGATCCAGAGGCTGGTGCTGGCCGCCCCGGCCGCATTGCCAAACAGTTTGGTCTCCAGTCCGTCCGCCCGGTGCTTGAAGGCGGCGGACAGCGGGTTGTAGAGCGTGACTGTGACGAGACCCAGCACCAGCGCCACCAGCACGGGCGGCATCAGGAACTGCCAGACCGAGACGCCCGCTGCCCGCGCCACAACCAGCTCCAGCTTGCGCGACAGGCCCAGAAACGCGATCATCGAGCCAAACAGCACGGCAAACGGCAAAATCTGCTCGGCCACCGCCGGCACGCGCAACAGCGACAAAAACGCGAGGAAAGACGTGCTGCCGCCCTTGGCGTCACCCGCCCGGCGCAGCAATTCAACAACATCAATCAGGTAGATCAGGGTCAGGACGCCGGCAAACGACAAAAGGATGGCGCGGGCAAACCGCCAGTACATGTAGCGGGCGAGCGTCCCGGTGATCATGACGCCGCCACGCCTTGCGGGCTGCGCCTGCGCCACAGGCTGGCGACAGGGGCGGGCACAAGATCAAGGACCAGCGCCAGCGTGGCCAGACTGGCCGCAACGGGAATGCCGTAGATCAGGGGCAGCACCGACGGCCGGGTCACAAAAACCGTCAGCGCCCAGATGCCCGCCGTGCGGATCAGCCCGAAAACCAGAATGGCGCTGACAATGGCAAGGCCGCGCCCCTGCCGCGTCGTGCGCGCCTGCCCCAGAAACAGGAAGGCGACGAGCGCCGCCACGATATTGTACAGCGGCGCGGTAAAGCGGTCATGCAGCTCCGACCAGAAGCGCCCCGGCGAGCGTTTGACATAAGGGTCGTCGTAATTCAGCGTCATCAGCTCCAGCGTCGAGCGCTCGCGCGGCTTGTAATTGGTGGCGTCGCCGCCCGGCGCAAACTGGGCAAGATCAATGGCATAGCGCTCAAACACCACAATCGCCGCATCTTTTGAGCCGGGCTGCTGGCGCTGCACGCTGCCTTTTTCCAGTACCAGAAAATTCTGTCCCGCAGTTTCCACCGTCTGCCCGGCCTCGGCCAGGTAGGTGGTGACGCGCGCCGCATCGCGCCGGTCCTGCATGAAAATGCCGAGCAGCGCGCCATTGGCCCCGCGCTCGCGGTAATGAAACACAAAGCCCTGATCCAGCTGCACAAACTGCCCCTCGCGCACCACGCGCGTCACAATATCAGCCCGCACCTTGGCCCCGATGTCCTGAATCTGGCGAAAGCTCCAGGGCATGGCGTAGAGCGAGATAAAACCGTTGATGAGCACCAGCAGCAGCCCCAGCGCCAGCAGCGGTGACAGCAGGCGCAAGGGCGTCATGCCCGAGGCGCTCATCACCACCAGCTCGCTGTCACTGTTCAGCCGGTTGAGCGTGTAGAGGCAGGCGGCAAACAAGGCGACCGGCGTTATGAAGGCGATGAGCGAAGGCACAATCAGCCCGGTAAGATTGAGAAACAGCAGAATCGTCTGGCCCTTGCTGGTCAGAAGGTCGAACTGCCGCAGCGCCTGGCTGATCCAGATGACCGCCGTCAGCACGCCAAGGCTGCCGAGGAAAGCTAGCAGCGCCGTGCGGAAAATGTAGCGTCCGGCAAGATCAAGCACGGTGGATTCAGGCTTCCCGGGTTGGTGGTTGCACCACGTCTAGCACTGGCCAAAGCCCGCTGCCATCCGGGCATTTGCCCCGCCAGGGCGTATCAGCGCGATTATTGCGGAAAAATCATGGCCTGTGGCCAAAAGCCCGCGTTGCCTTGCGGCAAACCCTTGTCTATAAGCGCGGCAGTCGGAGTGTAGCGCAGCCCGGTTAGCGCACTTGTCTGGGGGACAAGGGGTCGTGGGTTCGAATCCCGCCACTCCGACCAAT
>JANLPP010000059.1:0-1507 GCA_031367295.1 Hyphomicrobiales bacterium | reverse complement strand
CGAGGTGCCCATGGCGATGGCGAGCGCGTCAACCTTTGTCGCCTTGACAAATTTCACCGCCTCGTCCGGGTTGGTCAGCAGCTGGTCATGCGACAGCTTGCCTTCCGCGCCATGGCCGTCCTCGGCGTCGCCCTCGCCGGTCTCGAGCGAGCCGAGCACGCCAAGCTCGCCCTCCACCGACACGCCGCCCCAATGCGCCATGTCAACGACTGCTTTGGTGACGCCGACGTTGTAGTCGTAATTGGCGGGCGTCTTGCCATCCGCCTTCAGCGAACCGTCCATCATGACCGAGGTGAAGTTAGACTGCATGGCGGTGACGCAGGTGGCTTCGTTATTGCCATGGTCGAGTTGCACGCAGACCGGAATTTGCGGCCAGATTTCCACCACCGCGTCCATCATGCGCGTCAGCATGATGTCATTGGCGTAGCTGCGTGCGCCACGGGACGCCTGCAGGATGACCGGCGCATCAACCGCGTTGGCCGCCTCCATGATGGCGAGCGCCTGTTCCATGTTGTTGATGTTGAAAGCCGGGACGCCGTAGCTGTGTTCGGCGGCGTGATCGAGCAACTGGCGAAGGGTTATGCGGGCCATAGTGATCCTCTCAGAAATGCCGGATTGACATGTATGGGGTTGAGTCTGCTGTCAATCTCTCACGTATGTCTGAGAGGCTCAATGCCCTGCGGCGCCGCGTTGCGCTATTCTGGCGCGTGCGGCGAGGAGAAGAAATAGGGCAAAAGCGTGCAGGGGATGCAGCCGCATCAACTCGGGCGGCGCTCCAGCACGCCAACGCGGTTTTCCAGCGCGGCGACGCGGTTTTCCAGCGCGGCGACGCGTTCGTCAAATTGGCCGACAGTGCCTCTCATCATCACCAGCATGCCGGCGGAGTCGCGGCGCTGCCGGCGAAACTGCACGTCTACGGCATCGAAGCGCGCGTTGACATCCGCTTTCATTGCCTCAAATTGCGCCCGCAATTCGGCTCGAAATGCAGCCGCGTCTTCCTGAATTTTGATCAGGATCGGAAGAATCAAGTCTTTTGGCGCTTCGCTCATGACACGCGCTGGCGCTGTTCGAGCGCGCCAACGCGCTGCTCTATCGTCGTCATGCGTTCATCGAAAATGCCAGCTGCCTCCTTCATCATCACGAGAATGCCTGCAATGTCGCGGCGCTGTTTGCGCATCTGTTCTTTGAGTTCATCGAACTGCGCCCGCGATTCCGCCCTGGAGGTCGAGGCTTCTTCCTGAATTTTTTTCAGGATCGGCAAAACAAAGTCTTTGGGATCACTGAACATAACAAGAACCTATCATGCAAAACTAAAATAGCAAGCGGATTTTGTCACCGAAGCTATTCCCGCAGCGCCTCAACCCCGGGCAAAGCCTTGCCTTCCAGCCATTCCAGAAATGCTCCGCCCGCCGTTGAAATATAGGTGAAATCCGCCCCCGCGCCCGACTGGTTGAGCGCCGACACTGTGTCGCCGCCGCCCGCCACGGTCAGCAGCTTTCCGGCTTTG
>JANLPP010000049.1:0-3646 GCA_031367295.1 Hyphomicrobiales bacterium | reverse complement strand
GCCAAAGTGCTGGTCATTCCGCAACGCAGCTATATGCCGCAGGGCACGCTGCGCCAGGCGCTGACCTATCCAAGACCTGCGGACGGCTATGCCGACGAGGCGGTGCGCGAGGCGCTCAACGCTGTCGGCCTCGGCAGCTTTGCGGCGCGGCTGGATGAGGAGGCGCTGTGGTCCAATATCCTGTCGGGCGGCGAGGCGCAGCGCGTCGGTTTTGCGCGCGCATTGCTCATGCAGCCGGACTATCTGTTCCTTGACGAGGCCTCAAGCGCGCTTGATGCGCGGGCCGAGGCTGACCTGCACAATCTCATCGTTGCGCGCCTGCCGAATGCCGCGATTGTCTCGGTGGCGCACCGCGCCGGGCTGGACGCTTTCCACAACCGGCATGCCGACATGCGGGCGGGCGCTGACGGAAAATTTGTCCTGTCGCCTGTGCCGTGAGGCATTGGCGCAGGGCAGGGGCGGTCCGGCGCGTTGCGCCCCAGTTGTCTGACAGGCGGCATTGTGGTTGATCTTGCGGCCCGTCCGGCGCATTAGGTCGCATATGCAAGTATCAGTTTCCGCACAGCCCGGCACCCCGGACACACCCGGCATTGCCGCCCTCATGCGCGGGCTCGGCCAATCGGCGCGGGCCGCCGCGCGGGCGCTGGCGCTTGCCGCACCGCACGTCAAAACCGCAGCGCTGCATGCCGCCGCCGCCAGCCTGCGCGCCCGGCGCGAAGATATTCTGGCCGCCAACGCCCTTGACGTGGCGGATGCGCGGGCGCGCGGCACTGCGGGTTCGTTCATCGACCGGCTGCTGCTGGACGGCGGGCGTATTGAGGCCATGGCGCAGGGCGTTGACGACATTGCCGCGCTGCCTGATCCGGTGGGCCGGGTTCTCGCCAGTTTTGAGCGGCCCAACGGCCTGCGCATCGAGCGTGTGGCGACACCGCTTGGTGTGATCGGCGTGATTTATGAGAGCCGCCCGAATGTGACAGCGGACGCGGGCGCGCTGTGCCTGAAGGCGGGTAACGCGGTCATCCTGCGCGGCGGATCAGAGAGTTTCCGCACTTCGCGCGTCATCCACGAATGCCTTGTGGCGGGCCTGCGCGCCGCTGGCCTGCCGGAGGCAGCGATCTCGCGTGTGCCGGTGATTGACCGCGCGGCGGTAGGCGAAATGCTGACCGGGCTTGACGGCGGGATCGATGTGATTGTGCCGCGCGGCGGCAAAAGTCTTGTCGCGCGGGTGCAGGCGGAAGCGCGCGTGCCGGTGTTCGCGCATCTTGAAGGCATCGTGCATGTTTTCGTGGACCGCGCGGCTGATCTTGGCATGGCGACCACATTGCTGGTCAATTCCAAGCTGCGCCGCACGGGCGTCTGCGGCGCTGCTGAAACGCTGCTGGTGGACCGTGCCGTCGCGCCAACCCATCTGGCGCCGCTGGTCAAGGCGTTGCTGGACGCCGGCTGTGCCGTGCGCGGCGACGCCGCCAGCCGCGCCGCCGATGCGCGTGTGACACCTGCCAGCGAGGAAGATTGGCGGACGGAATATCTCGATGCGATTATTGCAGTAAAACTGGTTGACGGTCTTGACGCGGCAATCGATCACATCGAAGCCAATGGCTCGCATCACACGGACTGCATCATCACGGACGACGCGCATGCCGCCGAAAAATTCATGGCGGAAGTCGACTCGGCCATCGTGCTGCACAATGCCTCGACCCAATTTGCCGATGGCGGCGAGTTTGGCTTTGGCGCGGAGATCGGCATTGCCACCGGGCGCATGCATGCGCGCGGGCCGGTGGGCGTCGAACAGCTGACTTCGTTCAAATACCGCGTGCGCGGCGCTGGCCAGACACGCGCGGGGTAACGGCAGGCCTGTCTGTCGGTGCGAGGCCAATCTTGCCGCGCGGCCTGAATGCGCCTAGACGTTGCGGGATGCTGAAACCCCTGCCAGATGCTGACGCCGTTTCGGCCAGTGACACCGGGCGCTTTGACACAGCGCCGCTGCCCCGCTCCATTCGCGGCATTCCCATCCGTGTCATCCTGCCCAATCTGGTCACTATTCTGGCGCTCTGCCTCGGCCTGTTCGCCATCCGCTACACCATTGAGGCGCATTATGAATATGCCGTGCTGGCCATTGTGGCGGCGGCGATTCTCGACGGCCTCGACGGCCGCCTGGCGCGGGCTATCCGGGGCACCTCGCGCTTTGGCGCGGAACTCGATTCGCTGGCTGATTTTGTCGATTTTGGCGTTGCGCCTGCCCTGCTGCTGTATGTCTGGATATTGCACGACATCAGGGGCGCGGGCTGGTTTGCCGCGACGGCTTTTGCCATCGCCTGCGCGCTGCGTCTCGCGCGGTTCAATGTGATGATAGACGATCCGGACAAGCCGGCCTGGGCGTCAAATTTTTTTACCGGCATGCCCGCGCCCGCCGGTGCGATGGTTGGCCTGCTGCCGGCCTATCTGCACCTGCTCGGCCTGCCGCTTGACCGCGCTTATGTGCCGTTTGAGATTGCCTATGTTTTTCTGGTTGCCTTTCTGATGGCCAGCCGGATCCCGCATTTTTCCGGCAAGAATCTTGGCCGTGTGCCACGCGAGCGGCTGATTGTGGTGCTTTTCGGCGTGGCTGTCGTGCTGCTGCTGCTGGTAACCTTTCCGATGGAAATGCTGGCAGCGCTGGCGGTGCTCTATGTGGCGCTGATTCCCTTCAGCATCCTGCGCTACCGGGCGCTGGAGCGCGGGGAGGCTGCAATCGTCGCAAAACAGGCTTGAGCGCGCGCGCTTTTAGGTTCCCAAACCAGCGGACTTCGACTAGGGTCCGCGCGATTTGATCGAGTGGCGCAGCAATGCCCTGTCGCGCGCCCTGCAAGAAAGACCCCTATGGCGAAAGAAGAATTGCTTGAGTTTCCAGGTGTGGTCAGCGAATTGCTGCCCAACGCGACCTTTCGGGTGCGGCTTGAAAATGACCACCAGATCATTGCCCATACCGCAGGCAAAATGCGCAAGAACCGCATCCGAGTGCTGGAAGGCGACCGCGTGATGGTGGAAATGACGCCCTACGATCCGACCAAAGGCCGCATCACCTTCCGTTTCAAATAGTCTTCGGCTGTTTTCCTCATGATAATGGACTTGATGCGTGGCGGCGTCTGACCAGCCCGGCTGGCGGCCAAAACTCGTGCTGGCCTCTGCCTCGGCGCGGCGGCTCGCGCTGTTGCAGCAGATCGGCCTTGAGCCGGATGCGCTGATCCCCGCCGATATTGACGAAACGCCGAGACGTGGCGAGTTGCCGCGCGTGCTGGCGGCGCGGCTGGCTGCAGGCAAGGCGGCGGCGGCGCTCAAAATCATTGCGGCGCATGACGATGCTGAGCCAACCTACACACTGGCCGCCGATACGGTTGTGGCGGTGGGGCGCCGCATCCTGCCCAAGTGCGAGCGCACGGACGAGGCGGCAGCCTGCCTTGCCATGCTGTCAGGGCGCGCACACCGTGTCTATACTGGCGTGACGCTGATCACCCCGAAAGGCGCGGCAAGGCATCGCCTCGTTGAGACGCGGGTTCGCTTCAAGCGCCTGTCGGGCGCGGAAACCGAAGCCTATCTTGCCTCGGGCGAGTGGCGCGGCAAAGCCGGGGGCTATGCCATTCAGGGGCTGGCGGGCTGCTTTGCGGTC
>JANLPP010000515.1:0-12787 GCA_031367295.1 Hyphomicrobiales bacterium | reverse complement strand
CGCCGGAATTGCGCGCGCGCTGGAAATCTGGTGCCATGCGCCGCCCGAGGTCATCGGCGCGCGCTACATGGCGCGGCTTGGCCAGCGCAGCGCCGGACATCTGGGCGCGGACTATGTGCCGGAGCTGGTGGAGCTGGCGCGGAGCGCGCGGCCGCTCGGCCTGTGTCCGAGTTTTGCGGTTGATACGACGCAGTCAGTCACGCCCGGCGACATTCTGCACTGGATGGGCAATGAAGGAGCGCGTAACCCTCTCCCTTTGGGAGAGGGTCGGCCCGCAGGGCCGGGGTGAGGGGTTACAATCTTGTGAGATTTGCGCGCTGCAACGTGCGCTAACCACTGAGATTGCAACCCCTCACCCCGCGCTTCGCGCGACCCTCTCCCTCTGGGAGAGGGTGCCGCACGCCGTTCGGTATTTCGCAACTTCCGCGCCGATTTTCAGTTGAAATATCCGCTCTGGCAAGGACGCTGAATCACCCTCCAGCAGCAGCGTTCCGCAAAACTGCGACACCAGCCCCGGCGGCACCCGCGCGGTGGCGATATTGGCGATGAGCGTTTCGAGCGCCGCAGCAATCCGCGCGTCGGGCCAGTAGTAGCGGATGCGGTCGCTGAGGCCGTAGAGCTGCATCAGCGCATCGTCTTCGCCCGCGCCTACATAGCCGCGCCAGTGGCGCGGATCGGTATCCATCACATCCTTGATGGTTGCCAGAATATGCGAAGGGTTTGCAACCTTCAGCCGGTCCTCGATCGCGGCCATGGCCACCACTGCCTCGCGGAATGCAAACGTCAGCGCCGGGCCGACCTTGAGAATGGCGAAATGCGACGCGACGAGGTCTGTCAGCGCGGCCTCGCTCTGGTAGTCGGTGGAATGCGCCTCAAACACCGCGTCGGGAATGCCCTGCGCCGCCGCGCTCAAATCCGCCGCTTTGGTCCGGTCAAAAGCAAACACCTGTGCGTTGCCGAAATCGACGCCCGGCTGCGCCACGACGCCGATGACGCGGGTGAAGGCGCTCGCCAGCCCGCGCTTGGCAAATGCGGCGCGGTGCAGCTCCACCGTGCGCAGCGCCGCCTCGGGCCGCGTCACCGCCAGCGTGTCAAGCGCCTGCGTCTCGCCGCCGGGCACGGGCACTTCGGTGCCGATGACATAGACGATGTCGCGCCCGCCGCGCGCCGCTTCCGCTGCGGCGCAAAGCTCGGCCGCGCGCGCCGCCATTGCCGCCTCAGTCAGCGCGCCGTCACCGGCGCAGGCCATGCTGGCGTCGAGGTGGATCTTTTCAAAACCTGCCTGCGCATAAGCCTGCACCATGGCCCGCGCGCGCGCCATCGCCTGCGCGGCGGGCAGGTGTTTCCACGGGTTGGGGCCGAGATGGTCGCCGCCCAGAATGACGCGGCGCATGTCGATGCCCGCCTCCGGCGCCAGTGTCTCGATGAAGGCGCGGAAACCCGCAGGATTCATGCCGGTGTAGCCGCCATCCTGGTTGACCTGGTTGCAGGTGGCCTCGATCAGAATGGGATCATCACTGCCATGATGCGCGCGCAACACGGCGCGCAGCGTCTGCGGATGCGCGGTGCACCAGGCGGCGATGCCGCAGGCTTCTCCCGCCCGGTTGCGGGCGGCAATCGCGCGCAGAAGGTCAGCGCCGCTCATCCGCGCGCCGCCAGAAAAGCCTCGATATCCGCAAGCTGGCTCGCGCCTTCCATCGGCCCGATTTTTGTCACGGCCAGCGCGCCCGCTGCATTGGCGCGCTCGAGCGCAGCGCTGAAACTGAAGCCGCCGGACGTGATGAGCGTGACGAATACGCCGCAGAAACAGTCGCCCGCGCCGGTGGGGTCCAGCGCCTCGACCTTGTGGGCCGCAAGGCTGACGGTTTCGCCGCTCCGGCTTATGGCCGCGCAGCCCTGCGCACCCTGTTTCAGCACCACATAGTCGGCGGCCCCTGACAGCAGTTTTGGCGCGAACTCTGCCAATGCCTCGCCAGGAAAAAGTTCAGCGGCATCGGCTTCGCTCGGCAGGAAAATCGCCGACACATCCATGAGCGCGCGCACCGCGTCAAAATAAGCGGGATCGCCAATCAGCTCCTTGCGGATGTTGGGGTCGAAGGAAATTTTCACGCCGCCCGCATGCAGCGCCTTGCAGACGGCCAGCACGTGTTCGCGCATCTCCGGATCGCCTAGCGCTGAACCCGAGACATGCATCACGTCAAGGCCGAAGGCGTCGAGCGCGGCGAGCGTGTCCGCGTCCGCCGCAAATTGCGCGGCGGCGGAGAGCGCGACGTTGAAGACAAAATCGCGGCTGCCGTCGTCATTGTAACTGACAAAGGCGCTGCCGGTCGGCACGCCGGGCACGATCTCGATCAGCTGCGTGTCAACGCCGTCCGCCGCCAGCCGGTCCAGCACCACATAGCCAAAAGCGTCATCGCCGACCGCGCCGACAAAAATGCAGTCGCCGCCTGCCCGCGCCGCCGCGTCAATAAAAATGCCCGGCGCGCCGGAAGGGAACGGCCCGGTGTAGCCGCCAACGCTGCGGTGACGGCTGTTTTTGTCCGTGCGGACGAATTCGACCAGCAGTTCGCCGATGCAGCCGATGCGGGGCGCTTCGCTCATGGCAACCGCGCCGTCATTTCCCCACCATCATGCGCACGATCTCGTCGCCGCTGGTCGCATCCGGCCGCCGCTCGCCGGCGTTCTCGCCGCGGCGGAACACCACGATACGGTCGGCGACCTCGAAAATATCGCGCAGATTATGCGAGATGAAAATAATGCCCTTGCCCGCCGTCTTCAGCGACTGGATCAGCGAGATGACCTTGCGCTGCTCGGGCACGCCCAGCGCGGCGGTCGGCTCGTCCATGATCACGAGGCGGGCGTTCCAGTAGATGGCGCGGCCAATCGCGACCGCCTGCCGCTGCCCGCCGGAGAAGGCGGCGACCGGCGCGTCAAGCCGGGTGACATGAAAGTCCAGTTTTTCCATCGTCTCGCGCGCCGCCTCGGCCATTTTGGCGCGGTCAATCACCGGCAGGAATCCGAACAGTTTTTTCATCGGCTCGCGGCCGAGAAAAATATTTGCGCCGATGGAGAGATTGTCGGCCAGTGCCAGATCCTGGTAGATCGTCTCGATGCCGTTGTCGCGCGCCTCCTGCGGCGATTTGAACGCGATCGGCCTGCCGTCGAGCAGCACCTCGCCCTCGTCAAGCTGGAACACGCCGGACACCGCCTTGATCAACGTCGATTTGCCCGCGCCATTGTCGCCTGCAAGCGCGACAACCTCGCCCGGAAACACGTTGAGCGAGACTTTGTCCAGCGCCTGCACGCCGCCAAAATGCTTTGAGGCGTTGCTGACGGACAGGATCGGCGCGGTCTCACTCAACCTGACGCCCTCCCAGAAAGCGGCGCTGCGTCTGGTCAACCAGCACCGAAATAATGATCACGGTGCCAACCGCGATAAACTGCCAGAACGGCTCGACATTGATGAAGACGAGGCCATACTGGATCACCGCAATCACCAATGCGCCCGCAATCGTGCCCCAGATGGTGCCGGAGCCGCCAAACAGGCTGGCGCCGCCGATGACGACAGCGGCGATGGAATCGAGCAGCAGCGGCTCGCCGGCCTGCGCCGCGCCGGCCGAAAAGCGCCCGGTGTAGAGCGCGCCCGCAACGCCGGCCATCACCGCCGACAGAAAGTAGATTTTCATGGTCAGTGTCTTGACATTGATGCCGGCGCGCCGCGCCGCCGCCTGGCTCGCGCCCATGGCATAGGTGTGCTGGCCAAACCGCGTCTGCGACAGCAGGTAGTGCATGACAAGGCAGGCGATAGCGGTGAGGATGACCAGCAGCGGAATGCCGAAATAGCGGTCGTTGCCAATGGCGCTGTACCAGTCGTTGTTGACTGAAATGGTCATGCCGCCGGCAAACAGGTAGGCCGCGCCGCGCGCCACGCCATACATGCCGAGTGTGCCGATGAACGGCGGCACGCGCAGATGCGCGATGAGCCAGCCGTTGACGAGGCCGGGGATGAAGGTCATCACGATGCCCGCCAGAATGCCGCACAGCATGGCCGGGAACATCGGCAGGCCCAGCGACGCCAGTGCATAATTGGCGACATGTGCGGCAATGACCGAGGCAAGGCCCATGACAAAGCCGAGCGACAGGTCAATGCCCGCCGAAATAATCACAAAAGTCTGGCCCAGCGCCAGCAGCAGCGGCGCGGTGGCAAACACCGAAATAGCCTGAATATTATACAGGTTGAAGATAAAGGACGAGCCGTCCGCGGCGCGGGCCCAGGTTTCGAAAAAGACGATCAGGATGATGAGGAACAGCCAGGCCCGCAGCTCCGCGATCCGCAGGAGCAGCGGATGGGCGGCGAGGTTCTGGGGTGCGGGATTGGCCATCAGTTTGTCGCAAGCGGAATTGATGGCGCAATGCCGAATCTGCCCCCTCTCCCGCTTGCGGGAGAGGGTTGGGGTGAGGGTGACGCCGCTGCTTCGATAGTCGAAGTATGAAGATGCGGCGCCGCCCTCATCCGGCGCTTCGCGCCACCTTCTCCCGCCTTGCGGGAGAAGGGGTCACCTCACGAGCTCTTGTACAGATAGCGCGACACTTTCGGGTCGTCGATATTGGCGGCGGTCATCACGGTGAAGCCGGTGCCGATGGCGGTTGGCACCGGGTTGCCGGTCACCTGCGCATAGGCGGCCACAAAACCGAAATAGCCGATTTCCGCCGGGTGCTGGGCGATGGTCAGCTCAAACGTGCCGTCCTTCAGCTGCGCCACAATCGACTCGGGCGCGTCAAAACCGGCGAGCTTGATCTTGCCCGCCTTGCCGGCCTGCTTCACGCCATTGGCGGTGCCGGACGCCGAGAACAGGTTGGCGCCGAACACGCCGGCGAGATCGGGCACGCGGCCGATCACCGCCTGCACCTGCGCCGCCGCCTTGTTGGCGTCGTCATCATTGAACTGCGTCTCAATGACCACAACACCGGGGAACTTCTTCATCTCGTCTTTAAAACCTTCTTCGCGCTGGTCGGTGGTCGAGATGCCGGGCTTGACGTTGGAGACATAGACCTTGCCCTTCTCGCCAATCGCCTTGGCCAGCGCCCGCGCCGCCATGCGCCCGCCGAGCACGTTGTCAGAGGCGACATAGGAAATCGGGAAATCGGCATTGCCCGCGCCGGTCTGGAAGATGCCGGTGCCGATGAATGTGTCGACGCAGACAACCGCGATGCCCGCGTCCGCAGCCTTCTTCAAAGGCTGGATCAGCTGGGTCTTGTCATTGGGCGCGATGAGGATGGCGGCGGGCTTCTTGGCAATCACCGCGTCAAGAATCGGCACCTGCAGCGACACGTTCCATTCCGCCGCGCCCTGGTAGATCAGATCGGCGCCCAGCGCCTTGGCGGCGGCTTCCGCGCCCTTGTGCATGGTCACATAAAACCCGTCGGCGGTGAGGCCGGGGATGAGTGCGATGGTGACCTTGTCGGCCGCCCAGGCCTTTTGCGGCAGCAGGCCCGCGCCTGCTGCAAACGAGGCAGCGCCCATCATTTTGATCAGAGACCGACGTTCCATGATTTCCTCCCGGTTGGTTGCGTCCTGCGAAAAATAGTGAACCCCGTCCGTCTTGTTGCGGCGGCGGCAGCAAAGCAACCATCGCGCTGATTAGCAGGCGCGTCAACTAGCATTTCACTTCACAGACTTCACGGCACCGCTCTCGCAAGTCCGCGCGCCCATGCGACGCGCGCCGCAAAATCCGGCGCGCCAAAGGCCAGCGATCCCATGACGACCGTTTGCGCGCCCGCGCCGCGCAGGACCGGCACGGTTACCTCGCGTATGCCGCCGTCCGCCGCGAGCACGACGCGCCGCCCGCCAGCTTGCGCGGCGACCAGAGCCTGCGCCTCGCGCAGACGCGCGGGGGCCTCTGGCGCAAGACTCTGGCCTTTGACACCAAGCCGCGTGCCCAGCAGCGTCAGCATGTCGGTCTGCGCGATGTAGGGCGCGGCTGCCGCGACAGGCGTTTCCAGTTTCAGCGCGATGCCCGCCTTGAGGCCGAGCCTGCGTATCTGCGCCAGCCGCGCCGACGGATCGGCATTTTCAGCATGAATGCTGATGAGATCGGCGCCCGCTTCGGCAAATTGTTCGATCTGGCTCTCCAGCACCGCATCGTCCACCATCAGGTGCACGTGAAACGGCCGTGCCGTCACGCGCCGCAGCCGCGCCACAAGGTCAGGAAAATACAGGATGGCGGGGGTAAAATGCCCGTCCGAGACGTCAATATGAAAAATATCCGTGCCGGCCTCCACCCGCTGCATGTCAGGCTCAATGCGCCCGAGATCTGCCGACCACAGCGACATTTCCACCAGCAGGCGGTCAGCGGGCAGGTCCGCAAACCAGCTTGCGGCGGGGCGTCTGAAATCTGTGTCCAAGGGCTGCGTCCTAAATAGAGAATGTTTGCGCGTGCGCCGGTTAAACCGGACCGCTCATGTCAGCAGGGCGGGTCGGCTTGCCTGTGTGCACCGACTGGGCAATGGCGGCCATGGCGCGGACACAGGCGAGGCCATCAGCCGCGTCCGCGCCCAGCATCGGCGCGCCATGCAGGATGCTGTCGGCAAACCCCTCCAGCTGGCGGCGGTAAAAATGCCCGTCTGCCCCCAGCGGCCGGCGGTAGGTTGCGTCGGCCTCATGAAAAATCTCGACATCCGACGCTTTGAAATACCACGGATTATAAGTCTTTGCGGTAACGCTGCCATGCTCGCCATACAGGGACAGGCCCTCGTGCCAGTCCATCCGCACCGCCACAGTCAGGTCGAGATGGCCCATGCAGCCGTTGGCGAAGGCGACATCGATAAACCAGCACAAAGCCCCGAAGCGCTCGCTGAGCCGCGCCTGCACCTCAATGATTTCGCCACAGAAAAAGCGGGCGGTGTCAACCAGATGGCTGCCATGCGCCAGCATGTAGTAGCGGCGCAGGTCCGCCTTGGGATTTTCGGCAGGCTTGCGCGCCCCGGCGCTGAGCACCGGCAGGGGCTGCACTGCGTCGGTCATCGTGTAGCGGTGCGTTGAATCGCAATACCACGCCTTGAAGGCCAGTTGAGCGCCCATGGCGCCCTGCGCGAATGCCTGGCCCGCCTGCAGGCCCGGATCAAAGCGCTTCATGTGGCCAACCTGCAGCAGCTTGCCGGAGGCCGCCACCGCTTGCGCCAGCGCCCCGGCTTCCTCAACGCTGACACCAACCGGCTTCTCGCACAGCACATGCTTGCCAGCTGCCAGGGCGCGCAGGGCCGCGGGCACATGAAAACTGTCGGCGGTTGCGATAATAACGGCCTCAAGCTCCGGGTCCGCCAGCATCGCGTCGTAATCATGAAAGCGGCGCGCCGGCAGCCAGGTGTCGCCCATGCGCTGCACAAGGTCTTGCGCCACATCGCAGATGGCATGCAACTCCGCATTGCAGGCTTTGGCGGCGGATTCAAAATGTGCGAATTGCGCGATCGGCCCGCAGCCGAGAATGCCCACGCGCAAGCGGCGGTCGTGTTTCTTCAGCATGTTTTACCCGTGAACGTGGCGTTGATGCGGTGCGTTGCAATTGCGGGGCTTTTGCCCCGGGGTGCCATGCTGCGTCCAGTGCTAACCGGCCTGACCAAGGGTTTGCCTGACACTGCGCAGGCCAATGCCAACCCGTTGGCACGGGCAGCGCTGCATTCCTGAGTGCCCTTGCAGCCTTCGTCAGACATTCCGGACCTTTGCCCAAACACTTGGCTGCGGCTCCGAGCAGCAGCGTCATGCTAAATATCGCTGATACACCACGAGTCTATCTGTTTTTTCGCAACACGGACACGGCGGCTGGTGCACCTGTGCCCAATAATCAACGGTATTGCGGTCGCTGGCGGGCAATGTCGTTGCCGCGGGCCAATTGGTAGCCAATCATGCTGAAAAAACTGGCATTGTGCGACTCTTTCGCGCGCCAGACGCTGGATTTCCTGCACAAACCCCGCCAGTATGCACGCGTGCTGCGTATCCTGTGGGCTGGGTTATCTGGCATGCTATTTGCTTTTTCTAGCCCGAAACCGTGATCCATAAAGTGGGGCAATGGCGCAGCCAGCGAATCTAGAACTCGTCAGTGTGACAAAGCGGTATGGCGCGACGACAGCTGTGGACGCGATCAACCTGCGTGTCGCGGCGGGCGTTTACTGCTGCCTCCTTGGCCCCTCCGGCTGCGGCAAGACCTCGACGCTGCGCATGATAGCCGGGCATGAAAGCGTGACGCAGGGCGACATCCTGATCGGCAGCGCCAATGTCACCGGCCTGCCACCGGCGCAGCGCGGCACGGCAATGATGTTCCAGAGCTACGCGCTGTTTCCGCATTTGACCTGTCTCGACAACGTTGCCTTTTCGCTGAAGATGAAGGGCGTTGAAAAACTCGCCCGGCGGGCGAAGGCGATGGAGGTGCTGTCGCTGGTTGCCATGGAAACTTTTGCGGGGCGCGTGCCGGCCCAGCTTTCCGGCGGCCAGCAGCAGCGTGTGGCCCTGGCGCGGGCGCTGATCACCAACCCGCAGATTTTGCTGCTCGACGAGCCGCTCTCGGCGCTGGACCCGTTTTTGCGCGTGCGCATGCGCACTGAGCTGCGCCGCCTGCAAAAGCAGCTCGGGATTCCCTTTGTCCACGTCACGCACGGGCAGGACGAGGCGCTGGCGCTGGCCGATCTGGTCGTGGTGATGAACAAGGGCCGCATCGAGCAGGCCGGCTCGCCACGCGAAGTCTATGAAAAACCGGCGACCGAATTCGTCGCGCGGTTTTTGGGCGGGCACAATGTCATTGCCACGCCCGCAGGGTCAGTCGCCGTGCGTGCGGATCGCGTCTGGCTCGCTGGCGGGCAGGCAGCGCAGGCACGCCTCAGCGCGGTGATCCGCGCGATAGAATATCAGGGCACGCATTACCAGGTGGCGCTTGAGCATGGCGCGAATGCCGAGATTTCGGCCAGCGTCAGTGACGCGGCCTTTGCGGCAATGCCGCTCTCGGTAGGGGACAGCGTCGGCGTGCATTGGGCAGACGCCGACATACATTCATTATCCCCGTCGCTCTGAATGGCGCGGGTTTCTGGAGGAGTGGACCATGTCAAATACGCGTATCAAGAAATCGGCGGGCGTCTCGCGCCGCAGCCTTCTCAAGGGAGCTGGTGCCGTGGCCGGCGTGGCCGCAGGCAGCGGCGCGATCACCGGCTTTCCGGCCGTCTGGTCGCAGGAGCCCAAGGTGCTGCGCTATCTGGGCACTGCGGTGAACCAGGGCGATGAAATCTCGAAAAAGGTCAAGGCCGATCTCGGCATCACCATCGAGTATATTTCGGCCACCACCGATGACGTGGTCAAGCGCGTCGTCACCCAGCCCAATTCCTTTGACGTTCTGGACACCGAGTACTGGAGTCTGAAAAAGCTCATTCCGTCGGGCAATATTCTTGGCATGGACGCCAAGAAAATCAAGGAATTCAACAATATCACGCCCATCTTCACCAAGGGCGAACTGCCCAACGGCAAAAAGATCGGTGACCAGGGCACCGCGCCCAAGAAAGTGATGTTTGTCGAAGGCGCGAACTCGACCAAATTCGCCACTGGCGTCACCGAGTGGGTGACACTGATCCCCACCGTTTATAACGCCGACACGCTCGGCATCCGCCCCGACCTGATCAAGCGCCCGATCTCTACCTGGGCCGAATTGCTGAACCCCGAGTTCAAGGGCAAGGCCTCAATCCTCAACATTCCCTCCATCGGCATCATGGACGCGGCGATGGTGGTGGAGGCGACCGGTGCCTACAAATACCCCGACAAGGGCAATATGACCAAGGCCGAGATCGACCTCACCATGAAGGTGATGACCGAAGCCAAGAAAGCCGGCCAGTTCCGCGCCGTCTGGAAGGACTTTAACGAGAGCGTCAACTTGATGGCTTCCGGCGAAACCGTCATCCAGTCGATGTGGTCGCCCGCCGTTACCGCCGTGCGTTCCAAGGGCATTCCCTGCGTGTTCCAGCCGCTGAAGGAAGGCTACCGCTCCTGGGCATCAGGCTTCTGCCTGTCGAAAGCGGTCACCGGCGCCAAGGCGGAATGGGCTTACGAGTTCGTCAACTGGTTCCTGTCCGGCTGGGCGGGCGCCTATCTCAACCGCCAGGGCTACTATGCAGCTGTGCTCTCAACCGCCAAGGCCAATATGTCGGAGGATGAATGGGGCTTCTGGATGGAAGGCAAGGCCGCCAAGAATGACATCAAGGCGCCGGACGGCTCGCTGCTGGAGAAAGCCGGATCGGTCCGCGACGGCGGCTCCTATGAAGACCGCATGGGCAACGTCGCCTGCTGGAACGCGGTGATGGACGAGAACGACTACATGGTCCGCAAATGGAACGAGTTTATCGCGGCGTGATGTGTGATTGAAAATTGGCGCTGGCTCAAGAAAGCTGGCGCCAGTCTGAATACACGGCGTTAGCGTCCCCCTCCCCCACAAAGGGGAGAGGGACGCTCCAGTCAAACATTTATGCTGAAGTTGTTTTGCTTCGGTTGGCTTTAAATACCGCAGGTCTGGCCAAGCCGGGTTTCCTGTGACTGCCAATGCCTAGTCGCTATCGCAAGAAGGCTCCGCTCCCGCTCCAGGAAGAACCATACTGACCCGCATGCCCACCCCCGCATCCCCCGCCAAAACACAGGTCATCCCAGGCTGGCTGCAAGCCATGCCGTTTGCGCTGGTGTTCCTGCTGTTCTTCGTGCTGCCGCTGTGCTTCGTCATTATGGTCAGCTTCTGGGACTATAATGAATATGCGATGCTGCCGGGCTTCACCACGCGCAGCTACACGGAGACATTTGAAGGCTGCTGGGACCAGCTGCCCGAACTCTGCACGATCCTCAAGACCTATGTCTCAACGGCGAAATTCTGCCTGATCGTCTGGGTGGCGACGCTGCTGATCGGCTTCACCGTCGCCTATTTTCTGGCCTTTCACGTCCGCAGCCTGACCATGCAGATGGTGCTGTTTCTGATCTGCACCATTCCGTTCTGGACCTCCAACGTCATCCGCATGATTTCGTGGATTCCGCTGCTCGGCCGCAACGGCCTGATCAACCAGACTTTGGTCAACGCGCATGTGATCGACACGCCGCTGGAGTGGCTGCTGTTTTCGCAGTTCTCGGTGGCGCTGGCCTTCATCCACCTGTTCACCTTTTTCATGGTGGTGCCGATTTTCAATTCGATGATGCGCATCGACAAGACGCTGGTTGAGGCCGCCTATGACGCTGGCGCGAGCGGCTGGCAGACGCTGTGGAACCTGATAATCCCGCTGTCGAAGCCCGGCATTGTCATCGGCTCGATCTTTGTCGTCACTATTGTGATGGGCGATTTCATCACCTTTGGCGTCATGGGCGGGCAGCAGATCGCCTCGGCGGGCAAGATTGTCGAGACGCGGCTCAACGCGCTGCAATTCCCGCCCGCCGCCGCCAATGCGGTGATCCTGCTGGCGGTCACCCTCCTGATCATCGTGGTGCTGAACCGCATCGTTGACGTGCGCAAGGAGCTGTAGCGTGACCGAGCGCCGCCCCGCCGCCTTCTACTGGCTCGCCGCTTTCTTTGCGCTGTTCGTGCTGTTTCTCTACGGGCCGATGATCGTTATTTTCGTGCTGTCCTTCCAGGGTCCGCAGGGCGGCCTGACCTTCCCGCTCAACGGCGTTTCGCTGCACTGGTTCGAAAAACTGTGGCGCGGCGGCGGCATTGTCGATATTGGCGGCGCGTTCATGCGCTCGCTCAAGCTCGGCGGCGTCGTCATGGTGCTGACTGTGCTGCTGTCGCTCAGCGCCGGCCTCGCATTCCGCAAGCGTTTCCGCGGATCGGACCTGCTTTTTTTCGTCACCGTGGCCAGCCTCATCGTGCCCTCCATCGTCACCTCGCTGGGCATCGCGCTGGAGTTCCGCCTGCTTGATGATTTTCTGAAGGCCTGGGGCCCGGCCTGGCTGGTCGGCGGCCTCACCACCACCATGGGCCTGTTCACCTCCGGCCTTGGCGCGCATCTGTCGTGGACGCTGCCGTTCGGGCTGCTGGTGATGTTCGCCATCTTCAACCGCTTCGACCACCGCTATGAGGAGGCGGCGCGCGACCTTGGCGCGACGCCCTGGCAGACGCTGCGCCACGTCATCCTGCCGATCATCCTGCCCTCCGTCGTCGGCGTCGGCCTGTTCGGCTTCACGCTGTCGTGGGACGAGATTGCCCGCTCCAGCCAGGCGATCGGCGAGAGGAATTCCCTGCCGATGGAATTGCAGGCGCTGACCACCACCGTCACCACGCCCGAAATCTACGCCCTCGGCACAGCGACGACCGGCGTGTCATTCCTCGTCATCGCGCTGGCGCTTGCGGCCATCACCTTCCTGCGGGCCCGCCAGGCGCGCCATGGTTCTGACGCCGGGCAGGCCTGACCGCATGAAACTTCTCGTCATCAATCCCAATACCACGGCCAGCATGACCGCCAGCATCGGCCGCGCCGCGCGCGCCGCCGCTGCGCCGGGCACACGGGTCACCGCGGTCAATCCGCTGAGCGGACCAGTGTCGATCGAAGGCTATTTCGACGAGGCGTTCTGCGTGCCCGGCCTGCTTGAGGAAATCATCAAAGGCGAGGCGGCGGGCGTCGACGCGCATGTCATTGCCTGTTTCGACGACACCGGGCTGGAGGCGGCGCGCTGCTGCGCCAGCGCCCCGGTCATCGGCATTGGCGAGGCGGCGTTTCACCTCGCCAGCCTCATCGCGCACCGCTTCAGCGTCGTCACAACGCTGTCGCGCTCAATTGCCGC
>JANLPP010000273.1:0-3732 GCA_031367295.1 Hyphomicrobiales bacterium | reverse complement strand
GCAGTGTTTGCGCGCCCGGTGAGGTCGGCCAGATTGCCGTCAGGCGGCCCGATCCGGTGATGTTTCTGGGCTACTGGAACAATCCTGCGGCCACGCGCGCAAAATTCATTGGCGACTGGATGACCACCGGCGACCAGGGCGTAATGGACGCGGACGGCTATGTGCATTTTTCCGGCCGCGACGATGATGTCATCACCTCATCGGGTTACCGCATCGGCCCGGGCGAGATCGAAGACTGTCTTGCCCGCCACCCTGCCGTCGCCATGGCGGCGGTTGTCGGCAAGCCTGACGCGCTGCGGACAGAAATCGTCAAGGCGTTTATCGTGCTGGCTTCGGGCTACGAGGCCAGCGCGGCGCTGGCCGCCGACATTACAGCCTTCGTGCGCGCCCGCCTCTCCGCCCACGAATATCCGCGCGAGATCGTGTTTGAAAAGGAGTTGCCGCTGACCACGACAGGCAAGGTGATCCGCAGGCTGCTGCGGGAGCGGGCGTGATTTGCAGCCTTGCGTTGCAGGTTCCGTTGTAGTAACGTTGCTACACGAAACGCCGGAGAGCCGCCGCCATGACTATCACCACACTCAGCAGCCGCGAGTTCAACCAGCACTCCAGCCAGGCCAAAAAGGCCGCGCTCAAGGGGCCGGTTTTCATTACCGACCGGGGCAAGCCCGCGCATGTGCTGCTCAGCATAGAGGAATACCGCAAGCTGCAGGGCAATGGTATGAGCATTGTAGAGGCGCTGGCCATGTCGGCGGGTGGCCAGGACTTTGAGTTTGACCCGCCGCGCCTGAATATTCATATCCGCCCGGCTGACCTGTCCTGATGTTTATTCTGGACACCAATATTATCTCCGAACTGCGCCGGTTAGAAAGAGCATTGCCAGCTTTGAAAGCATGGGCTGCCACCGTGCCGGCGGCGGAGCAATATGTCTCCTGCATCACAATCATGGAACTTGACGTTGGCGCGCTCGCGATAATCCGCAAGGATAAGGTTCAGGGCGAAATCTTGAATCGTTGGATAAACAATCACGTGCTGCCCTTTTTCAAAGACCGCATTCTGCCGATTGACACTGAAATCGCGCGCCGCTGCGCAACGCTGCACGTCCCCAATCCTCGTGGCGACCGCGACGCCCTCATCGCGGCCACCGCCCTTGTGAACGGCATGACAGTCGTCACGCGTAACGTGGCGGATTTTGCGCCGACGGGCGTGCCAATTCTCAATCCGTGGAATTAGCCGCCCGCCGCGCTTAGCTCACTTCTTGACGCCCAGCACGGCGAGGTCAATGGAGTCCGCCATCGCCTTGTAGCCTGCGTCATTGGGATGCAGATGGTCGCCGGAGTCAAAGGCAGTCTGAATTTCCGACGGCTTGTCGGGCTTGCGCACCACAGCGTCAAAGTCGATGACACCGTCAAACGCGCCGCTGCGGATGAAGGCATTGACGGCGAGGCGCTTGGGTTCCTTGTCCTTGGTATAGTAGCCGTGCAGCGGCGGGAAGTTGGCGAAAGCATCGTCAAACGGTGTCAGCGTCGCGCCAATGATGCGCATGTTGTGGCTGTGCGCGCGGGTGATAAGCTGTTTGTAGCCCGCAATAATATCGTCGGCGCTTGGTGTGCGCTCGCCTTTTGGCACCAGCACCGTGTCCGGCCAGCCAATGTCATTGATGCCCATCATCAGCACCACCGTGTCGGCCAAAGGCTGGCTCAGCACATCGCGGTCAAAGCGCGCCAGCGCATTGTCGCCCATGCGGTCGGTCAAAATGCGGGCACCCGAAATGCCCTCGTTGACCACCGCCACATTGGCGCCTTTGAGCCGCTCGGCCAGATAGTCAGGCCAGCGGTGGTTGGCATCAAGCGTCGAGGACGCGCCATCGGTGATGCTGTCGCCGTACAGCACAACGGCGCGGGCGCCGGCCGGCGCGTCAACAAGAATCTCGCTGAGGAAAATGCGCGCCGTCGCAGTCTGCTTCTCCTTGAACTCGGCCTCGCCGACAAGATTGCCGCTGGCGATCAGCGTCGTCTGCACACCTTCATTGTGCCAGGTCGTGACGGGCGTAATGTCGGGAAAATACAGGCTGACCGCCACGCTGCCGAGCGCCGCCACATCGAGGTCAACCGGGTCACTGATGATCGGAGCGCCAGAAGGCACAATCGCCTCCGCCTTGCCGCCAAAAGTCAGCGCCTTGCCGGCACCCGCCTTGACCATGCCCTTGTCATCGGCGGAGGCAACCTGCGCCGCGCCAATGTGCAGCGGAACATTGCCATATTCGTTGGAAATCTCGATGCGCACCTTGTGCCCGCCAAGGCTCAGCCGCGCCACTTGCCGCACCGTCTGGTCACGCAACGCGCGTGGCACACCGACCGGCGCGAAGAAATCCATACCCCAGATCGGCTGCGGGCTTGCAGCCCAGCTGGCGATCCACGCCTGGCTGTCAGCCGCATCGGCGGCTGACACACAGCAGAGCGCTGCAACAGCTGCGCCGAGCCGCAGCATCCGGCGCATTCTGCGTTCAATCGATAAAGTTTCCACGTGCCACCTCCCAATATGATTGTTTGACTTGGCCGGCAGGCCTGCGCGGGAATGTCTGGAGAAGTCCCGCCGACAGGTTAGTCCGCCCCGGCTGCACTGTTACTGCCATATCTAGAATTCCAGGCATGCGAATGCGAGACGCCAGCCATGCGAATGGGATTGCCCTCGGCTGGGGCGCCTGCGCCAGTGCGGGAAGGCGATGGCCGGTGCGGCTGACCAGGGCTCAGGCGGGGCGCGGCGAGCCGCAACGCGGGGGTGAAGACCATGCTTTACCGCGCCGCAAATCCGATCCGCAGACGCGTGCCTTAGCTTCGGCAAACCGCAGCAGCGTGCGCGTTGACGGCATGACGCGGCCACTTTCGAGGCGCGCGATAACAGCCTGCGTCGTGCCCATCTTTTGCGCCACGTCTTCCTGTGACATGTCGGCGCGGGACCGTGCTTTGATGAGCGCCTCCGCCAGGGCGAATTCCTCGGCCAGCGCGTCGTATGCCACCACATATGCGGGATCCTTGCGCCAGACAGCAAAAGTCTTTTCGACCGGTACAGATTTGCGCATCATTTCACCTTCTTGGCCCGCTTCAGGGCGAAATTCAGTTCGCGGCTCGGTGTTTTCTGCGATTTCTTCGTGAAAACATGAACGACCACCTCGCATCAATGAAAATTGCGGCCTCCCGGCAGCACCGCCTCCACCCGCGGCCCGCGGTGGTCGCCCTGCGGGCGCTTTACCGCATCGGCGCGCGCCACCTGCGAGACAAACGCGCCGCCTGAGGACAGCACGCTAAGCATCGGCGTCAGGTCTTGCAGCTTTGACGCGACAAGATGAATGACGCCATCGGCATTCTGCAGCGTGCCGGTGACCGCGACAAAACGCGCGCCGATCACCACGGGCCGGAACGCCTCGAACATTTTGGGCCAGACGATAACGTTGGCCGTGCCGGTCTCGTCTTCCAGCGTCATGAACACCACGCCCTTGGCTGTGCCCGGCCGCTGGCGCACCAGCACGAGGCCGGCAATGCGGGCGCGCATGCCGGTTTTGCAGCCGTCGAGGTCTTGCGCCCGCAGCACACCTTTGGCCGCCAGCCTGCTGCGCACGAAGGCGACCGGATGCGCCTTCAGCGACAGCGACAGATGCCGGTAGTCCTCCACCACATGCTCGCCCAGAGGCATGGGCGGCAGGCGCGCGTCAGGCTCCTGCGCAGGGCCGCGAGC
>JANLPP010000497.1:0-2889 GCA_031367295.1 Hyphomicrobiales bacterium | reverse complement strand
TGTCGCCGCAATCGGCGATGCGCTCGTCAGCTCGCGCCTGCGCCATGGCCGTGTAACGTCCGCCAGGAAAGCGCGTCAGGAAATCCTCGATCACCGATGGATCGCGGCTGACGCTCGCTTCTTGCCAAAGCTGGCGCTCATCCGGATTGTCGGCGACAGGCTCTTTTGCAGTGATAAGGGCGCTGCTGAGTTTTTCAAGCCAGCCTTTTTCGCTCGCGTCCATCTCCGATTTCGCCGCAAGCGCGGCAACCAGCGCGACAGAAAGATTCTTCCTGTCCGTATATTGCAAAAAATTTGCGAGTTGAACTTTCCACACGTCTTGCGCGGCGACGAAGTCGTCAAAACGAACCTTGTCGTCAACGTCCATGTAAAAAAAAGCGCTGAATTCGTTTTTGTCGAAACGCCTCTGAATCAGCCTGACCAATTCTTTGATCTCTGTCCCATCAAGCTCGCGCGCCATAAGTCACCCCGGGATCAAACAGAAACACCTTGTTTTAACAAATTATCCGCAATCAAACCAGCGGGAATTCCTTCGTTGTACTTTGCCGACCAGGCGGGATCGCCCGCATGATGCAGCGCCACGAGGGCGAGGTCGGCGTCAAACACCGGCGACCCTGACGAGCCGCTTTCGGTGTCGGCGTCGTAGCGCATGCGGCGCCCGCCCTGCGCCAGCTGGCTGACGGTTCCGCTCGCCATCGACAGCGGCGCGCCCTTCGGGTGCTGCACGATAAACACCACATCTTGCGGCGCAGGCTTCGGCGCGGCGCGCGACAGGGCAATGCAGTTGCGCTTGCCGCCCGCCGGCGCGGCGGCGCCAACAACTTCGGCCAGCCGCAGCACGGCAAAGTCAAGCTCGTCGTCCGAAGGCGCGGCGTTGGACGCCGAGATATCGGCCTGCGCATAGGGCGCGGAGGCAACCAGCCAATGCGCCGCCAGCTTGACGGGGCTGCCCGGCTTTTCAACGCCGTTCAGCGTGGAAAAGTCAAAGCGGCAAACGATGTTCGCCGCCTGCGCCGGCGCTTTAATCTCCGCTTCAACGACATGATAATTGGTCAGTATGAGGTCAGGCCCGATAAGAAACCCGGTGCCCATCGAGAGGCCCTCCACACGGCACACCGAGCCTTGAATGGCGGTAAGGCCGCTCAGCCATTTTTCGAAACCGACAATGCGGGATTTTTCCCGCAGCAGTTTTTCCAGACCGCCAGATTTCAAAGCAGGCGCGCCTGTTGGAACCACCAGGCGCAGCGTATTGGGCAGGTCGCGGATCAGCGGATTGCGTGGCTTGGCGGCGCATATGGCTTCAACAAGGCTGCCCGTGAAGCCATCCCTTTGGCTGGCCTCGACAACTTTGAATGCCATAATGCTCCATGGTGCGGCAGCTGCCAGATTCGCCAGCTTCACATCAAGGTCAGTCGCCAGCAGCGCTTCCAGTTCCGCTTCGGTAAACGCACTGACAATCGCCGCGATTACCGCCTTTTTTTGCGCGCCAATCAGGGAGTCAAAATTGATAGTTGCCATGGTCAGGCCCGCCTCTGACGACGCCTGGCGCAATTTTTCAGCCTGGCCGAACGTCTGTGTGAATTAGTTTGACACTTGGAATAAATGCTGTGGATCAGGCCCGCGTTTGCGCAGTTTGGTCAAGGCGAGAGGAAAAAGAAATGTTGGCGAATATTGATCAAGCGGACACTGCCACGCCCCCCGCCTTTCGCATCCTCGCCAGCGTGAACAGCCCCAGCGGCGGCAGTGTCCGGCGCTCGGCCAACTCCACGCCATCGGTCGCCGTTATCCAGTCGCCGATCACCGCCCAGCGGAAATCGGCGCGCCAGCCCAGCGTGCGGACGCGGCGGGCCATGAAGCTTTCGACATCGGCGATTGGCCCCTTGTCGCGCGCCACATGGTTGACCAGCACGATTTCGCCGCCGGGTTTGACGACGCGCAGCATTTCATCCAGCGCGGCCAGAGGCTCGGGCATGGTGGTGATGACATAGGGCGCGATGACGATGTCAAACGTGTCCGCCGCAAAGGCGAGATGCGCCGCGTCCATAACGCACAGGCCCTCAACACTCTTGAGATTTTTGCGGGCGATGCGCTTTTGCGCGCGCGCCAGCATCGGCTCGGAAAGGTCAATGCCGATGATGCGGGTGCCGGGCGCAAACATCGGCAGCTCAAGCCCGGTGCCGATGCCGACATCCAGCACCAGCCCGCCGGGCAGCGACGCCGCCGCCGCTCCGGCCCGGCGGCCCGGATGCAGCAGGGCGTCAAACAGAAAATCATACACCGGTGCCCAGTCGGCATAGGCCTGGCGCACATGGCCTGCGTCTATTTTGAGCTGCGGGCGTGTCACAGGGTCACTCCGGCCTCGGTCAAGTCATCGTGGCAAATGCCACGCCTTGCCGCAAGCCCGCATTTCGCTCAACAAGCAGTCGCGTGCGCCTCAAATTTCCGTCAGGGCGTTTGCCACGCCGCGCGGACGTCCTATGTTACCGCTACGCCACCCATGCGAGGACACAAACCCATGGCTTCCCTGTTTGACATTTTTAAACCCGCCCGCGCTGCCGAAAGCGGCGCTGGCGCTGGCAAAACCTATCCGGTGTCCAAATCCGACATTGACTGGCGCAGCGTGCTGAGCCCCGAGCAATATCGCGTGCTGCGCCAGCATGGCACCGAGCGGCCCGGCTCCAGCCCGCTTGAGCATGACCCGCGCATCGGCCTTTTTTCCTGTGCGGGGTGCGGCAATGCGCTGTATCGCTCGGACACGAAATTCGACAGCGGCTGCGGCTGGCCAAGTTTCTTTGAGGCATTGCCGGGCGCAGTGGAAACGACGACAGACAAAAGCCTTGGCATGACCCGCATTGAAGTGCATTGCAGTGGCTGCGGCGGGCATCTCGG
>JANLPP010000269.1:0-4642 GCA_031367295.1 Hyphomicrobiales bacterium | reverse complement strand
GGCACGCCAAGCCCGTCCGCCGCCACCAGCGCGGCGATCACCACCATCGACAGCGACAGCATGATGCATTGCGTGACGCCGGCCATAATGCTGGGCAGGGCGCAGGGCAGCTCGACCTTCCACAGCAACTGGCGTTTGGTTGCGCCAAAAGCCTCGCCAGCCTCAATCAGGTGCCTTGGCACCGAGGACACGCCAAGCTGGGTCAGCCGGATCGGCGAGGGCAGGGCGAAAATGACGGTTGAGATCAGGCCCGGCACAACGCCGAGTCCAAACAGGATCAGCGTCGGAATGAGATAGACAAAGGTCGGCAGCGTCTGCATCAGGTCGAGCACGGGCCGCACCGCATTGAACAGCCATGGCCGGTGCGCGGCGGCAATGCCAAAGGGCACGCCGATGGTCATGCACACAATGGTGGACCAGGTGACGAGCGACAGTGTCTGCATTGTCGGCTTCCAGAAACCGAGATTGACGATCAGCAGGAGCGCGGCGGCGATAAACAGCACGAGCCACACCGAACGGTGCAGCCACCAGGCCAGCGCGCAGAGCGCGGCTATGATGACCAGGGCCGGCGGCCACAGCAGGAGTGCCGACAGGCCCTCAATCAAAAACTTCAGCACAAAGGCAATGCCGTCAAAGAACCATTGCGCCTGCTTGCTGGCGTCTACGCCCTGCTTGATCCAGGCCCCGAGCGGTATCTTGTGGTCCATCAGCCATTGCTGCATCGGGTGCCTGTCCTTTCAGCATCCCCGACAATACGGCAAATCGGCTTGCGGCAAAGCCCTTATCCGACGTTTTGGCACTTAACGCGGGGCACGCCCTATGGTCGGCGCAGCACGGCGCTCATGGTCTTCAGGTCAATCGCCCCCAGCGCCTGCGCCAGCGCCAGAAACAGAGCGAGGCCGCCGCCGCACAGCGCCAGCAGCGCGCCGCCCTTGACCGCCAGCGGCTGGGCCGGTGACAGCCAGGGCGCAAGCAGCCCGCAGGCCAGATAGAGCGCGCCGCCCATCGCCAGCGCCGCCACCAGCACCAGCCCCATGCGCCGCGAGGTGGCGCGGTCAATCGTCAGGTCATGCCGGCGATGCAGCATCACGGCGAGCCCGGCGGCATTGATCCAGCCGGCCACGGATGCGGCAATGGCGATGCCGACACTGGCGAGGCTGCCGAACAGCGCGAGTGACAGCGCCACATCAGCCGCCGCGCCCGCAAGCGCAATAATGACCGGCGTGCGAACATTTTCGCGCGCGAAAAATGGCTGCTGCAACGCTTTGGCGATGACATATCCCGGCAGGCCGATGGCGAAGGCGGCCAGCGTTGCGGCGGTGGCGCGCGCCGCCTGCGGGCTGAACACGCCGTGCTGGAACAGCACATCGACAATGGGCCGCGCCGCCACGGCGAGCGCGATCGCGGCGGGCAGCGTGAGCAGGAAGGCAAATTCCAGCGCTCGGTTCTGCGCCCGCTGCGCGCCGTCGGCATCGCCTGCGGCAAGGCGGCGCGACAGGTCAGGCAGCAGCACCAGCCCGATGGCCACCCCGGTGACGCCAAGCGGCAGCTGGTAGACCCGGTCAGCGTAATACAGATAGGACACGACGCCCGGCGCGCCCGAACCGATGATCGCGCCGATGAAGGCGTTGATCTGAGCGATGCCGGAGGCCAGCACGCCCGGCAGCGTCAAATACAAAAGGCGGCGCACATTGGGGTCTAGCGCCGGGCGCACCCAAGGCAGATGCAGGCCGGCATAGCGCAGCCCCGCGACACACAGCAGCAGCTGCACCAGCCCGCCAAAGGCCACCGCCCAGCACAGCCAGACGGCGGCGATCCGGCTGCCACCAAGGCCGCTCCAGCCCGCGCCAAGCAGCGCGCCGACCAGCACAAGGTTGAGCGCGGCGGGCGCAAAAGCGGCTACCGAAAACCGCCCGGCGGCATTCAGCAGGCCGGCAAACAACGCCGCCAGCGTGGCAAAAGCCAGGAACGGAAAAGCGATGCGGGCCAGCCAGACAGTCAGCTGGAATTTTTCCGGCTCGGCGGCAAAGCCCGGCGCGAGCGCGTAGACGAGGCCACTCATGCCAAGTTCGGCGATCAGGGTGATCACCAGCAGGCCAATAGCGAACACCGACAGCAGCCGCCCGGCGAACAGGGCTGCGGCGGGGTCGCCGTCCTCCGAGCGGATGCGCGCCAGCATCGGCACAAAACTGGCGTTGAACGCCCCTTCCGAGAGCAGGCGGCGGAACAGGTTGGGCAGCCGGAAGGCCACGACAAAAGCGTCCGCGATGGGGCCGGAGCCAAGCAGCGCCGCAACCAGAATGTCGCGCGCAAAGCCCAGCAGACGCGACAGGGCAGTGCCAGCGCCAACGGTGATGAAGTTGCGCCCGAGCGACATTCGATCCTGGTGTTGCCCCCAACGCGCAACGGCATGCCATTTTGAACGGAGGATGACAACCCTGCGGCGGCGGAGCGCGCGTTGCATTGCGGCAACACTCTTCGTCAATAGTGAAAACCAGCGGAGATTGTGTGTTTTCGCACACCAAAAAGCACATGTTCAGGATATGTTTACCGCAACATTCAAATGTTGGCATTCTGTTGCGGCACGGGCCATCCAGCCCATGGGGACATCAAACTTGCGTTTTCCTTCACAGCTTCGGGCAATGTTTTTGCGCGGCGCGGCCTTTGGTGGCTTGTCCCTGGCTTTCGCCGCTGCCAGCCTGCCAGCCTTTGCCGCCGAAACACAGGCCGATGGCGCGCCAGCGCCATTGCAGATTGCCGCGCCGGAAGTACCGGCAGCGATCACCGCCGCGCCGCAGGCTGGCAATGCCGCCGCGCCGCTGCCCGCCCTGCATCTGCCGCCGCCGCGCCTGCCTGTCGGCGGATCGGCTGAACTCCAGCCCGACGTGCCGCCGCCGCAGCTGCCCGACGTCGTGGTGACTTTTGACGCGCCAAAACTTGACCCTGTCATCCTGCCCCCGGATCTGCCGCCGGTGGTGGTTGAGTTTGCTCCTGCGGCAAAATCAGCTCTGCCGCCTCGCCCGGTCACCAGGGCGGAGAAACGCGCGCCCGCGCTGCCCGCTGCCGTGGTGATTTTGCCGCCGGAACTGCCGCCTGTAGTGGTGGCACTGCCCGAGCCGCCAAAGCCTGCCGCCGCGCCAGTCGCCGCCGCCCCGGCGCAACCGCAGCTGCCAGCCACAGTGCAGCCGCCGGCCGCCGCCCAGCTCACACGCGACGACATGCGCCTTGCGGCGGAGGCCCTGCTGCGCAGTGAACTTCCGCAGGGCCTGCGCGCCCCCCAGCAGGTCCAGCAATTGCGCAAGGAACGCGAAGCGCTGGTGGCCTTCTATGCGGCGCGCGATTATGCGCCGCTGTGGATTGCCGACGCGGCCTGGACAAACGCCGCGAGGTCCGCAATGGCGCGCGTCGCGCTGGGCGCGGACGACGGGCTTGATCTTGCCGCCTACAGCCTGCCGCGCCTTGATGCCGCTGCTGGCGCGGGCGCCGCACTGGCGGAACTTCGCCTGTCGGAGGCGGTCAGCGCCTATGCCCGCCAGGCCAGCGGCTCGCGGGTCGATCCGGCCCGCCTGTCGTCTTTGATAACGGCCCGGCCGTTGATCCCGCTTGTCGCGCATGCGCTGGCGACTGTCGCGGCGGCGGGTGACGCCGGCGCCGCGCTGCTCGCCTTCAATCCGCCCCAGGCGGCCTACCGCAACCTGCGCATCAGGCTGCATCAGCTGCGCGCGCCGGAAAAGTCCGCAACTGTCAGCTATGCGCCGGTTCCGCCCGGCCCGCCGCTGCGCGTAGGCATGCGGGACGCGCGTGTGCCGCTGCTGCGCGTCCGCTTCGGGCTGCTGGCTGGCGGTGCCGATGACATGGTCTATGACGCGCTGGTGGTGGCCGCGATCAGTGATTTTCAGCGTGCCAACAGCCTGCCCGCGACCGGCGTTCTCACACCGCGCACAATCGCGGCGCTTGGCGGCGGCGAGCCGGTGCGGCTGGAGAATGAAATCCTGGCCAATATGGAACGCTGGCGCTGGATGCCGCGTGACATGGGCGACAGCCGGATCGAGGTGAACATCCCCGACTATGTCGTCAATGTTTTCCACAATAATGGCCTCATCCACAGCACGCGCGCCGTGGTCGGCAAGCCAGACACGCCAACGCCGGTATTTTCCGAGACGATGGAATACCTGATCGTCAATCCCTCATGGAATGTGCCGCAAAGCATCATCCAGAAAGAGATGCTGCCCCGGCTCGCCAATGATCCTGACTATCTGGCGCGACAGGGCTATGAGGTGATCCAGAAGGGCGACACGCTGATCGTGCGCCAGCCGCCGGGCGAGCGCAATGCGCTCGGCCGCATCAAATTCATGTTCCCCAACCAGCATGCGGTCTATCTGCATGACACGCCCTCGCGCGCGCTGTTTGCCAATGAGAAGCGCGCCTACAGTCACGGCTGCGTGCGCGTCGATCAGCCGTTCAGGCTGGCCGAAGTGCTGCTGGGGCGCGACAATGGCTGGAGTGAGGAGCGGGTCAAGGCGCTGGTCGGCGGCGGTGAGCGCACCATCCACCTGCCAAGGCCACTGCCGATTCACATCATGTATTTCACCGCTGTCGCGGACGAGACAGGCGCTGTGCAGCTGAAGGATGACATCTACGG
>JANLPP010000519.1:0-2768 GCA_031367295.1 Hyphomicrobiales bacterium | reverse complement strand
CTGGCGGCATGCGCGGCGCAGATCAACCGCTGGCAGTTCACGCCGGACGGCACCGAAGGCTTCGCCAAGGCCGAAGTGACGCTCGGCGGTATCGACACCCGCGACCTGTCATCAAAGACCATGGGCGCGGCCAGTGTGCCCGGGCTCTTCGCCATTGGTGAAGCCGTCGACGTCACCGGCTGGCTCGGCGGCTACAACTTCCAGTGGGCCTGGTCCAGCGGCTGGTGCGCCGGACAGGCGATTTGAGGAGGCGGGTCAAGGGACTAGTCCCTTGTCGGTAAGCGATCAATGAACGGCATCTGTTTTGGGTGATGGGAACGTTGGAGAGTGGCGCTCAAATGATTTGAGCGGGGTCGGAATGGTTGAGGGTGGTGCGACTGCGGTGATGCCGCGTGGCGGCGGCACGGTTCAGATTTATCTGTGTCAGGACCCGGTTGATTTCCGGCTCGGCATCAACGGGCTGGCGGTTCTGGTCGAAGGCTCGCTCAAGTTCGATCCGTTCAGCCGCAATTTGTTTTGTTTCGTCAACAAGCGGCGGACGCAAATCAAGGTGCTGTACTGGCAGCGGAGCGGGTTCTGCCTGTGGCTCAAACGGCTCGAAGAGGAGCGGTTCAAATGGCCGGTTCGGATGGCGGGCGCGCCTGACGCCGCCGATCACAATCCCGGCGTGACGACGCTGAGCGACACGCAGTTCCTGTGGCTGCTTGATGGCCTCGACTTGAAGCATTTGAAGCCACACCGCTCCCTTGAATATCGAAGCGTGCTGTAGAAAACGCTCAATCGCTGCAGCGTTCACGGTGCAAATCAGTTATAATACGCACCATGAGCGACGCCACCAACATCAGCCCTGATTTGCCCCCGGACTTGCCGGGCGATATCGCGGGTTTGAAGGCTCTGATTGCGAGCCAGACAGCCCACATCGCCATCCTCGAAGAGCAGCTGCGGCTGGCACTGCACAAGCAATTTGCGCCGAAGTCTGAGAAGGCCGATCCGGACCAGTTCGGGTTGTTCAACGAGGCTGAGGCGCTCGTCGAGCCGCCTCTGGTTGAAGCCGGGCTTGAAGACCCGGACGAGATCACCGTTCCCGAACACACGCGCAAAAAGGGCGGGCGCAAGCCTTTGTCCGACACGATACCGCGCGTGCGCATCGAGCACGATATTCCCGACGCGGAAAAACTGTGCCCTTGCGGCAGCGGTCACGCCCGCCCGCGCATCGGCGAGACGGTGAGCGAGCAGTGCGATATCGTCCCGGCAAAGATCCAGGTGCTGAGCCACGTGCGCTTCAAATATGGCGCATGCAGCTGTTGCGACGGCGTGTTCCCGCAGGACATGCCGGCGCCGCCGGACGCTGACGTGCTGCCAGTCGCGTTGCCAGTCGCGTTGCCAGTCGCGTTAAATGCGGCGCAGGCGGCGGCTGTTGCCAGCCCGCGCGCCGTCATCATAGCAAAGCTGCCGCCGCAACCGCTGCCGAAAAGCTTGGCGTCGCCGGGCACGGCGGCGTTCGTGGTCGTCGGCAAATACGAGGACGGACTGCCGCTGTACCGGCAGGAGAAGATCCTGGCACGGTACGGATTCGAAGTCAGCCGCGCCACGCTGGCCGCCTGGATGATCAAGCTCGGTGCACTGATTGTGCCGTTGACCAACCTGATGGACGAGGAGCTGTGCGGCCACGACCTGATGCAGATGGACGAGACCACCGTCCAAGTCCTGAAAGAGGACGGCAAGTCGGCGCAGTCGAAATCGCGGATGTGGGTGCGGCGCGGCGGGCCTGAGGACAAGCCGGTGATCCTGTTCGACTACGCCCCGACGCGCTCCGGCAAAGTGGCGTGGCGGCTGCTCGACCAGTTCAAGGGCTATCTGCACACCGATGGCTACAGCGGGTACGACGCGGTCGGCCGCCGTGACGGCGTCGTGCATGTCGGCTGTCTGGCGCATGCGCGGCGCAAGTTCGACGAGGCGCTGAAAGCGCAAGCGGCTACTGGGCGCGGCGGGCTGGCGGCCGAGGGCATTGCGCTGATCGGCCGGATCTACCGGATCGAAAAGGCTGCGCGCGAAGCGAAGCTCACGGCGGAAAAGCGCAAAGCCCTGCGCGATGACAAAGCGCGGCCCGTCTGGACGGAGCTACGAGCCTGGATCGACAAAAACCGCCGCCACGTGCCGCCGTCGAGCCTGATCGGCAAGGCCATCGGTTATCTCGATAATCAATGGACGGCGATCATCCGTGTGCTCGATGACGGCCGCCTGGAGGTCGACACCAACAGGATCGAAAACGCGATCCGCCCATTCGTCATGGGGCGGAAAGCATGGCTGTTCTCCGACACGGTGCCCGGCGCCGAAGCCTCCGCGCGGCTCTACAGCCTGATCGAATCCGCTAAGGCCAACGGCCTCGAACCCTACGCCTATCTCAAGCGCGTGTTCACCGATCTGCCCGCCGCGACCACCCTCGCGCAGGTCGAAGCACTGCTGCCCTGGAACGTGCGCGCAACCGTCACGGCCTGACCGACGCAGAGCGTCGGCTGCCCACCCCGCCCCCGTCAAGCAAATACCAACCCGCCGTTCATCGAGCGCTTACGGTTATTACTGGAACGCCGTTACCCGCACGCGCGGGGCTGAAACTGTTACCGACGGTCGCCGGGCGGGTCCGTGGCCCCGTTCCCCGCACGCGCGGGGCTGAACCGCGTCCGCACCGACATCCGCGCCCGTGACCCCGCCGTTCACATTCCACGCGCAGCGGCCTTGGCGACGTGTCCTTGCAGAGTGGTGTTGAG
>JANLPP010000463.1:0-3231 GCA_031367295.1 Hyphomicrobiales bacterium | reverse complement strand
AGCAGCGTGACGGCGAACGCCCCCGCCGCGACTACCGCGACCGCGACGACGGCCCGCCCGTGGTCGGCCTCGGCGATCATGTCCCCTCCTTCCTGCTGCGCCCGGTCAAGACGCGGGCGGTAAAGGCGGTTGAGGAGTAAGCGAGGCTTCTGCGTCGTTTCTGGGTTTCAGTCCCATAACCATAACGGGACAGACGGCTTGCAAGCCTGGAGGGGCCGCGCCTATGACGCATGCAGGGCTTTATCCGCGCTGCAAACGCGGACAAATTTGGTGAATGCGTGAGCCAGCCGGCCGTCCAAAACTACTTTGACACTACTACTCCGCCGCGCGGCCAACCAGCCGCGTCCGCCGGGCCGGAACCGGGCAAGACGCCCAAAATCTCGGTTATCATCACCAACTACAACTATGCCGGCTTTCTCGGCGAGGCAATCGAGTCTGTGCTGGCGCAGACCCATGACCGGGTTGAGTGCATTGTCGTTGACGACGGCTCGACCGACGCATCGCGCGATGTCATCGCCGCCTACCCGCAGGTGAAAGCCTTGTTTCAGGCCAACAGCCGACAGGCGAACGCCGCCAGGGCCGGTCTGCGGCTCGCTACCGGCAGCGTCGTCATCTTCCTCGACTCGGATGACTATCTGCATCCAGAGGCCTGCTCCACCATCGCCGCCCAATGGCGTGACGACATGTCAGCGCTGTTCTACCGACTACAAATTATCGAAGGCCATACGCCGACAAACCGCACCTGGCCCGACAAGCCGTTTTTGCGCGGCGGCGAACGGGCGTTTGTGCTGAAATTCGGCTTTATTCCTTCCGCTCCGACTTCCGGCAACGCTTTTTCGCGCGCCCATGTCGAGCGCGTGTTTGCGATGGCGCAGGGACTTGACCAGAACTCTTTCGACATGGCGCTGACCAATGCGGCCCCGTTTACCGGACGGGTCGCGACGACAGAACAGGCCCTCGGCAGCTACCGCATTCACGCCAGCAATCTTACATCCTATGGCAAGCGCCAGTCGCTGCGCTCGGTCAAGCTTGGCCTGTACTACGCCTTCCATGCGCAGCAGACGGCGCGTGTGCTGGCCAGGGCGAGCGGGACAGCCTTGCCCGCCTGGGATTGGCTGAGCGGCCCCTATAATCTCAAAAACCACCTTTTGACGCGCGGTTTCGAATCTCCCGGCCTCGCCCTGCCGCCGCGTGGCGCGCTTGCCTGCGCGCTTGAGGCGGCAAAGCAGTTTGCCGCCTGGCGCGGCCTGCCGCTGACCCGGCGCGCGGCAAATATATGCTCTGTGATGCTGTTTGCACTCTTGCCGCGCCCGCTGCGCCGACGCATCAGTGAACGCGTTTATGCCATAGATTTCGGAAACTGAACGCAATGCCGCTGATCTGGAGCCTGCTGAGCTACGCTCCGGCAGTGATTGGTCCTCGCCTGCTGGCGTTGGCGCAGATTACCCTGCTGACGCGGCTCATTCCAGCGGGCGAGGTCGGCCGCTTTGTGCTGGTGATGACCATTGGCGATGCCATCGACCTGTTTTGCTCCAACTGGGTTCGCATTGCGCTCGCCCGCTTCGGGTCGGGACAGCCGGAGAAAATACCGCAGGAGACGACGCGCTCTCTGGTGTTTTATGCGGCAACGCTGCTAGTCGCCGCGCCCGCCGCCATTGCCGCAGCCTGGCTGCTGCGGCCCGAGGAATTCTGGGTGTTTCTGGGCTGCATCGCCAGTTACACCCTGGCCAATGGCCTTGCCCGCATCGCCATCACGGTTCTGGCGCTGCGCGGATTGCGCCGGCAGTTTCTGGCTGTCGAGCTTTTGCGCGCCAGCGCCGTGTTTGCCGCTGTCATCGGCCTTGCCTTCAGCCTTACGCAATCGTGGATTTGGCTGACGCTCGCCGCCAACGCCGCGACATTTGCTGCGGCCGCCATCGGCGCGGTGTTCGCCCTGCGCGGCAATGGCCTTGTCTGGCCCCGCTGGGCCGGCACCGGGGCGATCCTGCATTACAGCCTGCCGCTGATTGGCGGGGCGGGCCTGACCACACTGCTGAACAGCGCTGACCGCATCCTGCTGGACCGGCTGCGCGGCCCGGCCGACCTTGCGCTCTATGCCGCCGCCATCGTGCTGGCGCGCCAGCCGCTGGAATTCCTGTTCGCCATCGTCAATGTCCGCGCTTTCCCCGAAATGATGGAAGCCTATGAGCGGGGCGGCCCGGCGCAGGGCGCAAGCAAACTGAGTGACCTGTTCTGCGCCATGCTGCTGGTGGCGCTGCCCTCCGCAGCGGGGCTGGCGCTGGTCGCCGGCCCGCTCGCCAGCCTGCTGCTGCCACCCGCCTATGTTGAAACCGCGCGCATTATTATCCCGCTTGGCGCGCTGGCCGGACTGCTGGCCGGGCTGAAATTCTTTGTGTTTGACCAGGCGTTCCACATGGCGAAAGCCGGCTGGCAGAGCGCCCTGACAACCGTGCCGCCGGTGGCGCTGGGGCTGGCCCTCGTCGCCTGGGGGGCGCAGTCGATCGGGCCTGCGGGCGTGGCGGCGGCGGTCGCCGTGCAGTTTGCCCTGGCGCTGGCGATCAGCATAATTTTTACGCACCGCCTGCTGCCCTTCGTCTGGCCGTGGGCGGAGCTTGGCAAAATCGCGGCGATGACCGGGCTGATGGCCTTTGGCGTGACGGGCGCACTGGCATTGCTGGCAGCACATGGGGCGCTGGCGCAGCTTACCGGCGCCGTGGCGGCGGGTGTCGTCGCCTATGCGGCTGGCGGGATGTGGCTGCGCCCTGCCCCGGTGCGCGAGGTGCTGGCCTATGCCCGGCCGGCGCGGGGCTGATCTCACCCCGCCCGGTTGAACTCGGCCGCCGAACTTACGGTCACCCCGAGATCATTGACGAGGCCGTTTGCCAGCGAATAGACCCAGCCATGCACGCTCAGCGGCTGCCCGCGCGCCCAGGCGTCCTGCACAAAAACGTCGGCGGCGACATTGCGCACTTGCTGAATGACATTAAGCTCGCACAGCCGGTTGTGGCGCTCAGCCGGGCCGGGCAGCGCGTCAAGCTCATGCCTGTGCGCCCGGTCAATCTCGCGGATCGGGTGCAGCCAGTGATCGACGAGGCCCAGCCGTTCGCCGCTGACCGCCGCCTTGACGCCGCCGCAGCCGTAATGGCCGACAACCAGAATGTGCCGGACCTTCAGCACATCGACCGCAAATTGCAGCACCGACAGGTAGTTGGCGTCCTGCGGCGGGGCGAG
>JANLPP010000459.1:0-15650 GCA_031367295.1 Hyphomicrobiales bacterium | reverse complement strand
TCCCCTCCAATCGACCCTCACTCCTCCCATGCCCGACTTCCAAACCCGCCGCCGTGTGGCGCATTCGGCGGCCAGCATGTTCGATCTCGAAATTACGGAATTACGGCGACAGGATACGCATTGCACGGTGGCCCATTATGGCGAGTGAAGCGATCCAGAGCTGCGCGCGTGGCCTCTGGATTGTTGCGCGCAGGCAACGAGGGGAAGACAGTTGCGCAGGTCACGGCCAGGGGCCGCTGGCATGTCATCCGCATAGCGGTCGCATTTCTAATTTATCTTTCGCATCGCCGATGGCTGGGATAGGCTCGCGGTGTGTCGTGGTCATCGCGGCTTCGAACTCTTGCAATGTGGAGAAACCCTATGCAGACGAGTTACAAACTGGCTGTCGCCCTTGGCGTCGGCTTTGTCATGGGTGGCGCAGCCGTTCAGGGACTTTATGCGCAGGCCACGCCGCCAACCTATTTTGTCGCGGACATCACCGGCATATCAGACCCGGACTATCTCAATAAAATTCCTGACCTGGGCAAAGTGGTGGCTGGCTTCGGCGGCAAGTTTATCATGCGGACTTCGACGATCACAGCAATCAAGGATACGCCGCCAAAGCGCTTTGCGGTGATCGCCTTCGAGAGTCTGGCCAAGGCGCAAGCCTGGTACAATTCACCGGCGCAGCAGGAGCTGCAGGTGATAATCGACAAGGCGACAACGCAGCGGCGGTTTTTCGTTGAGGGCATGGCGCAATAGTCGCGATATGCGCCCGGTTCGGGTGCCGTCGCCCGGGTTTAAACCTGGCCTTTCAAAAATTCTCCGGGCGCGTTGCATGGCGGCGGGAGCTTGCCGCCGCCGGGCTGGCGGGCCGCAACCTGCGAAAGGGCGGGCGCAGCCGGGCAGGCCAGCCATTTCCGTAAATCGCGCATTGCAAGACATTGGCTGCCGCTGTCGTGCGGCGATTTCCCGTTGCAACCCGGTTTTGAAATTCGTAGCTTGATCAGGGCTGGCGTCATGGCCCACGCGCGCCGCCAAAGTCGGCAGGGAGACTTCAGCATGCTCACGGTCCATCACCTTGGCATTTCGCAGTCGGACAGGATTGTCTGGCTCTGCGAGGAACTGGAAATTCCCTACAAGTTTGTCCGCTACGAGCGCACGGCGATCAAACTGACGCCACCCGCCTATCGGGCGCTGCATCCCGGCGGCACCGCGCCGGTGATCACCGACGGCGGCGTGACGCTGGCCGAATCCGGGGCGATCATTGAATATATCATCGCGAGGTACGGCCAGGGTCGCCTCTCAGTCGGGCCGGACAGCCCTGATTTTGCCGACTACCTCTACTGGCTGCACTATGCCAATGGCTCCTTCATGGGGGCGGGCCTCGTGACGTTTTGCCTCGGCGTGCTGAACATCGTGCCCGCCAACGAGACGGTGCGCGACATCAATACCCGCTATGCCCGCGGCTTTGGCATGGCCGAGCAGCGTCTGGGCGCGGCACCCTGGTTTGCCGGCGCGCAATTCACGGCGGCCGACATTATCATGCTGTTTCCGCTGACAACGATGCGGCTGTTCACGCCGCTCGATCTGGCCAGCTTCCCCAACATCCGTGCCTATCTGCAACGCATCGGCGCGCGTCCGGCCTTGCAGCGCATGATCGCCAAAATTGCCCCCGATCCGGCGCCGCCGCTGGTGTGAGCGGCTGTCGCGCGCAGGGCAATGTTGGTAGAGTGGAACTTGCTCGCTGGATCGTTGACGAAGCGGGCCGGTATTTATTGCCACGAGCCATTTCGGGTGAAAACGCGAGACCATGAACGGCTGCGCCATGGGCAAGCCCGGTTCGAATGAAACCCGGGGTCACCCGACAGCATGACCGTACGAGCACCCGCATTGGCTCTTTGCTAGCCGAACGCGATCAGGCTTTCGCGATCCCTATCCGGCCGCCGGATTGTTCCGGGCCGGTCCTGCGGCAAATCCAGATTGAATGCCCTGGACCGCCGCTTGGCCTTGCCAACTTCCTTCCTGTTACCCAGATGACGGTGATCGAGATCGCCAAAGGTCTTTACGTCCTCGATTTTTCTTGGCATGAGCTTCTGACCGAGGTCGATCTCCCGCTCCATCCACCGGGCCCACAGCCCGGCGTCTGTGCGCAGCATGAATGTCTCAACCCGGGGTTTGACGTGTGCGTCTGACCTCGGCGCGCCACCTTCCGGAGGCAAGCTTTGTGAACACCGCCTGCGTGTGCACCCGATGTGCAATGAAGTGCCGAATGGCCGGACATTGTGGCGCAGACCCGCATACAAAGAGCGGGTGCCCTCGCGTTTCAAGGTTGTGGAAATACGGTAAAAATGGTGAAGAATAAAGTGTTTAGATTTTCTGTTGCCCCGATGATGGACTGGACTGACCGGCATTGCCGGTTTTTTCACCGCATCCTGTCGGCGCGGGCACGGCTTTACACCGAGATGGTGACGACGGGTGCGGTGCTGCATGGGCCGCGCCAGCGGTTGCTGGGATTTGACGCAGCCGAGCATCCTGTCGCGCTGCAGCTCGGGGGCTCCGATCCTGGCGATCTTGCCGCCTGCGCCCGCATCGCGGCGGATTTCGGCTATGCCGAAGTGAACCTCAACTGCGGCTGTCCGTCGGACCGGGTGCAGAGTGGCGCGTTTGGTGCCTGCCTGATGCGCGAGCCTGCGCTGGTGGGCGAGTGTGTCGCGGCAATGAAGGCGGCGGTCAAAATCCCGGTCACTGTCAAATGCCGCATTGGCGTCGACGATCAGGAGCCGCGTGACGCGCTGTTTGCTCTGGCCGACTGCGTGAGGCGGGCAGGGGCGGACGCGCTGTTTGTGCATGCCCGCAAGGCCTGGCTCAAAGGCCTCAGCCCGAAGGAAAATCGTGATGTGCCGCCGCTGGACTACGCGCTGGTGCATGTGCTGAAGCGCGCCCACACGGATTGGCCGATCGCCATCAATGGCGGCATTGCCTCGCTTGAGGAGACGCAGATCCAGCTTGCCCATGTCGATGGTGTCATGATGGGCCGGGCCGCTTATCACAATCCCGAGCTGCTGCTGCGGGTTGATCCGGAACTGTTTGGTGAAGCCGCCCCGGTGACGGACAGCTTTGCCGCGCTGGAGGCCTACGAGCCCTACATCGCTGGCCAGATTGCCGGGGGCGCGCGCCTGCACGACATGACCCGCCATCTGCTTGGCCTGTTTGCCGGGCAGCCGGGCGCGCGGCTGTTCCGGCGTCACCTTGCCACCGAGGCGGTCAAGCGCGGTGCAGGGCTTGCAGTGCTGCGGGCGGCGGTGCAACACGTGTCGCGCCCCGCGATGGGAGAGGCTGCCTGAAAGCTGTATCATGATTCTTGGATTTCCGGTTGCCGACCTCGCCTTGCTCGGTGCGGCATTGCTGGCTGCGGGCGCGGTCACCGGCTTGCTGGCGGGCGTGTTTGGCGTCGGCGGCGGCGCAGTTGTCGTGCCCGTTCTGTATTGGGTGTTTGGCATGCTGCATGTGCCGGAGACCGTGCGCATGCCGCTGTGTGTCGGCACTTCGCTCGCGGTGATCATTCCCACATCAATCCGTTCGTTTCAGGCACACCGGGCCAAGGGCGCGGTTGACCTGAGCATCCTGAAGGCCTGGGCCGTGCCGGTCGTCATTGGCGTTATCCTGGGCAGTCTTGTCGCCCGCTACGCCCCGCCCAATCTGTTCAAGCTCGTCTTCGTGTTTGTGGCGACGCTCAGCGCCATCCGGCTGCTGTTTGGCAAGGACAGCTGGCGGCTTCAGGGCGAACTCAAGGATGGCCCGCTGATGCGGGCATTTGGCGGCCTGATCGGTCTTTTGTCCGTGCTGATGGGCATTGGCGGCGGCCAGCTGTCGAACCTGTTCATGTCACTTTATGGCCGCCCGATCCATCAGGCGGTCGCCACATCCTCCGGCCTCGGCGTGCTTATCTCGATCCCCGGCGCATTGGGCGCTATCTATGCGGGCTGGCCGAAAATGGCGGAGCTGCCGCCGCTGTCTCTGGGTTTTGTCTCGGTGATCGCCGTGCTGGTAATGATGCCAACCTCCATCTGGACCGCGCCGATTGGCGCACGACTCGCGCACCGCCTGTCAAAGCGGGGACTGGAAACCGGTTTCGGTATTTTCCTGCTGCTGGTCTCGGCGCGGTTTGTCTGGAGCCTTGCCAGCTGACCTTCACGTCTGCGCGATCACGTGCGCCAACGCACATTCACAATCGTGGCGGTGACGTAGCTCTGGAGTGCTGCAAGTGCAGGCGCGGCAATCGGGGCGACCACCATGACGTTGATTTCAACCAAAGTGCCGCAAGGCTTCGCAGCAGTCCGCAAGGCGGTTTTTGCCGCCGTCAGCTTCGCTGCCCTGGGCCTCGGCCTGTTCAACGCAGGTGGCGCGCAGGCCGCTGATACTTTCGAGGTGCTGCGCAAGGGTGGCTACACCCTGTTTTTCCGCCACACACAGTCGGACTGGCGCACTGCGGCAGCCTTGCCGGTGGCTATTGCGGTCAAATCCGACGCGAAACCGGAACTGTGCGCGGGCGAACGCCAGCTCAGCGAGGAGGGCAGGGCGGACGCGCGGGCGCTCGGGCTGGCCGTCAAGAGTCTCAACCTGACCATCAGCGAGATTGCTTCCGCCAATCTCTGCCGCATGCAGGAAACCGCGAAAATTGCCTTCGGCGCATCCAAAACCGTGCCCGATCTTGCGCCGCGTCCAGGCGTTGCACTATCCCTCAGCGCGCAGGCAGCCGCTGTGGAGCGGCTGACTCGCACGCCATTGGCCGACCACGCGATCCGCATCATCGTGGGCGACTATGAAGTTGCCCAGGCGCTGTATGGGGTAACGCTGGCGGAAGGCGACGCGGTGGTGCTGAAATCCGGCGCGGATGGCAAGCCTGAGCCGGTGGCACGCATCCGTCTCGCCGACTGGCGGGCGCTGGCACCCGTTGCCGCAAGCGCGGCTTTGGCCGCGCAGGGCGCCTCGCGCAAATTCTGACGCGCGCTTGCAACAATGAAGGCAGATGTAACGCGGAGGTTTTGCGGCCATCCGCCAGCTGTCAGAATCGCAGCAGGTTCTTCAGCATGTTGCGCAAAAAGCCCTGCTCGGCGCCGCCGGTGGGTGTGGTGCGGCTGATAAAATCAAACACCTTGCCGTCTTCGATGCCGTAATTGGCAATCTTTTCCACTTTTTTCTGTTTGGTGAAATAGACCGCCAGCACCCGCTGGTCGACAATCTGCGGCCGCATGAATTCCAGTTTCTGCTCAACCTTCTGGCTGACATAATACCACGCGTCGCCACCGACAGTCGAGGTGGTTGAGGGTGTGCCCATCACACTCAGCACTTTTTCGGCAGCTTCCCCGGTCTTGACCTGCGCCAGCAGCTTGTCATCGACGACATAGCCGCGCTGCACTTCTTCGTCATAGCCAAGGCAGGCACCAAGTGTCAGGGCCAGACCTGTGACAACAGCAAGCTTGCGCAGTGGGGCAAAATATTCAATCTGGCGCGCCATCAAGGCCTCCGGGCAAATGCTTCATGCGGGGGCTTGCCCTGCGGGGAACTGGCGTGAAACGCTGAAGGCATTGTGCCTAGCGCCGGGTACCCGCAAATGCAAGAAGCTGGACGAAGCCGCCGCACAGCAGGGACAGGACATGCTCAAAACTTTGTTCCGCAAATCAGCCAACCGCGCTGTAATCGATCAGATTCACGGCAGGATCGTGGCGGCAGCGCGCCAGAGCGCGCTTTATGCGGACTATGGTGTTCCTGACACACTGGAAGGCCGCACCGAACTTGTGATCCTGCATGCAATGCTGGTGTTGCGCGCCCTGCGCCATGCAGCCGCGCCTGGCCCGGACATGGCACAGGACCTGTCCAATGCGGTATTTCGGCATTTTGACGCGGACCTGCGTGAAATGGGCGTCGGTGACGTGACTGTGCCCAGGCGAATCAAGAGTCTGGCGGGCGATTTTGTCGGGCGCTGTGCGGCTTACGAGGCGGCATTGGCTGGTGCGGACAGGTGCGCGCTTGAGTTGGCGCTGACCCGCAATATTTATGTCCCGGGCAACGGCAATGCCGCACGGCTGGCGCGCTATGTGCTGGCCTGTGCGGCACAACTGGCGCAGATGAGTCCAGAGGCTATTGCCGGGGATCAGGCGCTGTTTACCGCAGCGGCGCATGTTGCCTGATTTGCCAAACGAGGAAACCTGCCGATGAAACGCATTATGGCCGCTGCGGGCGAGCATGGACCATTCTCCCGCCTGTACGTTGCCGAGAGCGTGCGCGAGGGCGGCGACCATGTCGTGGTTGAGGCGGACGCTGCAGAACGCGCGGCGCTGGCAAAGGAGCTTGGCCTTGTCGCCATTGCGGCGCTGAAGGGTGATTTCACGCTCCACAAGCGCGGGCGCACCCTGCTGCGCGTCACCGGCGAGGTGCTGGCCACGGTCACCCAGACCTGCGTCGTCTCGCTTGAGGCTTTTGATACGGTGCTGCGCGAGGCGGTGGAAAGCAGTTTTGCGCCCGAGCCTGACGCGCGCGAAGTCGAGCGCAAACTGGCCAATGCCGCAAAGCTTGCGGGCGCGGAGGGCCTCGTGCTGAGCGAGACACCCGATCCACCCGACCCGATCGTCAATGGCCTGTTCGACCTTGGCGCGCTGGCTGCCGAATTTTTGGCGCTTGGCCTTGATCCCTATCCGCGCAAACCGGGCATGGCGTTTGCCGAATCTGCTCCCGAAGCAGATGAACCGGCCACCAGCTCGCCCTTCGCGGTGTTGGGCAATCTGGGCAAAACACAGGAGAGTGGCGGCAGCAGGTAGCCTTCGCCCGGGATTGCCTGTATGAGACACGGCGGTTTGGCGCGTCGGCGCACAACTTGCGCTCCGTGCAACTGATTGAAACGACCGGCAGAAGACCCTCTTATCCGGCGAATCTGCGCCTGAATCCCGATGTGGAGAGCGATCCCTTAATGGCAAAGCCTGTCCGCGTTGCAATTGACGCCATGGGCGGCGATTATGGGCCTTCGGTGATCGTGCCAGGTGCAGCCATCGCGCTGGAACGGCGTCCCGATCTGCAATTCATCCTGGTTGGTGACCAAAGCAAGATAGAGGCTGCCCTGCAGGCTCACGCCCGCCTGCGCGAGGTGACACAGGTGCGCCACAGCGACGTCGCCATCAGCATGGACGAAAAGCCAAGCCAGGCGCTGCGTCACGGGCGGCGTGTCTCCTCGATGTGGATGGCGCTGGAGGCGGTGCGCAAGGGCGAGGCCGACTGTGCCCTGTCAGCCGGCAACACCGGCGCGCTGATGGCCATGTCGAAATTTTGCGTGCGCACGATGCCGCAGATTGACCGGCCCGCCATTGCCTGCCTGTGGCCGACAACGCGCGGCGAATCGATTGTGCTGGATGTTGGCGCGACGATTGGTGCCGACGCCCAGCATCTCGTAAACCTCGCCATTATGGGCTCGGCCATGGCGCGCATCGTGTTTGATCTTGAGCGTCCGACTGTCGGCCTGCTGAATGTCGGCGTTGAGGAGGTCAAGGGCATCGAGGAAGTCAAGGCCGCCGGGCGCATGCTGCGCGATGCGCAGCTGCCCTCGCTTAACTATCATGGCTTTGTCGAGGGGGATGACATTGGCCGGGGCACGGTCGATGTTGTCGTGACCGAGGGCTTTGCGGGCAATATCGCCCTGAAGACGGCGGAAGGCACCGCCAAACAGATTGGCGGTTATCTGCGCGACGCCATGAGCCGCACGATTATGTCACGCATCGGCTATTTTTTCGCCCGCAAGGCCTTTGCGGCGCTGAAAGACAAGATGGACCCGCGCCGCGCCAATGGCGGCGTTTTTCTGGGCCTCGATGGCGTCGTCATCAAGAGCCACGGCGGCGCGGACCCGCTGGGCATCGCGGTTGCAATCGAGATTGGCTATGACATGGTGCGCCATGAGCTGCTTGGCAAAATCCGCGATTCGATAGCCCTCGCACACGAGGCGCATGCGGCGATGACTGCCGCAACAGCGGCGGCTGCGCCGGTGCCAACCCCACCAATCGGATAATCTGGATATGGCGAACAGCGCTGGCATACGATCGGTTGTGCGTGGACTCGGCGCGTGCCTGCCAGCCCAGTGCGTCACCAACAAGCAACTGGAAAGCCGGGTTGACACGACAGACGACTGGATCGTGCAGCGCACCGGCATTCGCCAGCGCTACCTTGCAGGTGAGGGTGAGACAACATCAAGCCTCGGCACAGCTGCCGCAAGGGCGGCGCTGGCAGATGCCGGGCTGGGACCGCAGGATGTCGACCTGATCCTTGTGGCCACCTCAACGCCGGACCTGACTTTTCCCTCCACCGCGACGATGATTCAGGCGGCACTCGGGGTGCACCAGGGCGTCGCCTTTGACATTCAGGCTGTCTGCTCGGGATTCGTCTTCGCGGTGGCCACAGCTGACAAGTTTCTGCGCTCAGGCTCGCATAAATGCGCGCTGGTGATCGGCGCGGAGACTTTTTCGCGAATTCTCGACTGGACCGACCGGACAACCTGTGTGCTGTTCGGTGACGGGGCAGGGGCGATCGTGCTTGCTGCGGAGCCCGGCGCGCCGATGCTGCACCAGCGCGGCGTGCTCACCTCGCACCTGCGCTCGGATGGACGCCATCGCGGCAAACTCTATGTCGATGGCGGCCCGTCAAGCACAGGAACTGTCGGCCATCTGCGGATGGAAGGCAAAGAGGTGTTCCGCCATGCTGTTGGCATGGTCACCGATGTGATCAACGACGCTTTTGCGGCCACCGGCACCAGCGCTGCCGACCTCGACTGGTTCGTGCCGCATCAGGCCAATCGCCGGATTATCGATGCGTCTGCCGAGAAACTGGGTATCGCAACGCAAAAAGTTGTGACAACCGTACAGCTGCATGGCAATACTTCCGCAGCGTCGATTCCACTCGCGTTGAGTGTGGCGCGCGACGATGGACGCATCAAAACCGGTGATCTTGTGATGATTGAGGCGATGGGTGGCGGATTTACATGGGGAAGCGCGCTAATTCGCTGGTGACCAAAAGTTTTCTGAATGGATTCGGCAATCGTTTGTGCATGGGTCAGCAGCGCAGGCTTCAAGCGGATTTGCCGCCGGTTCTCGTTCGGCGAACTTTCGACGCTGAAAATGCACGAATCAGATGCACGTCTAGTGGAGAAAGACTAGTAAATATAATGTGATTTGAACCTCTTGCATCACATTCATTAGGTTGATTCCCGGCAGCAGGCAGGCTGCGGTTTTTTTTGCGAGCACTAAATACGATTTGAAATTTGATATGCTGGGGGAATTGAACGTGGCAAAAACAACCAGAACCGGGGATGCCAGGACTGCGATACCGACCGATCCAAAGACACTGACGCGGGCTGATCTGGCCGAGGCTGTCTACCGCAGCGTTGGGCTTTCGCGCATCGAATCCTCCCGCTTTGTTGAAGATGTGCTCAATGAAATCTCGGACGCGCTGGTGCGTGGCGACAATATCAAGCTTTCCTCTTTCGGCTCATTTCTTGTCCGGGCCAAGACTGAACGCATTGGCCGCAACCCCAAAACCGGGATTGAAGCGCCGATCAGCGCCCGCCGCGTCATGATCTTCCGACCTTCGAATATCCTGAAGGCGCGGGTCAATGGCAATTCGGTCGACGGGCTTGCTGACTAATCTGCGGACGCAACAGGCGCAGGTGCCAATGGAAAGCAGAGGGGCATGAACAAGGATCCGGACGCATTCCGCACCATCAGCGAGGCGGCCGATGATCTCGGCCTGCCCCAGCATGTGCTGCGCTTTTGGGAAACCCGCTTCGCCCAGATCAAACCGCTGAAACGTGCCGGCGGGCGGCGCTACTATCGCAGCGGCGACATGAACCTGCTGCGTGCCGTCAAAAAACTGCTGCATGTTGACGGCTACACAATCAAGGGCGTGCAGCGCCTGCTTAAAGAAAAGGGCGGGCGTGCCCTGCTGGTTGCTGCCAATGGCGCAGGTGCGGCCGGTCCTGAAGCGGATGAAGAAAACACTGGTGCATCAGGCGGACATCCGGTTCCCGCCAGCGCAGCCGGACTGCCAGCAAGCGCACAGGCGGCGATTTTGGTACCGCTGCCGCTGGCGGCATCAACGGGCCCTGCTGATAACAGGCAGGCTTGCGCCGATGATTTGGCAGTCATTGTCGCGGTGATTGCCGAAATCGCTGCCTGCCAGCAAATTTTGCGCAACGCGCGTGGGATGTAGCCGGATGCGCCCGCCGCATGGCTGAAAGTCTGATGCGCCGCGGCTGATATTCTGGTGCAACCCTCGCGGTTGCATCTAGCCTGTGCCCCCAAAACTATCCTACTGTCATTCCCGGTTACTTTTTCCCTGCAGCACCGTCCGGTGCCTGCTTTTGCCAAGGCCACGCATGTCTGACCAGCTCAAGATTTCCTTTGCCCCGCTCGCATCGCCTGCGGGCGGTGTTGCTGTTGTCTTTGTTGATGCGGAGCTCAAACTGGCATCCGCCAGCGCGAAGCTGTTTGCCGACGCCGGGCCGCTGATCGCCAGGGCTGCAAGCGCAATGCAGTTCAAAGGCAAGGCTGCAACGGCAATGGACATTGCCGCACCGCATGGCGTCAATGCGGACCGGCTGATTGTCGTGGGAACGGGTGATGGAAAGGCCAAGGATGCGCCTGATTATGTGACGCTGGGCGGCCTTGTCATGGGCAAGATCGGTTCAGCTGTGGCTGCGCAAGTCGCCTTCGATCTGCCGCACCCGCCAAAATCCGTCGCCGAGGCTGCGGCAGACTTCATGCTTGGCATGAAGATACGCCACTACAAGTTTGATTTATATAAAACAAAAAAGAAGGATGACGAACCAAAACCAGGCAAGCAGGACGTCACCATCGGCACAGCGGACGCCACTGGCGCGCGCAAGGCCGCCAAGACGCGGGACGCCATCGCCGAGGGCGTGATCATCGCCCGTAATCTCGTCAATGAGCCGCCAAATGTGCTGACTCCGGTGGAATTCGCCAAACGCGCCGCCGAATGCGCCAAACTCGGCGTCGAGGTTGAGGTTCTGGACATGAAAGCGATGGCCAGGCTCGGCATGCGGGCGCTGCTGGGCGTCGGACAGGGCTCGGCACTGGAAAGCCGCGTCGTCATCATGCGCTGGAATGGTGCAAAGGACCCCAAGGCCCAGCCCGTCGCCTTTGTCGGCAAGGGCGTCACCTTTGACACTGGCGGCATTTCCATCAAGGGCGCGGCGGGCATGGAAGACATGAAGGGGGACATGGGCGGCGCGGCCTGTGTTACCGGCCTCATGCATGCGCTCGCCTCGCGCAAGGCGAAAGTCAACGTCATCGGTGCCATCGGCCTTGTCGAAAACATGCCCGATGGCAATGCCCAGCGCCCCGGCGACATCGTGCGCTCCATGTCGGGCCAGACCATCGAGATCATCAACACGGACGCTGAAGGACGTCTCGTGCTGGCCGATGTCATCTGGCACGTGCAGACCAAATTCAAGCCGCAGTTCATTGTCGATCTTGCCACACTGACCGGCGCGATTCTGGTCGCGCTGGGCCAGGAACATGCGGGGCTGTTCTCCAACAATGATGCCTTGTGCGACAACCTGAGCAAGGCAGGTATTGCCACGGGTGAAAAAGTCTGGCGCATGCCGATGGGGCCAGCCTATGACAAGCTGATCGACTCGAAGTTCGCCGACATGAAAAACACTGGTGGACGGCATGGTGGCTCGATCACCGCGGCGCATTTCATCCAGCGCTTTGTCGGGGACACGCCCTGGGCGCATCTCGATGTCGCGGGCACCGCGATGGGTTCAGCCTCAAGCGAGATCAACCAGAGCTGGGGTTCTGGCTGGGGGGTGCGGCTGCTCGACCGGCTGGTGGCAGACTGCTACGAGAAATGAGGGCATGAGGGTCAGGATCACCGATGACCGAAGTCTGGTTCTACCACATGCAAAGCCAGCCGCTTGCCCGCGTGCTGCCCAGCCTTGTGGTCAAGACGCTGGCCAAACCCTGGAAAGCGGTGATCCAGGCCGCCAGCGAGGAGCGGCTCGCTGTCATTGACGACCTGCTGTGGACTTTCTCGGACGAGTCTTTTGTTCCTCATGGCCGCGCAGGGGAGGGTGAGGCTGCGGGTCAACCGGTGTTTTTGACGACCCTGCCGGATACGCCAAACGGGGCGCAATGCCGCTTTTTTCTCGAAGGTGCCGATCCCGCGCCAGCGCTCAACCACGGGCAGGCCTATGAGCGCGCGGTGATCCTCTTCGACGGCAATGACACTGCCGAGCTGGCTGGTGCCCGCGCGCAATGGAAGGCGCTGAAAGGCGCCGGGCACGATGTAACCTACTGGCAGCAGAACGCAGCGGGCGGGTGGGACAAGAAGGCCTGAACCGGCTGCTGGATCAGCTACCTGCCCGACCGCATCGGCAATTGCGCCTCGCCCTGCGCGCAGTCCGCCGCGTGTCGCTAGTGCGGCTTATGACGGTTTGGCTGGCGCGCAGAAAATTGCGTAAATTGCCGCAATCACCTGCCGCACGTCGTCATTGGCGAGGCTGTAAAAAATAGTCTTGCCTTCGCGCCGGGTCGTGACCGTGCCGTCCAGCCGCAGACGCGCCAGCTGCTGCGACACCATAGGCTGGCGAAGCGACAGAATATTCTCAAGTTCAGTGACGGATCGCTCGCGCTCTGACAGCAGGCAGAGCAACAGCAGGCGGTTCTCGTGCGAAAGCGCTTTGAGGAAGTCGCTGGCCTTGCGGGCTTTGTGCATCAGCTGGTCAAGCTCGGGGGAGAAGTCAGCCCCGTCGCGCAATCCGGTTTCGATCGCTTTGGAAATTGTTGCGGGCATGCTCGCTCCCTAATCGGTCGCCAGACCGCGCGTCCGGCCGCTGGTCTTGGCAATGGCAGCAAGCCACTTGCTGCGAGGGGTCACTTTTCGGCGCGCGGACAGCAAATGTGCAGGTTCGCGCCATACATAGTCGCATTCATATATTTAAAATAGTGCTTTGTCCGCTGTCGCCGAGGCATCTGGCCCCCGCCATACCCTTGCCTATTTGTTGACCGGCGAGGCGGGGTCAAACAGATAGGCCACCAGGTCTTTGATCTGCTGTTCTGACAGCACCTTATTGGCGCCAAAGCGCGGCATGTTCGAGCAGGCGAGCACGGCTTGAGAATCAAAAATCTTGATGAAAGCGGCCTTGGCGTCCACTCCGCTGAAGTTGCGATCCTTGCCATAGCCTTTCAGGCTCGGCCCAAGCGTGCCATAGCTGACTTCAGCGGGATCGAGCTGGTGGCAGGCATAACAATTGCCGCCGCTGACTGTTCCGGGCGGATCTGAAAATTGCCCGCCGCGGCCATCGTTGGCAACCTTGAAACCGGCTTTCCAGTCCCCCAGAAATTTGCCGTCTTTCGGCAGCACGACCTTTGCCATTTCCAGCTGCACAATTTTTTCAGCTTCAGCAACCGGCACATTATTCCGGTATGTGTTGCAGACCGCCAGAGTCTCGTCTGGCTTGATCCTGGCCAGCCATTCCGGAGAAGCCTTGCTGAATGTCGCGGCAAGGTATTTTTCCACCAGCGCGGCGTCTGGCCTGGCGGCTTCCTGCGCTTGGGCGGTTACTACAAGAGCGAGCCAGCCGATCATCGCCGGGGCGATCAAGATTTTCATGCTGCTCTCCGGGTCAGCGCTTGATTGACGGCACGGCGAGTTCGCCGCCAGCCGCCTGCTGGTTCAGGAACATGATCAGCGCGGTGATCGAATCGGCGCCATAGTCCGGTTCAGGCCAGCGCTGCTGGCGGAAACAGTCCCACATCCGGTGCTGCAGGGTGCGCAGCGCACTTTGCGAGACGCGGTAGGTCGGCCAGCTTGCCATGGTTTCCTGCGCCGCCTTGCTGGCATGGAAAAGGTCCGGCAGTTGCTGCAGGCGGATGCGCTTGCCGATATCGCCATGGCAGGTGGCGCAGGAAAAATCATTCACCCCCGCACGGCGATAGAACAGCGCCTCGCCGACCGCCGCCACCTCCCGCTCCTGCGGCTTGCTGGCTTGCGGCTCAATTTTCATGCCCGTCGATTTGTTGGCGATATAGGCGACGAGGTCTTCCATATCAGACTCGATACCCGGCTTTGAGAAGCGGCGCGCCACGACGTCTTTGGTATCGAGTTCCTGCACGGTCTGCATGCACCAGAGCAGGCGCTGCTCCACATCCATCACCCTGTCCGCATCGGCAAAGTAGCGTGGCAGGCGGGCATAGGCACCCTCCAGCTTGCCCGGACTTTCCCCCAGATCGCAGGTTTCCAGCGAAACCGCCTTTTTGCCGCGCGCCAGGGCCCACAGCAGTTCGCCCCTGTCGACGCTCAAAAATCCCGGGTTCGACATCGGGTCGGAAATCATCGCGCGATAACGCTCGATTTCCTTTTCGCCCGTGTCATCCGCACGCGCGCCAAGCGCAGCCAGAACGGCAGTGACCGCGATTGCCAATGCCACGACTCTCATCGGTTTTCCTCCCTCTCGGCCTTTGCCCCTGCCTCGCCGCGACCAATGCCCCCGATCCAGATCGGACTTTACATTCATATAAAACAATATATCCATATGATAGAAGATTGCGCATTCAAAACGCTGCCCGTCAAGACAAACTGCTGAAATAGTTGGGAGGAAGGCGGATGAAAGACAGTCATATTGCCAGTCGTATTGCTATGACGCGGCGCGACGCTTTGCGCGCCAGTGCTGTTGCCGCTCTTGCGGCGTTTCTTGCGCCGCGCATGGCTATGGCCGATGTGGACGCAGTCACCGCCGAATTGAAAAAACTTTACGGCGACAAGACATTCGCTTCAGAAAAAATCAAACTCGACATACCCGAGATCGCCGAAAATGGCCTCGTCGTTCCGGTAAATGTCGATGTTGAAAGCCCCATGACCGAGACCGATTACGTCAAGGCTGTCCATGTGTTTGCCGATGGCAATCCGCAGCCCGGCGTGGTCAGTTACCGGTTTACACCTGCTTGCGGCAAGGCCTCAGCCTCGACGCGCATGCGGCTGGCGCAGACCCAGAATGTCATCTGCATCGCAGAGATGTCAAACGGGTCCCTGTATTCATCCAGCGCGCAGGTCAAGGTCACTATTGGCGGCTGTGGCGGATAGAGCTGAAGACGGCTTGACCGCCAGAGACCGAAGAGGACTGCACCATGGCAACAAAATCGACACCGCGTGTTCGCGTGCCGCCCCAGGCAAAGCCCGGTGAGCTGATCGAAATCAAGACGCTGATATCGCATGACATGGAATCGGGCCACCGCAAGGACGCCACCGGCAAGGAAATTCCACGTAAAATCATCAACAGGTTCACGGCCGCCTTCAATGGCCAGACTGTGTTTGAGGCGGACTGGAACCCGTCCATCTCCGCCAATCCCTATCAGTCATTTTTCTACAGGGCGGTGGAGTCCGGAGAATTCACCTTTGTCTGGAGAGACGACGACGGCAGTGAATATAGCTCGAAGGGCAAGCTGTCTGTCGCCTGACAAGGGCGCCACCTGACGACAGGTTATGCGGGCTTGGCGGTTTGATCTACGCGCATGGCTTCAAGCTGTTGGCGACGGTTGCCTGTAGCGCGCATCCCAGGGTGGAACGATGATTTCAAAGCGCGAGTTTCTGCAGGCGGCTGCGGCGGCATC
>JANLPP010000458.1:0-2774 GCA_031367295.1 Hyphomicrobiales bacterium | reverse complement strand
CATGCCGCCGGTCGGGAAAAGCGGCGCAGGCGTCCTTCCGACCGGCAAGCAGATGTTCAACAATCAGCACCCATACCTGGCGGTCTCACAATTGAAGTGCAACACGCTGCCTCAGTATTTCGGTATTAAACACGTCTTTCGGGGTTTGGAAAGCCAAGCATTTGCGGGGACGGGTGTTGAGGCTTTCGGCGATTTTGTCGAGGTCTTTTTGGGAGTAGATGGCCAGATTGATGCCTTTGGGCAGATATTGCCGGACGAGGCCGTTGGTATTCTCGTTTGAGGGGCGCTGCCAAGGGCTGTGCGGGTCGCAGAAATAGACCTTCAAGTTCAATCGGCTGGCCAATTCCGCGTGGCGCGCCATCTCCTTGCCCTGGTCATAGGCGAGGCTGGTGCGCACAAACGCGGGCACGCGGTTGAGGGCGCGCTCAAACCCTGCCAGCGCGGCATCGGCCCCGCAATTGTTCATTTTTACCAGAAGGACGTAGCGGCTCTTGCGCTCGACCAGCGTGCCGACGGCGCTGGCATTGCCTGCGCCCTTGATCAGGTCGCCCTCCCAGTCGCCGAACATTTCACGGGCCAGGACAGACTCCGGGCGTTGATGGACCGGCACCATGCCGACAAGCCCGCCGCGCCGGTCGCGGCCCTGCGAGCGGGGGCGGCGCAGCTTGCGGCCCTGTCGCAGCAAGGCAATGATATCCTTGCGTAATTGTCCCTTGGGCATGAGGTAGATGGTGCGGTAAATGGTTTCATGCGACACCGGCCCCAGAGCGGGCTTTGCGCTGTCCGGCGGGCTATCGGGTGGGGCGTTCCTGACTTTGGCCGCGATCTGCTGCGGCGACCAGCCCTTGCGGATCTGCCCCAGAACATGGGCCAGCAATGGGCTGCCTTGCGTCAGCTTGACCGGTCCGCGGCGGCGGCGGGCGAGCGCACCGCTCGCGGCACTGACCGCATCATAGCTGCCAGACGCCTCAACACCGCGCCGCACCTCGCGCGACACCGCCGAGACCGGGCGCCCCAGCTCAGCCGCTATCCAGCGCCGACTGCGACCGAGGTTCAAATGCCGCTGGATGAAGTTGCGCTCGCCTGCGCTGATGTGGCTGTAGTGCTGTCCCATGAACACGCCTGTTATATCAAAGCGCGTTGCACTTCAATTGTGAGACCGCCCAATGCACTACATGGCTCAAAGTCATTGCAGAGAAATGCTGCGATGATCAGGCCTTACATACCCCCGGGGCCTACGCGGAATTCACCACAAAATCATAGCGGCACATCTTGCCATCCGCTGCCGCCTCGACACGCATCAGCAGGCGGCGGTCAAAAATGAAATCGGCTGTGTTGCCCGCCGCGTCTTCGGGAAAATACAGCTGCGTGGTGAGCACGCGCTGGCCTCGCACCGCGACCTTGACATGGAAATGCCGGGTGCGTCCGGGATAGAGGCCGGGCGCGATCGTCTCGAACACATAACGCCCCTGCACGTCAGTGGACTGATGGCCGCGCAACTTGAAGCCGCTGGTGTCATATGCGCCCTTCGAGTTTGCGTGCCAGAGGTCGACAATCGCGTTGGCTACCGGCTGGCAGTGCCGGTCGGTGACAAAGCCGATCAGCGTAATGGACTCGCCCGCCGCGTCCGGCCGGAAGTCGCGCTTTTGCGGCGTCTTTGGCGTGTAAAATGGCCCTTCAGTCTGCGCGATTGTCGGCGCGCTGCCACCAGTGCAGGACGGCGTCTCCGGCAGCAGGTCCGCACGCGCCGCATCGGCGCGCCATAGCGCAGGCGCGGCTGCGCCAAGCGCCGTGGCGGCGAGCCAGCGGGCGACGGTTTGACGCCGTGTCAGGTGATGAGACGTCATCAGGCCTCCTATGCGGCTGTTTGCTTCGCCGCATCGCAGAGGTTTGGCGGCGAACCAGCTCTTAATGCATGGCGCAAAGAAAGGGCAAATGTGTGCCTCAGGCGGACAAGTTCAGAAGCTTGACACTCGTACGTCATTACCGTACGGTATCGTCATCATGATCATCCGCTCCATCAAGCATCGCGGCCTTCGGCGGTTGATTGAAGATGACGATGCGCGTGAACTCCGGGCTGATCTCGTGGGCCGCATCCGCAATATTCTCGCGGCGCTGTTAACGGCGCAGGATATGTCAGGCGTGGCAGGGCCGCCGGGCTGGCGCGTTCACCAGCTGGCTGGCGACCGGGCGGGAACTTGGAGCATTTCCGCATCGGGAAACTGGCGCATCACATTCGATATTGTGGACACAGAGATTGCTGCGCTGACTTTGGAGGATTACCACTGATGACCTCGCGCCCAATCAAAATCGGCATGAAGCCGCCGCATCCCGGCGCATTTATCCGCGAAGAAATTCTCGACGAACTTGGACTTTCAATAGGCAGAGCGGCGGAAGCGCTTGGCGTGCGCCGGGCGACGCTGTCCGATCTCGTCAACGCCAAGTCCGCCTTGTCGCCGGAAATGGCGCTGCGAATCGAAAAGGCGTTTGGCGTCAGCATGGATACGCTGCTGAAAATGCAGGCTTGGCACGACGTCTGCACTATGCGCGAGCGGGCCGATGAGATCGACGTGCGGCGTTTTGTTGCGGCTTGACGCCGCCTACTCCGCCTCAAACGCCAGCCGCCGCAGCGCGCCCGCCGCCCCCGCCGCGCGGTGCCTGGCTTCGGCCTCGCGCAACGCTTCGCGGCGGCGCAGCAGCTCGTAGACGACCGCGCCGATCAGCGTGATCCCGATCAGGATCAGCCCCAGCGCGTTGACGGATGGCGTCAGGCC
>JANLPP010000395.1:0-2234 GCA_031367295.1 Hyphomicrobiales bacterium | reverse complement strand
AAGTCAAGGACGCCGCTTGCGGCGCTTTTTGGGAAATTTTTTGCCTCAGCGCCTTTGCCATCGCGCGCAACGCCGCACGGCAAAGATTCTTGCAAAAAAGTCTGCGATCCCTGCGTTGTCTTTCTTGCCGCATAAACTGGCTGCCGCTGAAACAATAGCGCTTCCCAAACACTGCTCCCATTAGCTTTGGGCCGCGCTCTCCCGCCGTCCTGGCCGGGACAAGCCCGGCCAAGACGGGCGCGCGGCACACCTGCCGCCAACCGGAGGCCGAAAATGGACGGCACAATGGCTGGAAAAGCTTCCACTGGAAAAAGCAAAAGGGGCCCGAGCCAACCCGGAACCCCCATGCCGACCGGGATAACCCCAATCCTGAGATCTATGTATTGCGTTGCCGGCAAAAAGTCGATTAGGAACGTCAGTTGCCGCAAAAAAGCGCAACAAAAAACATTTTCCCTCACAGCGGCGCGCGGCGTCCGCTCTTCCCATGCCCACACCCAGAACTGAAGCCGAACTCAACGAGCTTTCCGAAACCCCGATGACGCGCGAAGAATGGGACGCCGCCTACCGCGCGCCCCGCGTAAAAATCCTGCGCCGCGCGCTTGGCTGGACACAGGAAGAATTCGCCGCCCTCACCAACGTGCCGCTGGCCACCTTGCAAGCGTGGGAAGCCACCCGCATCGCTCCCGGCGCGCCCGAAGCGCCGCCCAAAGACGACCCCTTCTGGGCGCGAGCATGGGCAGTGCCGCGCAAGGGCAGCCCGTAGAGCACCAGGAAATCGTCCCCGCAACGGGCCGCACTGTGCGCAACGCCACAGCGCGGCCCGCCGCCAGCGGCTAAAGACCATGCCGCTGGGAAAACGACGGAGGCACACCATGGCCTGGTTCGATGACCTCAAGACAGCGCTGCCCAGATATTATCCCGGCGGCGCGGGTGACCGCGTTGTCGGCTATCTGCGCGGCGCGTCTGACCGCGGCGTGTGGATCGCCATGCAGCAGGGCCCCAAAGCGCAGATGATCGTGCTGGGAAGCGCCGCGCCGACGCAGGCCGAATGGGACGCCGCCGGCGTCGGCGGGCGCGGCGGCCAGGCCACCATCACCATCGACATGCTGGCCGGATTCATCATCCTTTATGACGGCTTCATGTACCGGCCCTGGGGCGGCATCTATCTCGACGACGCCGACTGCCAGCGGACGTTTCCAGGCAGTATCGCCAGCTGGAAACGCAACAACAAATGGCTGCGCTAGCGGCCTGATACCAAAGGCAGCGAGGATTGACACGAAGCGCGGACTTTCCGTCTTTGCAAGCGCAGCGAAGCAATACAGAGCCGCGCGTGAGGCCCCTGGATTGCTTCGCTGCGCTCGCAAAGACGGCGTGGTGCGAAAACAGGTCAGAACCAACTGCCTTTGGTATGACCATGCCGCCTGCGGCGCAGCGTGGCATCAAGCCCGGCAATGCGGAAGCCCTGCGCCTGAAACACATGCGTGATGCGCATTGACGCCGCCGCCCGATTGACGTTTACTAGCATGCAAGGCGGAGGCTGCCCGCTGCATGGCGAGGGGCAGCATATCCGTGACAGGCTTTTGCCGGGCTGACCGGAGGGCCTTCCAGGGGAGAGTTTTGACATGTTGAACAGGCGTCAATCTTTGCAAATCATCGGCGGCGCGGTGGCGCTGGCAGGCACTGGCCTTCCCGGCCTTGTCCATGCGGCTGATGCCAAGGAAATGGTCACCGTCGTCAAGATCGCCGGCATTCCTTGGTTCAACGCGGTGGAAAAGGGCATTCTGAAGGGGGCCAAGGACTTTGGCATCAACGCCACCATGGTTGGCCCGGCCAATGTCGACCCGGCCCAGCAGGTCAAGCTGCTTGAAGACCTGATCGCCAAAAAAGTTGCGGTGATCGGGCTTGTGCCGCTCGACGTGAAAGTCTGCGAGCCAGTGCTGAAGCGCGCCCAGGCGGCGGGCATCAAGGTGATCACTCATGAGGGGCCGGAGCAGGAAGGCCGCGACTGGAATGTCGAGCTGATTGATTCCGTCAAGTTCGGCGAAGTGCAGATGGACCGGCTTGCCAAAGACATGGGCGAGAAGGGCGAGTACGTCGTCTATGTCGGCACGCTGACGACGCCGCTGCACAACAAATGGGCTGACGCCGCCATCGCCAGGCAGAAGGCCAAATACCCCAACATGAAGCTCGTTGCCGACCGTTTTCCGGGCGCGGACGAGATCGACACCAGCCAG
>JANLPP010000381.1:0-3908 GCA_031367295.1 Hyphomicrobiales bacterium | reverse complement strand
CCAGTGGTGAACTGCGAACCGTCCGAGATGAACAGGTTCTTGATGTCATGGGTCTGGCCCCACTTGTTGACAACGCCATCGGCCGGCTTCTCGGACATGCGGTTTGAACCGAGATTATGGGTCGAGGGATAGGGCGGGGTCGGGAAGCTGCGGGTTGCGCCTGCGGCTTCATAGATCGCCGCACCACGCGAATAGGCGTGGTTGCGCATCGCGACGTCGTTTGGATGATCGTCATAATGCACATTGGCGACCGGCATGCCGAACTTGTCCTTGGTAGCCGACAGCGTGATGCGGTTGCTTTCCTGCGGCATGTCCTCGCCGACGATCCACATGCCGGCCATGTGATCATAATAATCCATGGCGGAGGTGAACGAACGGCCCCAGGCACCCGGGTCAAGGAAGGCTGCCATGAACGGCAGGCCCAGCGACAGGGTCTCCAGCTCATAGCCGCCGACGAAACCGCGCTTGGCATCAAGGCGCGATTCGTCCTGAATTACACCGGCCATGGTGGTGCCGCGCCACATTTTCACCGGCTTGTCGAACACCGCATAGACCGAGCCCGTCATGTGGCGCATGTAATTGCGGCCCACCTTGCCGGACGAATTGGCCAGACCATCGGCAAACTTCGATGAGTTGGAGTTGAGCAGCAGGCGGGGGCTCTCGATCGAGTTGCCGGCTACCGCAACGATGCGGGCCTTCTGGCGCTGTTCCTTGCCGTCCTTGTCCATATAGACAACGCCGGTCACCTTGCCCGCCGCGTCATGCTCGATGCGGGTGACATAGCTCTGCGGGCGAACTTCAAGCTTGCCGGTGGCCTCGCCCTTGGGAATTTCCGCATAAAGTGTCGACCACTTCGCGCCGGACTTGCAGCCCTGGAAGCAGAAGCCAATCTGCTGGCAGGCCCCGCGACCATCACGCGGCTGCGAGTTGATCGACATGCGGCCGGTATGGACTTCCTTGTAGCCGAGCTTTTTGGCACCCGCTTCAAGGATCTTGTAATTGTTGTTGCCGGGCAGGCCGGGGATGTTGTTGGTGAGCGTGGTGCCCATCCGGTCTTCCGCCTTGGCATACCAGGGGGCCATTTCCTTGCCGTCAATCGGCCAGTCGAGCAGGGATGCGCCCTTGACATCGCCATAGTTGGTCTTGGCCTTCCACTCATGGTCCTGAAAGCGGATCGAAGCGCCCGCCCAGTGAATGGTGGAGCCGCCGACCGCCTTGACGATCCAGGCCGGCAGGCCGGCAAAGTCCTTGGCAACGCGCCAGTTGCCCGACGTGGTGCGTGCATCGGTCCAGGCCAGCTGCGAGAATGAATCCCACTCGTCATTGATGAAATCTTCGATTTCATGGCGCTTGCCCGCCTCAAGGCAGACAACCTTGACGCCCTTGAGCGCCAGTTCGGTTGCCAGCGTGCCGCCACCGGCACCCGAGCCGATGACCACGACGACGGAGTCGTCGGTCTGTTCAAATTTTGCCATTGTGATGTCCTCCCGCCCTGATCAGAGCCAATTGATGTCGTTGAAACCACGGTTGATGTAGCCACCCTTGGAGGCGCTTTCGCCCTCATAGCCAAACAGCGGCCAGACATCCTTCTGGTTGTACAGCGCGACGACAAGATTGCCACGAATGCCCTGGAAGAAGGGAGTCGTCTCGACCGCTTCCAGCAGCTTGGTGCGCTGGCCTTCCCAGCCGACGTTGGCGTAACTCACGCCATGCGCCTTCATGGCAGCGGCATCGAGACCGGCAACGCCGTCCTCAAAGCCCTTCTTCACGGCAGCGTCGCTCGACTTGTCGTCGAAACTCTTCATGGCAATCGCGTAAAACTTGTCGGCGATACGGTCATGCGGATAAATGTCGCGCGCAATCTTGATCAGCGAACGCATGGTTTCCGGCTTCAGGTTCTTGACCTCAAGGCCCCAGGCCTCGCCAGCATGGATCAGCGCGCCACTGGCCACAACAATAGCCGCGGTTGCGGTGCCTGCCATGAAGCTGCGGCGGTCAAAGCCAGCGGCCTCTCGCGCTAGTGTTTCTGTCATTGGATTCCTCCCTGGATGGTGCGCCGCTGCCCTGTGGCAGGCGGCGTCAGATGCGGCATGCTGTTTTATGTTTCCGCCCTCTGCCGGAGCGGTTCACACGTATCGACCGTGTTTCTGCAAAACTTCGATCTTGTACCCGTCCGGGTCAGCCACGAAGAAGAATTTCGCCAGCAGTTTGCCTTCGCGGAAAAACTCCTTGATGGCGAGCGGCTTCAGGCCTTGCTGCTCAAAACGCGCGTGTTCGGCGGCGAGATCATCGACGGCAAAGGCGATGTGGCCATAGCCGTCACCCGGCGCATAGGGTTCCTTGCGGTCGTGGTTAATGGTCAGCTCCACCTCAAAATCCACCGCCGCGTTGCGCAGATAGACGAGGGTGAAACTGTCAAAGCCGAAGCGGTCAGCCACCGAAAGGCCGAACGCCCGTGTGTAAAAATCCACGGAGCGCTTTTCATCCAGCACCCGCACCATCATGTGAATTGCTTTGGCTGACACGAGACGTGCGTCCTTATTTGGCGGCCGACAGGGATTTCAGATAGGCGATGATCAGCGCGCGCTTGTCGGGGTCGGCCTGGCGGTAGTTCATTATGGTGCCCGGTTTTACAAGCGCGGCATTCTCCAGCCACGGATCAAGATTTTTCTCGTCCCAGGCCCAGTCGGCAGACTTCAGTGCTTCGGAATACTTGAACCCCTCAACCGACGCCGCCTTGCGCCCGACAACACCCAGCAGACTGGGTCCCTGGCGCGGCGCGGCATCTTTTTCAACTGCGTGGCACACGCCACAGGATTTGATGAACTGGGCTTTGGCGGGATCAGCGTCCTCGGCGCGGGAGCGGCCCGGAGCAAACACCAGACCCGCAGCCAGAACTGCGACCCCGCTTGCAGCGATCAGGCCTGCGCGCAGGCTGGATTTCACACCACTCACTGTCATTTCGCTCCGTTAGAAACAGGGCACACCGGCTCCCGCTGTGCAGATTGGAACGAACCTAAACTGCTTGTGCGGCACGCGGGTAGTATTGCCATACTACCGGGAATTCTTGTTACGCGGCGCTGCGTTCGACGCCCGTGTTGTCAGACGTGCCAAACTCGGGCGCTGTCATCGAAAACCCATGGGACCGCAGCGCCTCAAATTCAGTCTTGGCAACCGCCGCGCCGCGCATTTTGCTCATGTGCGTAAGGCAGGCGCAGCGCAGCAGAGAGGTGAAATTCTGGGTTTCGCCGCGAAACTCCAGAACCTCATCATGCAGCTTGGTCAGAAACCGGCCAAGGCTGACACTTTCCGTCGCGGCAATTTCCTCCAGCGTGTGCCAGAAAGAGGCTTCCAGCCGGATGGAAGTGGCGTGGCCGCCAAGCCGCACCGAGCGCGTCTGATAGGCATACGAGTCAGGGTTGATCTTCGAAAACATGCTGCACATGACGCCCTCTCACAATTGTCGCGCTTGCCTGCCGCGTTTGCAGTCGCCAACTGAGGCCAGCTTACCTCACCTGCGCAGCTTGTAAATCCGCCAAAGGGCGCAAATCCGCATTCCGTATGCAAAAACCGCAAGGCCGGGGCGCGACTTTCTGGTTCACTCCTGCCTTTCCCTGTCAGCATTATCGGACCATACTGGGCGCATGGCCAAACTCGCTCAAAAAACCAACCGTTCGCCCAACAGCAAGGCGGCGCGTCCCGATGTGCATCCCCTGGGCGAGCATCTGGCAGCGCTGCTCAATCCTGCCCTCAACGAACCGGCCAGTGGCTTTGCCGAGGCCCCGCAGCCTGCCCTGACCGGCATTGCCGCACTGGGCGGCGTGGCGGCGACGGTCGATTCGCTTAAGGACCTGCTCGAAAAGGGCGACCCCAATTTTCGCGCCAAGGTCAGCTGGACGCCGCACCGC
>JANLPP010000356.1:0-1550 GCA_031367295.1 Hyphomicrobiales bacterium | reverse complement strand
TGCCTTTGCTGCGCAGCTAGCGCTGGGGCTGGATCCCTATCTGGCGGTGGCGCTGGTCGTGCCCGCGCTGTTTGCGCTCGGCGCGGCGGTCTATTGGATCATCCTGCGCCCGCTGCAGAATGAGCCGATGATGCAGATTTTTGCCACCTTCGGCCTGCTTATGCTGTTGCAAAACACTATTCTGGCGCTGACCGGGGGCGCTGGCTACAGCACAAACTCCATACTCTCCACTGTGTCTGTGTCTATCGGTCCGGTGCAGGTCAGTCTTGTGAGGCTGATTGTGCTCTGTGCCGCGACCCTCGTTGCGGCGGGGCTTGGCTGGTTCCTGAAAACTACGCTGGCGGGGAAGGCCATCCGCGCCGTGGCGCAGGACCGCCAGGCGGCGCGGCTCATGGGCATCGATGTTGAGCGCACGTTTATGATCAGTTTTGGCGTTGGCGCGGCGCTGGCCGGGCTGGCGGGCTGCCTGCTTGCGCCGCTTTACACGGTGTCGCCGCAGATCGGCGTCAACTTCATCATGCCGGCTTTTGCTGTGGTGGTGCTCGGCGGGCTGGGCAGCGTTCTGGGCGCCTATGCCGGCGGGTTTATTGTCGGGCTGACCGAGGCCATCGCCGGTTATTATCTCGATCCGGCTTTGAAACATGCCGTGCTGTTCATGGTCTTCATCATCGTGCTGATCGTGCGGCCTGCCGGACTGTTTGGCCATGCGGGCGCGCAGGAGGTCGGCCTTCGTGAGCAATCCTGAGCAGGCACTGACTTTGCGCAAACCAGCAGGCGTGCGGACATTTGCGCGCGAGCTGCCGGTCAACCTCGCCGTGCTGGCAGCGCTCGGAGCACTGGTCCTGCTTTTCGCGCGCGACAGTTTTACACTCAACATTCTGGCGGGCAGCTTCCTGTTTGCCGGCCTTGCCACCGCCTGGAATATCATCGGCGGGCTGGGCGGCCAGTTCTCGCTCGGGCACAGCGTGTTCTTCGCCGCCGGCGCCTACACCGCCGCCAATCTCTATCTCAAGCTGCATGTCTCGCCCTGGTTGGCGCTGGTGCCCGCCGCCGGTGTGGCGGCGTTGCTTGCGGTCGCCGTTTCGTGGCCGGTGTTCCGCCTGCGCGGACCGTTTTTCGCTATCGCGACCATGGCTTTCACAGAGGTGCTGCTGGCCCTCGCAATGTATTTTGACACCTTCACCGGCGGCGCGCGCGGCCTGTCCATTCCGTTCCGCGCCGGTTTGGAAAACATGATTTTCAAGGACCGTTTGTCTTACGCGCTGCTGATGCTCGGCTTTTTCGCGCTGACCCTGCTGGTCTTCACGGCAGTTGCGCGCAGCCGCCTCGGCTACCGCCTGCAAGCGATACGCGACAATGAGGATACGGCAATGGCTGCCGGCATCAATGTTCTGACAACAAAACTCACCGGCATGGCGCTCAGCGCGGCGCTCACCGGCGTTGGCGGCGCACTGTTCCTGATGTATGTGCGTGTCGTTGATCCCCCCGCCCTGTTTTCCTTGTTCGACATTGGCGTGAAAATCGCGCTCATCGTGCTCATCGGCGGCATC
>JANLPP010000344.1:0-3544 GCA_031367295.1 Hyphomicrobiales bacterium | reverse complement strand
TGGCGCGGATGTTGAGCAGCAGCTCCAGTTTTTCCGAAAACAGCGCGTCATAATCATCAAGGTCATAACCAAACAGCGGAAACGACTCGATGAACGAGCCGCGCCCCGCCATGATCTCCGCCCGCCCGTTCGACAGCAGGTCAAGCGTGGCGAAATCCTGATACACCCGCACCGGATCGTCGGAGGACAGCACCGTCACGGCGCTGGTGAGGCGAATGTTTTTCGTCCGCGCCGCAGCGGCGGCCAGGATGACAGCGGGGGCCGATGCCGCATAGTCGGGCCGGTGATGCTCGCCAAGGCCGAAGACATCGAGGCCGACGTGATCGGCCAGTTCCGCCTCCTCCAAAACCTGTTGCAGCCGGTCGTGAGCACTGACGCGCTTCCCGGATTGCGGATCGGGCGCAGTGTCCGCAAAAGTGTAGATGCCCAGTTGCATGGTGGAGTAATGCCGGCTGTGGATAACTTCTGTACTTGTAATGTTCGCCAAACTGCCTTGACTTAAACTGCCATTAGCACTTAAGGGTTGGGAGTGCCAAAATACGAAAAGCCGGGCGGTAACCCGGCTTTTCTGACCCGAAAACACGATGAGATGTCGCGGGCGATAGGGTTCCCCCCACAAGGCGGCTTCAAGCACATTGCTTGGGCGTCGTCAAGAATCCTGTCAGAGTTTAGCATCGACATCTCTTTTCCTACTCAAGGACAAGAGACCATGGCTTACTGCACAGATGAGGAAGCGGTTGAGATTTGGAAGGAGAGATGGCGTGGAGATTTCGTTCACGTCATCGCAACCAAACGCGGATTGAACATGTTCAGGGTTTATGAAGTGTTTGAAGAAAAAATGAATGTCGGGTCGAGGTTGAAAGCAATTGAGGAGTTTTCAAGTGAAAACCCTGAACTTGCAGCCTCGACAGATTTCAGTCCTCATAAAGCGAAACGCCGAGTAGTGCGTTTACCCGACAATGACCAGATGGATATGTTTGGTGCTTTAAAGACTGCAAGGTGAACAAGCGTTGTGCTGGAGCTGCAAAGCGGTCCCAGCTCAACGCACTCTTAACGCGCCTCTGCTTTGCTTCGACCCCCTGCCCGCAATGCAACTGCCGAGTTTTTGCGATGCAGTAACCCGCAAGTTTCAGCGGCCGTCTTTTACGGTTAATACTAGCGCTGCGCGCATGCCATACCAACGGCTCGTGAACCTGACTGTTCGCACACTTGGCCGTCTTTTAGAGCGCAGCCAAGCAAAAAAGGGGTAACAGATTGTACGCTCTGGGTTGCTTCGCTGCGCTCGCAAAGACGGAGAGTTGGGCAAATCGGTCAAGGTCCGGGACGCTGCTATCAACCCGCGACACCGCGCCGTCTAATGGCACTCGAACGTCATCTTGACGCTCGCCCAATTCTGCTCGGCAAGATCGGCGGCGCTGATCCAGAATTGATAGGCACCGTTGTCGCCGAAATCCCAATGCATCATGTCATCATAGGTCAATTGCAGCAGCATGATATAGCCGTCCTCGCGCATGGCGCTGGAATCGCCCTGTATCTCGACGCCGCGACCAAACATCTGATGCCAGCAGTTGGGCGGCAGCAGGTATTGCCGGTTGATCAGCGCGCACACCGGTTCGGGCAGGCTCGCGTAAGCATGGTCCGGGCCACTGGCGAGCGCGCGCAGCGTCATGGATTGCAGGTCTTCGAGTCGCGTCGTCGCGAAAAAGCTGGTGAATTTTTCAAACTCGTCCGCAGCGCGTTTCAGCCGCGCTGCAAGCTCCGCAATATCCGCGAGGGTCATGAAGGCCCAGTGGTCTCGCCCCTGCGTCCAGGCGGCAGTCTCCTGAACAAAGCCCTGGAACATGGATTCGAGACGGCTGATCTCAGCAATCTTCGCTTCGGCGGAGATTAGTGTCGCTTCAAGTTTCACGACCTCCTCACTCTTGGCGCGCAGGCGGCCAAAAACATTCGCTATGCCTTTCGGACGCAACTGGTCTAGCTGTTTTTGCAGCCGCTCTAGCGATTCCAGGTCGTGTTTCAACACTTCCCGCAAACTGCGCCGCGCCGCACGCTGAAGGCTGGCAGCGAATTGGATCGCGCTGTGCCACCACTGCGGCCGGGTTGGGCGTTTTGCGTTGATCAACGCGCGAACAGGGTCCGGAAAGGCGGCGAAGGCCGATGTATCGGACGCCGGCAACGCCTTGAACATTTTATCCTTCAGGCTTTCGAGGCCGCCGATGCCATAGTAACCTGTCAGTTTAGGAAACTCCGTGTTGCGTTTCCAATAGACGGCGAGCTGCTGCATCTCCCCAGCGCTCATCAATGCCCATGGATCGCGCCCTGCCGTCCACACCGCCACTTCCGCGACATAGTCTTTAAAAGCTGGCTGCGCGGCGTGCAGTTTGGCAAGCTCGGCTTCGCTGGCGGCGACATTGGCCTCGGCGTCGCTCAAGTCTTTGCCACCCTTCGGCAGCGCCTCCTCCAGCTTCGCGCGCCAGAGCGCGAGGGCACCTTGTCCGGTGCGGCTGGCCTTGGCGAGGTCATCAGCGAGATGAACCGCGTTGCGCCACCAGTCCGGAATCGGCGGGCCGGCAAAGGCGAGATCCGGGGTCAGGATATATTGCCTGCGGACAAAGAGGCGTTCGACAGCGGCACGCCCGGCGGCCGCATAGGCATCATGCGCGTCGTCATCGTCCGGGTCGACAGGCATCGGTCCGGTATCGAGTGCTGCAAAATCAATGGGCCAGCAGGGAAACAGCGGTTTTCCGGCGATATCTACCGGCCAATCCGCCGAGCCTCCATAGGTGGTCAAATCCGGCGTATCGACTGGCGGCAGCGCTGGCGCATCCACTGAACCTTCCGGAACAAACCTGACAGCACCTTCCTGACCAATGAAGAAAGCCAGTGCGCCTTTGGCGGGCAAAGCAGTCTGCCCCGCCTTGGCAGCAACCTCGGCAAGATCGATCTGGGCGACGAAGTGCAAGGGCTGGCGTTTTTTGCTGACCGGCCAGGGAGTTGCCCCAAGCCGTGGCGAGCCACCAAGCCAGCTACGCGCACGCGTCCAGTCAACGCCAACATGGCGGGCCTGCCGCGAGACGAGGAGTGTGGGCAGTGACCCGGCCATGGTGACGATCCGTTTGAGGAATGCGCATTGGTCCCACAAGTCTGTTAACGATCTGCAAAATGCGCATTGCATCAGGAGATGCCCGGTCACGAGCCGGCCCGCGCCGGGGCGGGGCTTGGCGCGCGTGGTGCGGCGGAGGTCAAGTCAGCGGCTTGGTGGCACCAGCAACGCCCCCTTAACCCCGCTCTGCTTTGCTGTTACGCCATGCATATTGACCTTCTTGCCGGTGCCCATGCCCCCGCCCGCCGCGCTCCACCCTTGCCCATGCCCGCCACTGCCAAGCCGCCCCGCATTCTCGTTTTCGACTCCGGCCTTGGCGGGCTGACGGTGTTCGCCGAGGTTTTGCGCGCCCGACCGGACGCGCGCTTTACCTATGTCGCCGATGACGCGGGGTTTCCCTATGGCCGGCTCAGCGAGGCGGCGCTGGTGGCGCGCGTGCAG
>JANLPP010000321.1:0-4070 GCA_031367295.1 Hyphomicrobiales bacterium | reverse complement strand
GCAACCGCCGCAGCCAGCTTGGCCGCCGCTGCTTCGTTTGCTGCGGTGCGCTCCTGCGCCTTCTTCTTCGGCTTGGCCTTTTCCGGGTTGACGCGGGCTTCGCGCTTCATCACGCCGAGACTGTCGAGCAGGCGGATAACGCGGTCGGTCGGCTGCGCGCCCTTGGCGATCCACTCTTTGGCTTTTTCGACATCAAGCACAAGGCGTGTCGTGTCTTCGGCCTTCTTCAAGGGATCGAAAGTGCCGATTTTTTCAATGAAACGGCCATCGCGCGGCGCGCGCGCGTCGGCGACAACGATGCGGTAGAACGGGCGCTTCTTGGCGCCGCCGCGGGAGAGTCTGAGCTTGAGGGACATGGTGTTTTCCTGATTTTGAGTTGAATTGACGATTTACTTCTTCTTGCCCCCAAACGGGTTGAACCCGCCGGGGAAACCTCCGCCAAGCCCCGGCAGTTTCCCGCCAAGCCCTGGTAATCCTGGTAATTTCGGCGCGCCATACGCGCCGGGCGGCGGCGCGTCGGGAATGCCGCCTGAGGGCATGCCCGGCAGCTTGCCGCCAAACTGCTTTTGCATCGCCGCGATCTGTTCAGGCGAAGGCTGCGGCATGCCTGCCATTGGATTGCCGCCGCCCATGCCCATCATCGAGCCAAGCTTGCCCATGATGCCCTTTTTGCCAGAGCCGCCCATCGCCTTCATCACATCGGCCATGTTGCGATGCTGCTTCAACAGCTTGTTGACCGCCTCCACCGTGGAGCCTGCGCCCGCCGCGATGCGTTTTTTACGCGAGGCTTTCAGCACATCGGGGTTGCGCCGCTCGCCCACCGTCATCGACGAAATAATCGCGCGCTGGCGCTTCACCATCCTGTCGTCAAAACCGGCGGCGGCGAGCTGCTCTTTCATCTTCCCCATGCCCGGCATCAGGCCCATAATGCCGCCCATGCCGCCCATTTTCTCGACCTGGCCCAGCTGCTCGCTCATGTCATTCAAGTCGAAGCGGCCTTTGCGCATCTGCTCGGCCATGCGCTGGGCCTGCGCCATGTCGATGGTCTGCGCCGCCTTCTCGACCAGCGAGACAATATCGCCCATGCCAAGGATGCGGTTGGCGATGCGGGCGGGATGGAAATCGTCGAGATCATCAACCTTCTCGCCGGTGCCGATCAGTTTGATCGGCTTGCCGGTGACGGCGCGCATGGAGAGCGCCGCGCCGCCGCGCCCGTCGCCATCGATTCGTGTCAGCACAATGCCGGTAATCTCGACGCGCTCGTTAAAGGAGCGGGCGAGATTGACCGCGTCCTGGCCAGTCAGCGCGTCGGCGACGAGCAATATTTCATGCGGGCGGGTGGCGGCCTTGATTTCGGCCATTTCGGCCATCAGCGGCTCGTCAATATGCGTGCGGCCTGCCGTGTCGAGAATGATGACGTCATAGCCTTGCAGCCGCGCCGCCTCTTCCGCGCGCCGCGCAATCTGCACCGGCGTTTGCCCGGCGATGATTGGCAGCGTGTCGACGCCTACCTGGCGGCCAAGCACCGCCAGCTGCTCTTGCGCGGCGGGGCGTTTGACGTCGAGTGAGGCCATCAAGACCTTGCGCTTGTGGCGCTCGGTCAGCCGCTTGGCGATCTTGGCGGAGGTCGTCGTCTTGCCGGCGCCCTGCAAGCCCACCATCATGATGGCGACCGGCGGCGCGGCGTCGAGATTGATCGGATCGGCGTCGGAGCCGAGCGTCTCGACCAGCACGTCATTGACGATCTTCACGACCATCTGACCCGGCGTGATGGATTTCACCACATTGGCACCGACAGCCCGCGTGCGCACCTTGTCGGTGAAAGAGCGCACCACATCGAGCGCCACATCCGCCTCAAGCAGGGCGCGGCGCACCTCGCGCATGGCGGCGTTGACATCGTCCTCGCTGAGCGAACCGCGGCCCGTCAGCTTGTCAAAAATACCGGAGAGCTTGTCAGCAAGGCTTTCGAACATTGGCTCCCCTCTCCTCTGGCGCGGATCACGCGCGTGCAAAACAAAACGCGCCCGGGGGCGCAAAGCGCTGCCGGACGTGGGGTCCGGGCCTGCGGCGCGGACGTTGGCGGTATCACTCGATGTGAGAGATGGCGGCTGCATACAGGCGGGGAGCGGGGCTGTCAAACTTTGCAGCGGTGGTTTACAAATCGCGCCAGCTTTTGGCGTGCGGGGGCGGGCGGTGATGTTTGAAGCAATCAGCGAACTGCTGGCGACACTGGGCGGGCGCACCGCGCCGGCAGGCGCGGAGGCGGGCAGCGAGCGCCTCACGCTGGCCGCCCTGCTGGTGCATGTCGCGGCCGTTGATGGCGTTATGCTCGACAGCGAGGCGGAGGCGCTGGAGACCATGCTCGCCGACCGCTTCGCTCTCGGCCGCCCCGCCGCCCGCCAGCTGATCGGCAGGGCGCAGTTGGCGGACGCCGAAGCCGCCGGTTTCAGCAGCTTTGCCGCCAGCCTGAAGCGGCGGCTTGGGCCGGAAGAGCGCACGCGGGTGATTGAAATGATGTGGGCCATAGCCCGCGCCGACGGCCATGTGCATGAGTTTGAGGAGGCGTTGATCGCGCGGGTGGCTGCGGTGCTGGGGGTGGCGTGAGGTTTGGGCGGGATGAGTGAAGTTGGGGCCGATTGAGGTTACGCGAGGCGGGACAAGGGGACTTGCGCCGTTGAATTTCATAAAGGCCGAGGGTTGATCTTGTTTGGGTAAGAATTTCGCTCAATATATCGTCCGTGCCCATCGCTGAGCTTGAAGGCCTTCAGGCGCGGCTTCGCCATGCGGTCGCTCGTGCCGGAGAGCGGCATTGGGGGCATCGCACCTGGGCCAAAGAAAAATATGCCCCCCTTATGCCCCCCCAAACAGCTTGCGGGGCAATGTTTTTCGATGAAATCCGATGGTGCGAAGGTTGCCGAAAAATTGAAATATTTATGTGGTTTTTGAAAATCAATGCGCACTATGCGCAGCGCGGCTGGCGGGGGAGCGCCGCCAATACACAGAGGATTTTCCCCTTCATCGCCAACATTTTAGCCAATGTGGCAATGTGCCAAGATGCCCCCAAATCTGGCCCACCTGCCAGCGTGGAAGTTTTAGCATTGCATTTTTGGCTACTTTTGCGTGTATTTTTGCGGCTTCGAAGCGTGAAAATTTGAATCGCAGTTTGCCGCTTTCAAAAGATCTTCGCAAGCAATCTTTGACCGCCTTGGACTCCCTGTTTTCAGCCAACCAAAACTCCCACCAGGAGCTGGGTGTTGTGGTTGGCTTAAAACAGATCTTATAAGTTCGGAGCGCGCTTTTCCAAGCTGCCGAGTTGGGCGTAGGCGGCACCCTTAATTTCGCTTTGACGCTTTCAATTTAGGCGATGACCCCTATAATTGAAGTATGTCGACTTATTTTAGTGATCGATTCGGTGTTGACCCCGCCTTGCTTGACAAGCGCGGTGCGTTTGACGTTTCGATCATTACGGATCTCCCGATGTTTATTGATCCCTTCTTGCTTTTTAATAGCAAGAAACCAGAATACAAGGCACTGCATGAGTCCATAGTTAAGTATCTGATCTTTCTTCGCGAAAAAGCAAAACGGGGTCAAATAGATGAAGGTTTGCTTCGTGCTTGGTATTGCTTTCCAGAAGTGAAGCAAACTTGGCTCGGATTTTCGAAAACGGGCAATGCGGGCAGCGGCCTTGGGATCGATTTTGCCCGTGCTCTGCATCAAAGCCTCGGCACCCTCTTTGCCGATTTGGGTGCCGAAGAGATTACGAAAGGGACGCATCTGGAGAAAGTCTGTCTTATCCAGGAAGGCGTCGGACGAGACAACATCAGTGATTTCGTTTCGAATTTGATTAAGGATCATTTGTGCTCGTTTACTCAAGAATTCGCGGTCGCGAACATTGCTCCGATTTTTTTGAGAGATGTAACGGTTGATAATGTCTCTTTTAATTTTGAAACAGAGGTATGGGAACGGAAGCTATTCAAGCTTCCCTACGCCAATGGTGACTATGTCTTGTTGACGCCAAAGGATATGCTGACGCGAGACGATAATTGGATCAATCGCCATGACCTCGTTCG
>JANLPP010000474.1:0-5747 GCA_031367295.1 Hyphomicrobiales bacterium | reverse complement strand
CCCGGTTCGTTCACCGGCATCCGCATTGGCGTTGCGGCGGCCCGCGCCATCGGGCTGGCCTGCGGCATTCCGGTGGTGGGCGTCTCGACACTGGCGGCGCTGGCCGCGCCGCTGCTGAAACCGGGGGAAACCGCCGCCGTGCTCGCGGCAATCGACGCGCGGCACGGGCAGGTTTACGCGCAGGGTTTTGGGCCGCAGGGGCAGAGCCTGTTTGAGGCGACTGTCTGCACGCCGCGCCAGGCGCTTGAGCTGTCGCGCGCCAGACATCTGCGGCTGGTTGGCAATGGCGCTGCCTCGCTGGCCATCGAGGCCTGGACCCTTGGCCTCAATGCCGAACCGGCCGCCCGCCCGCCAATGCCGGAAATCGGCTTTGTGGCGCGGCTGGGCGCAATGGCCAATCCAGCGCAGGCACCCGCCCGCCCGCTGTATCTCAAGCCCGCCGACGTGACGCCCGCGCCAGCGTCCGCCACAGTCTGACCGGCCCGCAAATGCTGTCTTTCTTCCGCAAGAAGCCCAGTCCCGAAATCCGCGCGCTGCGGCCGGAGCGGGCCGTGGACTGCGCGGCGATCCACGCGGCCAGTTTTCCGCATGCGTGGAGCGGCGGGGAATTCGAGCGGCTGCTGGCAGCGGAAAACGTCTTTGCCGACGGCGCTTTCGACAGCCGGGGCCGGGCGCTCTACGGATTTGCCCTTTCGCGCCAAGGCTTTGACGAAGCTGAGCTCCTGTCCATCGCCGTGGCTCCGGCCTGGCAGCGTCATGGTTTTGGCCGTTTGCTGCTGAAGGCGCATCTGGCCCAGGCGGAAACGCGCGGCGTGCGGGCGATGTTTCTGGAGGTTGACGAGGCAAATACCGCCGCGCTGGCGCTGTATGCGCGGTTTGGCTTTGCGCAGGTGGGCAAGCGCGCCGGCTATTACCGCAAGGCGGATGGCGGCACGGCGGCAGCGCTGATTTTGCGGCGGCAAGGCTAGCGCGGGCGCAATCGCCGCGCTGGATTTGCCGGCGCGCGCGCCTATGATGGCGCTCTTGTCCCAGCTGAAAGTGCCCCGCGTGTCTGATCCGCTTGCGCCCCGCCAACAGGAAATTCTCGACCTTGCGCGCGCCGCCGGGCGCGTCATGGTTGATGAAATGGCCGCCCGCTATGACGTGACGACGCAAACAATCCGCAAGGATATCAATGATTTATGTGAGCGCCGCCTGCTGCTGCGGGTGCATGGCGGGGCGGTGGTGGCCTCGGGTGTCGAGAACCTGTCCTATGAGGCGCGCCGGGTGCTGGCGCAGGGCGAGAAGCAGGCCATTGGCGCGGCGGCGGCGGGGCTGATCCCTGACAAGGCCTCGCTGTTCATCAATATCGGCACCACGACCGAGGAGGTTGCCCGGGCGCTGCGCGGCCACAAGGACCTGCTGATCATCACCAACAACCTCAACGTCGCGATGCAGCTGTATAGTGTGCCGCGTTTCGAGGTTATCATTGCCGGCGGGCCGGTCAGACATGCGGACGGCGGCGTTATCGGCACAGCGGCGGTCGAATTTGTGCGCCAGTTCAAGGTTGATATTGCGGTTATTGGCAGTTCGGCGATTGATGAAGACGGAACGCTGCTGGATTTTGACTATCGCGAGGTGCGGGTTGCCAAGGCCATTATTGAAAATGCCCGCAAGGTTATACTGGTGGCGGACCGGACGAAATTTGAACGCTCGGCCCCGATCCGCATTGCCCATATTTCGGACATCGATATTTTTGTCACCGACCGGATGACCTCAAGAGCTTTTGCGGCGGTGTGTGCGGCGAGCGGCGTGCAGGTGGTCGAAACCGGCGGCGAAAACGACGGCGAATTAGAGACCGACAGTCACGCCGACATTGGTGTGTCACAGCGCGACAGGTTCAGTTAAATTCGCTTGACAGTTCATTTGCTTTCATATGAACGTTGCTCCAACGAGAAAAATGATCCGTGCGCAGCGCCGCGCGGCAGGGAGCGAACGTGGACGGGCAGACTTACGACATCGCCATCATCGGCGGGGGCATCAACGGCTGCGGCATCGCGCGCGATGCGGCCGGACGTGGCCTGTCAGTCTATCTGTGCGAAAAAAACGATCTTGCCAGCGGCACCTCCTCCGCCTCGACCAAACTCATTCATGGCGGGCTGCGCTATCTTGAACATTACGAATTCCGGCTGGTGCGCGAGGCGCTGATCGAGCGCGAGGTGCTGTGGAAACTCGCGCCGCATATCGTCTGGCCGCTGCGTTTTGTCCTGCCGCATCACAGCGGCCTGCGCCCCGCCTGGCTGCTGCGGCTTGGCCTGTTCATGTATGACCATCTGGGCGGGCGCAAGCTGCTGCCCGCGACGCAGGGCATCGACCTCAAATCGCATCCGGCCGGCAAGCCGCTCAAGCCGGGCTATGGCAAGGCCTTCGAATATTCCGACTGCTGGGTGGAGGACTCGCGCCTCGTCGTGCTCAACGCCATGGACGCGCGGGCGCATGGCGCGCGCATTGAAACGAACACCGAACTGCTGTCCGCCGACCGGGCGGACGGGCTGTGGACGCTGGCGGTCAGGAGCGCCGCCAGCCCTGCCCCGCGCCAGATCAAGGCCCGCATGCTGGTCAATGCCGCCGGCCCCTGGGTCGCCGAAGTGCTGGGCCAGCGGGTGCGTGCCAATTCGCAGGAACGGGTGCGGCTGGTGCAGGGGTCGCATATTGTCGTGAAGCGGATTTTCGAGCACGACCGCTGCTACATTTTTCAGAACGCCGACAACCGCATCATCTTCGCCATTCCCTATGAGCGAGATTTTACCCTCATCGGCACAACCGACCTTGACTACACCGGCGAGCCGGGCGCCGTGCATGCAACAGCAGGCGAGATCACTTATCTGTGCAACGCCGTCAGCGAGTATTTTGCGAAGCCAGTGCGCGAGGCGGATGTGGTGTGGACCTATTCTGGCGTGCGCCCGCTGTATGACGATGGCGCCAGCAAGGCGCAGGAGGCGACGCGCGACTATGTGCTGACGCTGGATGCAGGCGAGGGCCGCGCGCCGCTGCTGTCGGTGTTCGGCGGCAAGATCACGACCTACCGCCGGCTGGCGGAATCGGCGCTCGACAAGCTTGCGGCCTTTGTGCCCGCGCAGGCGCAGGCCAAACGCGGCTGGACTGGCAGCGCGGCGCTGCCGGGCGGCGATTTTGCCCGGGATGGCTTTGCCGCGCTGGTGGGCAAACTGCGGGGCGCTTTTCCGTTCCTGACGCCAGCCCATGCCACGCGCCTTGCCCGCGCCTATGGAACCTGCGCAGAAAAAATCCTTGCGGGCGCGGCGTCGCTGGCCGATCTTGGCGAGATGTTTGGCGCAGATGTGACAAAGGCCGAGGTTGACTATCTGATGCGCGAAGAATGGGCGGCGCGCGCCGCTGACGTGCTGTGGCGGCGCAGCAAGCTGGGCCTGCGGTTCAGTCCTGCCGAGACGCTGGCGCTTGACGATTACATGGGCACGCAGGGCGTCCCCGAGAAACGCGCAGCGGGAGCACGGGCATGAACCTGAGCCTCGACAATGTGTCCAAATCGGTGGGCGCATCGGCCTGCGTCAGCGATGTGTCGATGACGCTGGCAAGCGGGAGCCTCAACGTGCTGCTCGGCGCGACGCTGGCCGGCAAAACGACGCTGATGCGGCTGATGGCGGGCCTCGACGCGCCAACGAGCGGGCGCATTCTGTTCAATGGCAAGGACGTGACCGGCGTTGACGTGCGCCACCGCAATGTGGCGATGGTCTACCAGCAGTTTATCAATTATCCGGCGATGACGGTTTACGAGAATATCGCCTCGCCGTTACGCGTGCGCGGGCTGGCCTCCGCCGAAATTGACAAAAAAGTGCGCGAGGCGGCGCGTCTGTTGCGGCTTGCGCCGATGCTGGACCGGCTGCCCCTGCAGCTGTCCGGCGGCCAGCAGCAGCGCACCGCGATTGCCCGCGCGCTGGTGAAGGGCGCGGACCTGGTGCTGATGGACGAGCCGCTGGCCAATCTTGATTACAAGCTGCGCGAGGAACTGCGCGAGGAGCTGCCGCGCATTTTCGAGGCGACCGGCGCGATCTTTGTTTACGCGACGACTGAGCCATCCGAGGCGCTGATGCTGGGCGGCTCGACAGTGACGCTGTGGCAGGGGCGCGTCACGCAGTTTGGCCGCACCAGCGAGGTCTACCGCAATCCCGGCGATGTGCTGACCGCTGGCGTGTTCTCCGACCCGCCGCTCAACACCTGCGCTGCGCAGGTCAAAGGCGACGATACGCGCATTGACGGGTCTGGCATTGACGGGTCTGGCATTGGCGGCGCCGGCCTGTTTCCGGGCCTTGCCGACGGGTCTTACACGCTCGGCTTCCGCGCGCACCAGCTCTATCTTGAGCGGCCCGCCGCGCATGCGCTGTCGTTCCCGGCAACAGTGCGCGTCGTTGAAATCACCGGCTCGGAAAGTTTTGTGCATGTGGAGGTTGCGGGCCACCGCTGGGTGGCGCTGGCGCCAGGCGTGCGGCGCTACGAGCCGGGCGCGAAAATCGAGGTGCATCTTGACGCGCGCGAGCTGTTTGCCTTTGCCGCCGACGGGCGAACCGCCTATGCGCCGCAACATTTGATGAAAGCCTGAGGCCGCGCCATGGCTCGCATCCTGCTCGACAATCTCGCGCATTCCTACAAGGCCAACCCCGCCGGTCCGCAGGACTATGCGTTGAAGGCGTCCACGCATATCTGGGATGATGGCGGGGCCTATGCGCTGCTGGGGCCGTCCGGCTGCGGCAAGACCACTTTGCTCAACATTATCTCGGGCCTTGTCATACCCTCGCAAGGGCGCATCATGTTCGATGACCGCGACGTGACGCGCCTGCCGACCGAGCAGCGCAACATCGCGCAGGTGTTCCAGTTTCCGGTGATCTATGACACCATCACTGTCTATGGCAACCTGGCGTTTCCCCTGAAAAACCGGGGCATGCCGGCTGATCAGATCGACGCGCGGGTGCGCGAGATCGCCGGTCTGCTGAACCTGACCAAAGACCTCGACCGCAAGGCGCGCGGCCTGACAGCCGACGCCAAGCAGAAGATTTCGCTGGGGCGCGGCCTGGTGCGCGCCGACGTTGCGGCGATATTGTTTGACGAGCCGCTGACGGTCATTGACCCGCATCTGAAATGGGAGCTGCGCTCGACGCTGAAGGACATTCACAAGAAGCTGAATGTGACCATGATCTATGTGACGCATGACCAGACCGAGGCGCTGACCTTCGCCGACAAGGTGGTGGTGATGCATGACGGCGATGTGGTGCAGATCGGCACGCCGGAAGAATTGTTCGAGCGGCCCGCACATACATTCGTCGGCCATTTTATCGGCTCGCCCGGCATGAATGTGCTGCCCTGCCGCATTGAGGGGGCGGCCGCCTATGTCGGCCAGCAGGCGATTTTGCTGAAGGGCGCGCCGACGCTGCCTGCGGGCGCAAAAAAGATCGAGCTGGGCGTGCGGCCCGAGTTTGTAACGCTGGCCGGGCGTGGGGCGGGCCTGCCGGTGAAGATTGAAAAGATCAACGACCTTGGCCGAATCCGCCTCGCCAAGGTATCATTTGAAGGGCATGCGATGGTCGCGACACTGACCGGGGAAGCGCCGCCGGAAGGCGACGCCTGCATTGCTATAGAAACATCGCGCATCCACATCTATGTCGATGGCCACCGTGTCAGTGAAGCGGGGCGGCCATGACCAAGACATGGAACAACAAAGCCTGGTTCATGGTGCT
>JANLPP010000264.1:0-5556 GCA_031367295.1 Hyphomicrobiales bacterium | reverse complement strand
GACGCGTTTTTCGCTTGCGTCAACAACCGCCTCGATACAGCCGCAACCATAGCCATAGCCATTGGGCTGGGTCTTGACCCATTGGCTGGCCGTGAAGGCCGGCGGGTCGCCCTCGGCCTGCGCGCCGCCTTGCGTATTGATAATCCATTCGCCGCGGCTGTCGGTCAGCCACCAGTTGGCCGGTGTCGGGTTTTGAATCCAGCCGCAGAGTTTTCCGGACTTTTCGGAGGCACTGGCGGGGACGCCAGCGGCGAGCGCCGCAATGACAAGGGATAGGCGAATCATCGGCTGTCTCTTTCATATTTTATGTTTATAATTCCTGTATATGCCAATCACACTTCAGGCAAAACCTTAGTCACATGGCCCATCTTCCGGCCTGGCCTCGCATCGCCTTTTCCGTAAAGGTGGAGCGTGGTCCCCTCCTGCCCCGCCAGCTCTGCCCAGCGGTCTGCCTGCTGCCCGACCAGATTGCGCATCTCGATCCGCCCATGCCGCCGCGTTGACCCCAGCGGCCAGCCGCAAATGGCGCGGATATGTTGCTCGAACTGTGACGTGACCGCACCATCCAGCGTCCAGTGGCCGGAGTTATGCACGCGCGGAGCGATCTCGTTGACGGTCAGCGCACCATTGGCGGCGGCAAACATCTCGACGCCAATGACGCCGGCATAATCCAGCGCCGCGCAGATGCGGCGGGCCAGTTCTTCCGCCTCGTGCTGCGTTGCCGCATCCAGATGCGCGGGAACAAGAGTCTGCGCCAGGATATGGTTTTCATGGATATTTTCGCAAATGTCATAGGCCCGGAACTCGCCGCCCCGCCCGCGCGCGGCGATGACAGAAACCTCGCGCTCAAACTGCACAAAACCTTCCAGAACCGCAGGCTGGCCGCCCAGGCTGGCATAGGCCGCATCAAGATCCGCCGCTTTGCGCAGCAGTGCCTGCCCCTTGCCGTCATAACCCATGCGCCGGGTTTTGAGGATGGCCGGGAAACCGATAGTGGCAACTGCCCGCGCCAGCGTGGCCGCGTCATCCACCGGCGCATAGGGCGCGGTGGCGATGCCCAGCCCGCGCAAAAAATCCTTCTCGGTCAGGCGGTCCTGCGCCGTTTGCAGTGCGCGGGCATCGGGGAACACCGGGCACAGCCGGGTCAGGAAGGCGGCGGTTGCCGCCGGAACATTCTCGAATTCATAGGTAATAATCGCAACACTGCGCGCAAAAATGGACAGCGCGGCCTCGTCGTCATAGGCTGCGATCGTGTGGCAGGCGGCGACGTCAAAGGCCGGACTGCCTGCTTCGGGTGCGTAAATGTGGCACTTCAGGCCAAGCCGGGCGGCAGCCAAAGCCAGCATGCGGCCAAGCTGTCCACCGCCCAGTATTCCAATTGTCTGCCCGGGTTTTATCATGTATAACCTTAAGTCTCGTCCGTGGGCCGGTCAGCGACGCCCGATGTTTGCGCAGCCCGCCACGCGTCAAGCCGGGCAGCCAGCGCCGGATCGTGCAGGGCAAGCACCGCCACCGCCAGGAGTGCCGCGTTGATGGCGCCAGCTTTGCCGATGGCCAGCGTGCCTACAGGTATGCCCGCTGGCATCTGCACGATCGACAGCAGTGAGTCCTGCCCGGACAAGGTCTTGCTCTCGACTGGCACGCCAAAGACCGGCAGCGGCGTCATCGCCGCCGTCATGCCCGGCAGATGCGCCGCGCCGCCTGCCCCGGCGATAATCACCTGAAACCCGGCCGCTTTGGCACCCCTGGCAAAGGCCACAAGCCGATCCGGCGTGCGATGGGCCGATACGATGCGCGCGTCAAACGCCACGCCCAGCGCCGCCAGCGTTTCTGCTGCGTGGCGCATGGTCGCCCAGTCGGACTGGCTGCCCATGATGAGGGCGAGGGGGGGATGCGGGGGGGATTTTGAAACAATTTCCGACATGATCCACCAGGAAATTTTATAATTCGGGACTACGCGGCGGGATAGGCCAAGCGACAAAGCAAGGCAACGCCCTATCCCCTAAACCCCGTCGCCAGCACATAAAGTTCGGCGCTGCCTGCCCGGCTGGCCTCCGGCTTGACATGCCGGACCACTCCAAACCGCTGTTTCAGCAGCGCCAGCAGCTGGTTCTCCGTGCCGCCCTGCAACACCTTGGCAACGAAAAACCCGCCGGGGGCCAGCACCTCAAAGGCAAAATGTGCCGCAAGCTCGGCCAGCGCCACGATGCGCAGATGGTCCGTCGGCCGGTGGCCCATGGCATTGGCGGCCATGTCGGACATCACGCCGTCGGCAAGGCCGCCCAGCTGTGCCTTCAGCGCGTCCGGCGCGTCGTCAGCCAGAAAATCCATGACGGTGAACTCAACGCCCGGAATCGGATCAATATTCAACAGGTCAATACCGATCACCCGGCCCCGTCCCAGTTCTGACCCCACTTTTTTGGCCGCCACCTGAGCCCAGCCGCCGGGTGCGGCACCAAGGTCAATGATGCGCTGGCCGAGTTTAAGCAGCCCGTACCTGGTGTCCATCTCAATCAGTTTATAGGCTGCGCGCGAGCGGTAGCCGTCGCGCCTGGCCTGCGCCACATAGGGATCATTAAGCTGGCGCTCCAGCCAGATGGTTGACCCGACGGTGCGCTTTTTGGCGGTTTTGACCCGCACCTTGAGCGAGCGCCCGCCGGCCCGGCCGCCAACCTCTCCTTTGCCGGTCACCTCAGGCCTCGCGCGGTTCGCGCCAGACATGGTCGGCGCTCATCATTTCCATCAAAATGCCCTCGCGCAGGCCCCGGTCAGCGATGCGCACCCGGTTGGTCGGGAAGGCCCGGCGGATCGCCTCCAGAATGGCACAGCCGGCCAGCACCAGATCCGCCCGGTCGTGCCCGATGCAGCCATTGGAGACGCGGTCGGCAAAAGTCATGGCGCGCAGTGTGCCGATGGCAGCATCGACCTCGCAATTGGACATCCACAGGCCATCGACGCGCCGCCGGTCATAGCGGCTGAGGCCAAGGTGGACGCCGGCAATGGTGGTGACAGTACCCGACGTGCCCAGCAGGTGGAACGCCGCACAGCGTTTGCGCTGCGCCGTGCGCTCGACAAAATCCGCCAGCGCCTCCGCCACATAGGTCACCATTGCCTCATAGACCGCGCAATCGACGTCCTGGCCGCCAAATTTCTCGGCGAGCGAGACTACACCCAGCGGCAGCGATGCCCATTCGCGCACGCGGCCACGGGTTCCCGGCGGCGTGCCCTTTTCCGGACAGGACAGCCAGACAATTTCCGACGAGCCACCGCCGATGTCGAACAGCACAATGCCGCTGGCGCGCGCGTCCGCCAGAGACGCGCAACCTGCGGCAGCCAGATGCGCCTCGGTCTCGCGATTGACAATTTCGAGTTCAAGCCCGGTCTCTTTTGCGACGCGCTCGACAAAAGCCTGGCCGTTTGCCGCAGCGCGGCAGGCCTCAGTGGCAATCAGCCGTGCCCGCCTGACCCGCCTTTGGTCCATTTTGTCGCGGCAGATGTGCAGGGCACCGATGGTGCGGGCAATCGCCGCCTCGCACAGCGCGCCGGTGCGTGACAGACCCTCGCCGAGCCGCACGATGCGCGAAAAAGCGTCAACAATGCGAAAACCCTCATAGGCTGGACGGGCAATCAGCAGGCGGCAATTATTTGTGCCAAGATCAAGCGCGGCATATGTCTCGGGATACGCGCGGTGATGACCCGGCGCAGACACGTCAGAACCAGTTCCGCAGTCCGGCTGGTTGCCGGTGCCGCCATGTGCTCCCAACTCAAAGTCTCCCCGCCGCTTGCCTGCCAAATCAGGCCAGCGTCGCATGCTCACGTCGCCATGTAACAATGTCAGAGCCAAAATGCCAAGGCGCATCTCCGCCGGCGTAAAAATAGCTGCGCGACGCGTCGGCCTCAGAGCAGGGGGCGCGCGGCCAGGCTGGTTGCAGTCAATCCGGCTCACAATGACGTGATTGATGCTATCTGGTTTGTGATGCGACAGATTTCCGCGGAGCGCTACGCTTGGCATCGGCGAACGTTCAGGTCGCCGACGAATCGTTCAGGCCGCTTTGCTGCGAACCTGTCGAACGGGCCCAACGGGAAGGAACTCATATGACACATTTTTCGGTAAAGCTGTCCGCAATCGGATTTGCCCTTGGACTTGCGGCATTTGCCAGCGCGCCGGTCTCGGCCCTGCCCGCACTTGATTCGACTGTATCGGCTGCCGCCGCTGGCTCCGTGCAGATCGAGCAGGTCAAGATGATGCACCACAAGAAGATGATGAAGCACAAAAAGATGATGCATGGCAAAAAGATGTAAGGCTAATTCAGGCAACAAGCGGTGACTGCAAAGCTTACCGCAATCTGCTGAATGTTGATCCCGCCGCTGGCTTGATTGCGCGGCGGGATTTTTTCGTCGCGCTTGTATTCAGTCGTTTGGCTGATGCCCCTGCATATGAAAAATTCTGAAAGCTCCGGGTGGCCGCGATCCGCGTAGGTAGCATTCCTGCCTCTCCCGGGTGCCAACTGTTTTCACCACACCATGCGCCAAAAATTGTGCCTTGATCCGGAACTCTTGCCCCCGATGATTGGTTAGCTGTCTGAGCGAGTGGCGTTCGCCTTGGTCGTCAAGGCTTGCAGCCTCCCGCCGCTTGATCACGCAACAACCGCAAGGAACTCAAATGACACCGTTTTCGCTGAAACTTTCCGCCATTGCGCTGGCGTTCGGTCTCGCCGCGTTTTCCGGCGCGCCTGCTTCCGCGCTGCCGACGCTTGACCCGGCTGTCGCTGCGGCCTCCGCCGATGGCGCGCAGATTGAACAGGCAATGATGCACCACGGCATGCGTCATAAAATGCATCATGGCATGCGCCACCACGGTCATCATGGCATGCGGCATCACTGGATGCGCGGGCATCACGGCATGCGTCACCATGGCCATCATCGCATGATGGCGCATCCAAACAAGACGATGTGATGGTCTGAAACGCCTGAGGGCAGGCTCGTCCTGCCGCTGGTTCATTGCGTTCACCCGTCGGCTGCGTTCAGCGCTCCGGCGGGTTTTTCAGTTTGCTGGAGCGATCAGTATCCTTCGCCGGCAGCACCGTTGTCGGCGGTTCAACGCAACTCGAATCTTAAAAATGCATAAATCATTCATATTTTGTGAAATAATTCTCCGGATTTCGGTCATTTTTGCGCTGAATTAACAGGCATCGTTTGCATAAAAATCTAATTATGCGAATTGTCATAAATTTGATATGCAAATATCGCATATCTATCCGGTGGCTTTGGGGCTGTTCAATTTACTCGGATCCACTAACTATAACGCAAGCAAGTTTGGGAGGAGCTTTCCTAAGGCCATTGCCCACAAGGGCAATATACATGGAGACCTCTGATGTTACTCATCGCCATCAAATATTTCGTCGAACGCAAGCTCGCCGGACGCCGCGCCTTCAACCAGATCAGCCGCGAGCTGGAATTCACCACTGACCGCGAGCTGGCAGATATGGGCCTTGGGCGCGGCGACCTCTACCCCATCGCCACGCGGGCGGGACGTGAAGCCGAGGCGGCCGTGCG
>JANLPP010000173.1:0-2836 GCA_031367295.1 Hyphomicrobiales bacterium | reverse complement strand
GTGATCTTTACCGCAGCTTAATGGAAAGTGACGCATTTCGCGTTATGACGGGGCGGCTCGCGATGAGCTTTGACGGGGGACAGATTCTTGACTGACGGGATGCGGGGAATACAGGCGCGCGGCGCGGCTGGAGCGGGGCAGTGCCTGCGCCTGGCGGCTTCAGGCTCCGGCGGCGGCAGGCGGTTCGCGGCGATGCTGCCCGCCGCCGGGGTGCTGCTGGCGACAACGGCCACCGGGGCAAGGGCAGCCCAGAGCAGCCCGGTATCGGATGTGATGCTTTTCTGGGTGGCGGCCGCATTCTTTTTTGGCGCGATTCTATGGCATCAGCTGCGCAGGACGACAGCGGCCAGTGCGAACAAACCGGCCAGTTTGCCTGAAGCTGCGCCCGCTGGGGAAACGCTTGCAGAGCCGGGCGGCGACGGCCAGCCGGGCACAGTCGACGCGTTTGGCGACACGCAGCCGCGCGGCTGACCTTGGGGAGGCGTGCATGCACAGGCCCGGCATACCCGCAGGACTGGGCGCTGCTGGCGCGCCTTGCCGCATATTCTGCAGACGACCCGGACGCGGCTTTTGCCTTCAGCGCGCGGCTGGCGCAGGAGCATGGCTGGAGGCGCGCGCACGCGCTGACAGGGGTGACAGCGGCTCGGGCGGCGGCGGCGGCGGCGACTGAGGCTCCAGCGCGGCTCGCATTTCATTGCGTTCTAATTCTGGAATTATCATTCCAATATGCGGAAAAATCTGCCAGTCTTGCAGCCGCAGCGCGTGCGCAAGTGGTGCGTCGCAAAACGCAAGAGCGCCCCATTTCATGACCCCGGACCAAGCCGCCCCGCCCCAGGATTTTGACACGTTGCGTGCCCGCCTCGTCGGCGGCGCCGACAATCTGCCCAAACGCCTGCGCCAGGCAGCGGCCTATGCGGTGGACCATCCGGACGAAATCGCCTTTGGCTCGGCCGCCAGCATCGCGGCGCGCGCGCATGTCCAGCCCTCGACGCTGGTGCGCTTTGCCCAGGCGCTCGGCTATGGCGGCTTTTCGCAATTGCAGCGGGTGTTCCGCTCGCGCCTGCGTGACCGCTGGCCCGACTATCCCGAGCGCCTGCGGGCGATTGCGCCGGCAGCGGCGGGGCCGCGCGATCCGGCGCAGTTTCTGACCGGCTTCATTGATGCGGCGGAAAGCTCGCTGGCGCAGCTGCGCCATAGTCTGCCGGCGCAGACACTGACCAAAGCCATCGGTCTGCTGGCCGGGGCGCAGACCATCTATATTCTGGGCCAGCGCCGGGCTTTTCCGGTGGCGGTCTATATTGCCTATGCGCTGTCCAAGCTTGGCATCAAGGCCAGCCTGATTGACAATGTCGGCAGCCTTGGGGCCGAGCAGCTGCACAATGCGGGGCCGCAGGACGGCCTGCTGTCGATCAGTTTTGCGCCCTATACGCAAACCACGGTCGAACTGACCGGGGCGGCTGCCGCGCGCGGCGTGCCGGTTGCCGCCATCACCGACAGCGCCTTCAGCCCGCTGATTCCGCATGCCGCCGTGTGGTTTGAGATTATCGAGGCGGATTATGCCGCTTTCCGCTCGATTTCCGCGAGTTTCTGCCTTGGCATGGCGCTGGCGGTGGGCATTGGCGAGCATCGCAGCGCCCAGCCGCAGCGCAAGCGCCGGGCGAAGGCGGCGGGCAGCGCCCTCACAGCCTGACGCGGCTGGCCAGCAGCATCGCATCCAGCACATGCGGATTGCAGGCCAGCACGGGATTGCCCCTGGTCAGGCCCGCGTCCGCCAGATAATCATTGGTGATACCGCCCGCCTCGCGCACCATCACCAGCGCGGCCAGCACGTCCCACGGATGCATATGCGTCTCGCAATAGCCGTCCGTGCGCCCCGCCGCGACATAGGCGACGCCGAGCGCGCCCGAGCCGCCATGGATCATTGAGGCGCCGGTGGCGGTGACGCGGTCAATCATGGCGATGAATTCGCCCGCCCCCTTGCGCAGGTTGCCGCCCACCTCGACGCGCGCTGTCGCCATTGTGGCTGTGGTGGAAACCCGCATCGGCGCATAATTCAGCCAGGCGCCGGCCCCGCGCAGCGCGCTGAACAACTCGTCGCGCACGCAGTCATAAATGACGCCGATCACCGCCGCGTTATCCTGCACGAAGGCGATGGAAATGCAGAAATGCGGCAGGCCGCGGGCAAAATTGGCGGTGCCGTCAATCGGGTCGATCACCCAGACGCTGCGCGCCGCCTCACCGCCGCCCTCCTCGCCAATAATGCCGTCGTGCGGGAACAGCGCGCCAAGCCGCGCCCGCACCAGCGCCTCGACCTGCCCGTCCACCTCGGTGATGTAATCCTGATGCCCCTTGAACGTGAAACTCATGGTCTCGCGGTCGTGGAAGCGCCGCTGCATCAGCACGCCGCACTCGCGGGCAATATTTTGAGCCGCGTGGAAGCGGAAGGTCAGGTCTGAGAGGGTCATGCGGGGTCCAGGGCAGGGGAGGGTGCGCGGGCAATAGCCGATGCTGCGGCGCTGGGGAAGACGCTGGCGCAGGCAGGCGCGCGTCCGCGATCCCGCGCTTGCGCCGGGGCATGAAGAGTCAAGGGGACCAGGACGCCTGTCGCCAGGCAGGTAAACCGGTTTTAGGAAAAGACGCCGGCTACTGGGCGTCCCGGTCAGCAGCGGGGTTCGTAGCTAACGCAAGTCCTCTCTCGTTGGGCAAAGCGCCTCCCCTTTTGGGTGGCCGACGCAGTCCTTCCCTACCGGCTTGTCGCCGCCGCCAGGCCATAGTACCTGACGTATGACTTCTCATGAGGTTTCGTACCCCCATGCGCGCGCAGTTCCGGGACCTG
>JANLPP010000135.1:0-29224 GCA_031367295.1 Hyphomicrobiales bacterium | reverse complement strand
GCCCGCGATCCAGAGGTCCGATGTCTTCCCTATCCACCGGTTCTGTCCAGCATGCCCGCCTGATGATTATCGGTTCGGGACCGGCTGGCTATACCGCCGCGATCTATGCCGCCCGCGCCATGCTGGAGCCGGTGCTGATTGCCGGTTTTGAGCCTGGCGGACAGCTGATGATCACCACGGACGTCGAGAATTATCCCGGTTTTGCCGCGCCTATCCAGGGGCCCTGGCTGATGGAGCAGTTGAAAGCCCAGGCCGGGCATGTGGGCACGACTTTTGTCAGCGACCATATTGTCAGCGTGGAGCTGACGCGGGCCGGGCAGGCCTTCCGCCTGCATGGTGACAGCGGCACGCTCTACACCTGCGACGCGCTGGTGATTGCCACCGGTGCCAAGGCCAAGTGGCTGAACCTGCCCAGCGAGGAAAAATTCAAGGGCTATGGCGTGTCGGCCTGCGCCACCTGCGACGGATTCTTCTACCGGGGCAAGCCGGTGCTTGTCGTTGGCGGCGGCAATTCAGCGGTTGAGGAGGCACTGTACCTGAGCCATCTGGCCAGCAAGGTGACCGTCGTGCACCGGCGCAATACCTTCAAGGCGGAAAAAATCCTGCAGGAACGCTTGTTCAGGAACCCCAGGGTTGAAATCATCTGGGACAATGCGCTCGACGAGATTCTCGGCAAGGACGATCCGCCGGGCGTGACCCATGTCCGGCTGAAAAATGTCAGAACCGGCGCGCTGAGCCTGCGCGAAGTGGATGGTGTTTTTGTTGCCATTGGCCACGAACCGGCAGTATCGCTGTTCACCGGCCAGGTGGAGATGAAGCCCAACGGCTATATCCGCACCGCGCCCTTCTCGACCCAGACCAATATTCCGGGGGTTTTTGCGGCTGGCGATGTGACGGATGATATTTATCGCCAGGCGGTGACCGCTGCCGGCATGGGCTGCATGGCCGCATTGGAGGCTGAGCGCTGGCTGTCAAGCCAGCATACGCAGGAAAAAACCGCAGCTCTGAAGGCTGCGGAATAAAAGCGCGCGCCTGACGCGCCGCGAAGAAGAGATGGGAACCGGCCGTGGACTGGGACAAGCTGCGCATTTTTCAGGCCGCCGCCGAGGCGGGATCTTTCACCCATGCCGGCGACACTGTCGGCCTGAGCCAGTCGGCAGTCAGCCGTCAGGTCAGCGCGCTGGAGGCGGACCTTGAGGTGCCGCTGTTCCACCGCCACGCCCGCGGACTGATTTTGACCGAGCAGGGCGAGTTGTTGTTCCGCACCGTCAAAGAGGTGATGCTGAAGCTGGATGCGGTCAAGACGCATCTGACTGACAGCCGCGAGAAACCCAATGGCGAGCTGCGCATCACCACGACCTTTGGCATGGGCACCAACTGGCTCGCCCCCCGGCTGGGCGAGTTCCACGAACTGTATCCTGACATCAAGCTGAAAATTATCCTGTCAGACGAGGAACTTGACTTGTCCATGCGCGAGGCGGACCTGGCTTTGCGGCTGCGCCAGCCGGTACAGCCCGACCTGATCCAGCGTCGCCTGTTCACTGTGCATTTCCATGCCTATGCCTCTGCCGAATATCTGAAAAAGCATGGCCAGCCACTGGCGCTGGAGGATCTCGACAAGCATCGCATCCTTGCCTACGGCGGCGGCTCGACGGCGACCTATCTGAACAATATCAATGCCCTGCCGCGACTTGGCCGCGACGCGAAAAACCCGCGCATCCCGGCGCTGACGGTTAACAACATCACGGCGTTGCACAATGCGGTGGACAAGGGCGTCGGCATTGCCATCCTGCCGGATTACATGATCCAGCCGGGCAGCGAGCTGGTGCGCCTGCTGGCCGAAGCGGACATGCCGGAACTCGACTGTTACCTGGTCTATCCCGAGGAAGTCAAAACCGTCGCCCGCGTGCAGGTGTTCCGCGATTTTCTCGTGGCAAAGGCGCAGCGCTGGCAATATTAGGGCGGCTTTGCGCGTCACCTGCGCGCATGGCAGCCATGCCAAGGCCGCGCTTGTGTTGGCAGGCTAGTATGTCAAATTGGTTAAGGCGATGATTTGAGCGCTCCGCTTCCCTCCCCGGGCGTCGAAGCCAGAATCAGGACCGTTCCCCTCCTGAGCCGGTTATGTCGGCCAATTCGGCCGGGCAGCGATGCCCGGCCATTTTTTTGGACTGCTGTTCAGGTGCGGCTGCAAAAGTCTGGCTGGAGGCTGGGTACGCGGCCAGGTTGACTGCTTCACGCAAAGGCGGCGGGCACCCTGCAGCGCCGTGGCGGTCAAACCGAGTAGAAGCGGATATAAATAGTGCGCTGTCCGTCCTGCGCGGGCGTGACGCCGACTTCCAGAGTCCGGGATTTCGGCCGGACGAACGCCGCGACGGACAACACTGCTGGTTTCGACGGATCCCACGAGCCGTGGTCCGCCCCCAGAATTCCGCGCATGGCAGGCGAAAAATTTGCGCCGGCCAGATTATTTTGTTGCAGAAACAGATCGAATTCGCTGGCGTCGATGGATAGTTTGAACTCGATGAGCGAATCGATGCCCTGCTCTTTGGCGGCACCGAGAACTATGCTGGAAAGGGGCAGCCGCAGTCCGGTCTGCCGTTCAAGCTCGGATTTAGAGAATTCAACCGATTCCTTTGCTGTCACCGCAACCGCCTCCGCTGGTCCAAGTAACGAAATTGCCAGGAGCGCACCTGCCGCAAGCATCGCGCGATGCGGCTTTCGGCGGGTTTTGGGCACCATCAGCGCCCTCCCGGCGTCGTAATCTGCGCTGGCGGAATTGGAGCGCCTTTCGTCCACGAAAGGCTGCGCCGGAAGGAGCCAACTTCGTCATATTCCTTGGCAAGACCTTGCCGGTGGAACTCGCCCATGAATTCATCCGTGATCGTGATCCCCGCGATGGTGACGCTTTTGCCGCCATCCCAATTGTAGCGGTCGAAGAATTTGTATTCCAGCGCAATCGTGCAAATCGGCGAAGCGCCAGCGCCAACACTGACCCGGCCTTTGACCCAGGTGGTGTACCCGCCCACTGCAAAGAACCAATTGCGGCTCTCACTTTGGTAATTATAGCCTGTCCAGCCATGCTTCGAAGTGATGTCACAGACTCCGGGCGGCAATGTCTCGACGTAAGCGCGCAGCAAATCAACCTCGGTAATGTACAGAGGCATAGCGGATGGGACTTCGGCGACCATGCCTTCGAGGTCAATAGAGAGGGGCCGGCCGGTGTTTGCGAAATAATGCGAGAGATGAACAGCGGCGTCGTCGCCGACTGTGGCAGCAGCGGCGGCGAGAAACCTCAGGTCGGAAAGGACCGCATACATCGCGATTGTGCCGATTTCCTTCGGCGTTGAATTCCATGCCCCGGCACCTGCATCCGGAGTCATCCGCGGATCGTCTGCGCCAAGTTTGAAATCCGGCGAAACAGGAATGACCGGCGCGGTTGGCGGGGGAACCGAAGGTGGCGGCGGCGTGGGGGCATGCCGGGGCGGCAGCGGGCGCCGCACAGGCGGCCGACGCACCTGATGCCTGTGCGGCAGCAGGCTGTCCAGACGGCTCAGTGTTTGACGCCCAGCGATCCCGTCAACTGCAAGGCCCTGCTGCGCGGCTTGAAAACTTTGCACAGTGGAAGTGGTTTCGCTGCCAAATATGCCGTCGGGCGCGCCGTGCCGCCGCCGCGTCGATATCGGCATAGGATAACCTACGCGAATTAAACCAGCTTGCAGCAGCCCTACGCCGCCGCTTGTTTCACCCTGCTGGAAAGGCGGCGCATTTTCGGCTGCGCGCGCGACACGCGGGTTGCCCCGGAAAAGAGTTGACCGCAATGTCATGGACTGTCCTAACCAGTCTAAGAACAAGAGGAGACTCGCATATTTATCGAGGTTTGGACGTGCGGCTGCGCACTGACTGTTTGCCCCAAGTCTGCCGCGCCATGATCGCTTGACTATTGCTCGCCATGCCCAGAAATGTGCGCCGCGCTATCACCGCCGCATCACCCGATCTCAATATCCAGCCCCAGGTCCAGCACGCTGGCCGAATGGGTGAGCGCGCCGACGGAAATCAGATCGACACCTGTTTCGGCGATGGCTTTGACGGTTTCCAGATTGACGCCGCCCGAAGCCTCGGTTTTCATGCGGCCTGCCACCATCGCCACTGCCGCGCGCAGCATGGCGGGCTGCATATTGTCGAGCATCACCACATCCGCGCCTTCCGCCAGCACCTCGCGCAGCTGATCGAGCGTATCGACCTCAATCTCGATTTTAACGAGGTGCCCGGCGGCGCCCTTGGCGGCGTGCAGCGCGGCGGCGACGCCGCCGGCAACCGCAACATGATTGTCCTTAATGAGGAAAGCGTCGTCGAGGCCAAAGCGGTGGTTCATGCCGCCGCCGCAGCGCACCGCGTATTTTTCGAACGCGCGCAGGCCGGGCGTGGTCTTGCGCGTGCAGCAGATTTTCGCCTTCGTATGCGCCACAAGCGCGGCGTATTGCGCGGTCAGCGTGGCAATGCCGGACAGGCAGCCCATGTAGTTGAGCGCAACCCGCTCGCCCGACAATATGCCGCGCGCCGGACCATGGATGCGGGCGACGATGGCACCTGGCGCGACATGCGCGCCGTCTTCGACCAGCGCTTCAAATGTGATGGCGGGATCAATTAATTTGAACGCCATCGCCGCCATCGGCAGGCCGGCGATGATGCCAGGCTTGCGCGCGGCGATGACCGCCCGCGCCTGTTTGCCTGCGGGGATAGTGGCGAGCGAGGTGATGTCTCCTGCCCGCCCGAGGTCTTCATCCAGCGCGGCGCGCACGCTGGATTCGATGAGCAGCGGGTTGAGGAAGGCGGCGGTCATATCGACGAAGCCGCCGTGCGCGCCTCCGACAGCGTGATGCGCGAGCGGCGCGCCATGGCTGGATCGGCGCCGGGAAAATCTGAACGGAAATGCCCGCCGCGGCTTTCGTGCCGCAGACTTGCGGTCGCCGCTATCAGCAGGGCGGCGACAGCGAGATTGCGCGTCGCCTCGCCCTTGGCCTCGCGCTCGATGCGCTTGATGGTGGCGAGCGCGCTGGCAAGGCCGGTGCCATCGCGCAGCACGCCGACATGCCGCGTCATGGTCTGGCGCAGTTCAGTCACCAGCGCGACGTCAGTCTTCTGCGGCGCGTCTGGCGCGCGGGCGCGAATGACCTTGGCGATGCTTTCAATGTTGAAACCCAGCGGTGGCGCGCCCGCAATATCCTCCGCCGCCCGCGCGGCGAAAACAATCGCCTCCAGCAGCGAGTTTGAAGCCAGCCGGTTGGCGCCGTGCACACCCGTGCAGGCAACCTCGCCAATCGCCCACAGGCCCGCCAGCGAGGTGCGCCCGCGCGTGTCGGTCCAGACGCCGCCCATGTGGTAATGCTCAGCCGGGGCAACCGGAATGGGCTGCGTCACCGGGTCGATGCCAGCGCCTTTGCAGATGGCGTAGACGGTGGGGAATTTTTCGGGAAACTCCGCGCCGATCGCTGCGCGCGCGTCGAGAAACGCGCCGCGCCCCGCCGCGATTTCGGCAAACACACCGCGTGCCACAATATCGCGCGGCGCCAGCTCCGCGTCCTTGTGCAACGCCAGCATGAAGCGCTCGCCAGCCGTGTTGATGAGCACCGCGCCATCACCGCGCAGCGCCTCGGTGGCCAGCGGCGCAGGGTCGCGGCCAAGGTCAATGGCGGTGGGATGGAACTGCACGAATTCGGCGTCCGCGATGATCGCGCCCGCCCGCGCCGCCATGGCAAGGCCGGTGGCGCGCGACTGCGGCGGGTTGGTGGTGACGGCGTACAGAAAACCGACGCCGCCCGTTGCAAGTATTGTCGCCTCAGCCGAAAAACGCATGCTGCGCCCGTCAGCGCCGCGCGCGGTGACGCCGATGACGCGGCCATCATGCGTCAGCAGGCTTTCGGCGCTGTAGCCATCAATGACCTCGATCTGCGGGGCCTTGTGCACGGCGGCGGCCAGCGCCTCCATGATCGCCTTGCCGGCAGTGTCGCCCTTGACGCGCACAATGCGCCGCTCCGAGTGCGCCGCCTCGCGCGATTGAACGAGATGGCCCTCAAGGTCCTTGTCAAACGGCACGCCATATTCCAGCAGGTCGTGAATGCGCAGGCTGGCGTCGCGCGCCATGCCGAGCGTCACACGCTCGTCAACAATGCCCGCGCCCGCCGCCAGCGTGTCCGCCGTATGCTTTTCCGGCGTGTCCCCCTCCGACAGCGCTGCCGCAATGCCGCCCTGCGCCCAGGCCGAGGACGCGCCCTGCCCGATGGGTGCAGCAGCAAGGATAGTGACCGGATGCGGCGCGAATTTCAGCGCGCAGAAAAGACCTGCGAGGCCACCGCCGACGATGAGGATTTTGGAATGGTGCAAAGGGGGTGTCCGGGCGTTTGTGATGAGTGCGCAGACTCAGTGTCTGTCGCTATTCCTGTTTTTCAGCTGGGGTCGTCGTGGCCGGGCTTGTCCCGGCCATCCACGCAGCAGAGCCTCAAGCATTCTGCAAGCAAAGCCGCAGCGGCGGGGCGTGGGTGGCCGGGACAAGCCCGGCCAGGACGGCGAGAGTTCGGCAATACAATACGCGGCCTCGCCCTCACTTCAGATCAATCATGCGCTGCACGCTCCTGCGCGCGCGCTCCGCCAGTTCCGGTTCAATGAAAACCTCCTCGCGCAGATACACCAGGCTGTCGAGAATCTTCGGCAGGGTGATGCGCTTCATGTGCGGGCAGAGGTTGCAGGGCCGTACGAACTCGACGTCCGGCGTCTCGCTCGCCACATTGTCGGCCATCGAGCATTCGGTCACCATCAGCACGCGTTTGGGTTTTTTCGTCTGCACATAGTTGATCATCGCCGAGGTCGAGCCGGTGAAGTCGCAGACATCCACGACATCGGGCGGGCATTCGGGATGCGCGATAATGGTGATCGACGGATCGTCAGCGCGGTAGCGCTTCAGCTCCTCGGCCGTAAAACGCTCATGCACCTCACAGGCGCCATGCCAGGCGATAATCTTGACTTTGGTCTCACGCGCCACGTTGGCGGCGAGAAACCGGTCGGGCAGGAACAGCACTGTGTTTGCGCCAAGGCTTTCGACAATCCGCACCGCGTTTGACGAGGTGCAGCAGATGTCCACTTCCGCCTTCACATCGGCGCTGGTGTTTACATAGGCCACCACCGGCACGCCCGGATATTTCTGCCGCAGCAGGCGCACGTCCGCGCCGGTGATCGACTCGGCCAGTGAGCAGCCGGCTTTTGAATCCGGGATCAGCACAATCTTGTTCGGATTAAGCAGCTTCGAGGTCTCGGCCATAAAATGCACGCCGCCCTGGATGATGATGTCGGCATGTGACTGCGCCGCCAGCTTGGCCAGCTGGAGCGAGTCGCCGACAACATCGGCAACGCAATTGTAGATTTCCGGCGTCTGGTAATTATGCGCGAGGATAACCGCGTTGCGCTCTTTCTTCAGCCGGTTGATGGCGCTGACATAGGGCGCGTGAAACGGCCATTCGACCGGCGGAATGACGGCCTTGACCTTCTCGTACAGATGCGCCGTCTCCCGCTCGATCTCGGGTGTCCAGGCAAGGCTGGGCATGGGCAGCACGCCAAGACGCCTCGCCGCTGCCGAAAGCGCCGGCGGCGCGGGCGGAGCGCGGCGGACAGGCGCCGCTGTACTTTGCTGAATGGTCTGCATGCAGGGCCTCCTTTGCAGGCTCAGGCCTACTTATTCTCAATATGAGCATAATATAGGACAAAAGGCGTGGAATGTCCAGCGACGTATCGGCGGCAGCCGGATTCGCGGGCACTTCCTCGCCTGCCCGGCACCGACCATCCGCGCCGCGCACTGGACAGTGTCGGCGCGTTGACCGGCCCGTGGCTGCAAAGCCTGCGCAATGGCCATGCTGTCAGGTGCCACAGCGTCCTTGCCGGACAATATATCCACGCGCGCGCGGTGTGTGCATTCACACTTACAGGACACGTGCGTGGCGGAACACTTGGTGCCGCAGATTTGCGTTGCGGATGCCCCGACGCTGACACTCCAGGACACAGACCATGCCGCTTTGCAACTGCTTTTGCCGCGCATTTTTCACCGCCCTCGCCTTCAGCCTCGCCACTGTGTCTGGCGCCCCTGCCGCCGATGCGCCGGGCTGCAAAGATGATCCGCTGCTCAAGCGGTTTGAGGGGTCAAGCATCGTGCTGTGCAAAAAGAAGGATTTTGAGGCGATCAAGCTGCCGACCGGCGCGATCGAGGAGTTTGACTATAGCAAGACCACGGCCAAATTTGCCTCCGCACTCGATCTTGAGGGGGCGCTGTCGCAAAATGTCTATCTGATCAGGAAAGGCCCCTCCGCGCTTGAAGTCTACCGCAATTATATGACCGAGCTGGAGGCCGCAGGTTTTGAGATTCTGTTCAAGGCTGAACAGGCCGATATCGGCAAGGCGCAGGGATCGTATTTCGGCGAGGAGAAATTCGGGCCGGGCGGACAGCTGCTGGGCTATAGTCCCGACAACGCCAGATACGCGTCGGCAAAACTCAAGGGTGCGCAGGGCGAGGTCTATGCCTCGCTCTATGTCGTGGAATATCACGATGGCTACAGCCCCGCGGTTGACCCGCAAAAGGGCGACGTGGTGGTGCGCCTTGACATGCTGAAACCCAAGGCGATGCAGGCGCGCATGGTTGTGGTCAGCGCGGCAGACATTGAACGCAGCTTTGGCACGAGCGGCAAGGTGGCGATTTACGGCATCCTGTTCGATTTCAGCAAGGCTGACATCAAGCCGGAGTCAAAGCCCGCGCTGGACGAAATCGCCAAATATCTGAAGGCGGTGCCAGCCGCCAGACTGCATGTTGTCGGCCATACCGACAATGTCGGCGGCCTCGAGTCGAACCAGCGGCTGTCAGAGGCGCGGGCGCTGAGCGTCGCGGCTGCGCTGGCGAAGGACTATGGAATCGCGACCACCCGGCTGCACGCCGCAGGCGTCGGACTGCTGGCACCTGTCGCGCCCAATACGACCGAAGACGGCCGGGCAAAAAACCGCCGGGTGGAATTGCTGCCGCAATAATCCGCGCTGCGCGCACGCGCGGCTGCCAGCCCACACTGGCCCGGCATGGCGTTGGGCCGCTGCGCGTCCAGACAGACCGGGGAGGAAAGCCGGGTTTGGGAACGATGTTTTGGGATGAAAGTGCGCCTGTTTCGGGCAAGAACCTGTGTTGGGTCAGTTTGAGTATGGGCGAATGCCAGTAACTCAAATGCGCGCGTGATTTTTGCCGGGGAATAGCGATTGCGCAGCAATTGGACTGGATTTGTGCAGGATTCTTGATTTTCGAATTCTTGAACTGAGGCAACGGCAAATATTCATTGAACGAGCCGTGCGCTCGTCTGCGCCATAGCGGGCGCGCCGATGCCCGTAAGATTCCTTGTATTTACTTGCGTGACCGTAACGATTGAATGATCCTGAACCCAGAGCTTTTGCGCGACGATTGTCCAGGTCGGCGATTTGCCGATGACGTTCGTTCCGCCAAATATCCAGACGTTCTGTGTCGGAAAATACATTACGCCGTCGTACTCAAGCGTTGAGGCCGCGCCTCCCGATCCACCTATCGACACCCACGATTCTTTTGTCCCAACATCGCGGTTGCCGTAAAACTGCATGTTCGCATATGTGCCGGTCACCGGCGAGGTCACCTTCAAGACGGCGCCGCCAAGCATCGACAATGTCGACGCCCACAGATGATCAACGCCGGTAAAAGCAATCATCACTTCATTGCCGAGCACGGTCCCGCCTGACTGAATATGCAGATTGCCGTCTTTCATGACATAGATGCCCGGATTCAGGTTGACCGTGCCTCCCGACTGGACGTCGATGCCGCCGCAATAGGTTCCTGGATTGAGCGTGACTGTCGTTTGCTTCACCGGTCCAAGATTGATGCAGGTTCCAATAAACGGAAACGGCACATTGGCGTAGGGATCGTTGATTTTCGCGCTGCCGGCTTCCGGCGGCGGCGTAAAGGAATTTCCGTGGGCATTTCCGGACACGCCAAAATACCTGGCCTTGGCGACTGGCGTGCCAACCTGATGCATGCCGGTCTTGTCAGTCGAATTAAACTGCGCCGCGCAATTGGTCGCGTCAAAACTTGCATTGCCGTTCTGGTCAAAACTGCCAGAATCAGCGGAGTTAAGGCCAAGCACACAGAACGGCGCAAGGTCATTCTTCGTCGCAGCTGCGTGGACACCGATGGTCACAGTTTCAACCCGAAGGAAGCCCTTTAGGGTGGCGGGAAGAACAACTTCCGCGTAGCCAGAAACAGTGTTTTTATCTACGGAAAATGACGGGCTGACCGACAGCGGACTTAGCTTTGCGATATTGCCGGCGAAAAACGTGTTCGCTGCGGCAATCCGCTCGCTGCTCGTTGCGCCAGAGGGCAGCATAGCGCCTGCGAGGACCGCCGAATCGAGCGCCGCAGCCGCAGCCGTCCGCTTTTCCACAGCATCAGAATACGTGATTGAAATACCAACAAAAGCGAACAGCACGACCGTGGTCAGAGCAAACATGGCGGGAATAGAACCGTTGGTGTCCGCTTTGAAGTATCTGGAACGCAGCGACAGCATTTTGGAACTCCGGAACATAACACGATATAGATGAGAGAAATGTGTTGCCAATCTGTCAATATGCGATCAAGCTTTCAATCGTGTCATGAACAAACTGTAAATTGCATTTACAACTGCGCACAAATTTTCCAATATCGTTTCATTCCTCGCAAACTTTATTTGTAAATTCAAAACTGAATAAGCCCCGACAGGACGGTTTTGAACTGTTGATCAAGAAACCTGCGCCACGGTTTCTGGGCAACAGGGGCGCAACTGTAATGAACAAAAAGCGAAAAATCAGTAAGGGATCTATTGAGGCGAGACCAGACACATCGGCATTTCCAGTGCAAATGGTGGCCGGCATCTGCTCAATTGCTCTAGTTTTAGGATATGCGGGCAATCTGGCAATTCTCGCCCTGAACGCCCGACTGTCGGCAGCAGGGGTCTCGGGTGCTGCAATTGGCCTCAGCACATCGATTCAAGCTGCCGGAATTGTCGCAGGCGCGCTGGTGGCCATGCGTTTGCGAGAGCGCTGGGGTTCCGCCAGATCGATAGCATTCGGCCTCTGCCTGGCCTCCGCCGCGTCAGCAATTCTCGCCGGTTGCGAGGGCCTTTTAATAATCAGCCTATTCCGGTTCTGCTTCGCGGTCGGTTCAGGCATAGCACTAAGCCAATCGGAATATGTGTTGATCTTGCGAACTTTGCGTAGCCGCTGCGCGGTTCTGATTGCCGCATACGCCACGTTTTTCGCCTTGGGAACACTGCTGGCGTCGATTGTCAGCGCCAATATGGACACCTTGGGCAATCTGCCGTTTTTCGGCGGCGCGGCCTGTCTTCTTGTTTCTGCCTGGATTCCAACCCTTGTCAATATTCGCGCGCGCACCGACGCAAAGACTTCGGACTCAAACATCTTGCGGTTTTCGAATTTGCCCCTCTCGGCGCTCGTTCCTGCGCTCGCTTATGGCGCATTTGAGGGCGGCCTGATTAGCCTGTTAAATGTCTATTCATTCCAACTAGGATACAAACTCGCCGCAGCCACCTTGCTCGTCAGTGTCGCAATTGCCGGGTCGCTGATGTTGCGCATACCGTTTGGCATGATCACCGCTATCGCGGGCACACGCCTGACGTTGTCGATGTGCTGGGGCGGATTGTTGGTGCTGCTTGCAAGCATGCATGTTTGCTCCAACAGCTTTGGCGCACTGCTCTTGATCACCTGGTTCCTCGGGGGCATTTGCGACCTTTTTTACATCGTCGGTCTCGCGTCATTGGCCGGCAAACTTTCTGGCCGCCAGCTTGGCGAGAGCAGCAGCCTGTTTGTCGCCACGGCCGGCATTGGGGAAATTCTTGGTCCGGCGCTCGGGGGAATTGGCCTTGGCTTTGGAGGGGCGAACGGATTTCTGTTCGCATTCTGGCTTTTTGCCTTTGTCGGTTTGGCAGCGTCATGTCGCACGTCATGCCAGAGAGCCATTTCTTCACGGACGACGGCAGCAATCCAAACGCAGCCGTCGCGTGTGTCTCCAAGCTTGGCTTGACGGTGGTTTCCTCTGCTGAAAGCCCGGCGTTTTGTGCAAAAATCCCGAACGCCGCACAGGTTCCGCCCCTGCCATGAGCCCCGCCCAGGGGCTGCCTGGTTGCAAAAATTCAAAGCGCCGCATCACCCTGAACCAGACCTTTGCCTCGTTCGGCATAATGACCTATAGCGCGCTGCCGTTCCTCCGCAGATGAAACCATACAGCGCGCATGAATATTTTCGCCCGGTTCCAGACCCGCATCGCCGCCATTCTGCAAGACTTCATCGCGGCTGGCCGGCTGCCGCCCGGGCTTGACCTTGCCGCCTTTACGGTTGAGCCGCCGCGGGACGCCACGCATGGCGATCTCGCCTGCAATGCCGCCATGGTTTACGCACGGGAGGCAAAACCGCATTTTGCCAGCCCGCGGGCGCTGGCTGACGCCATCGTCGCGGCGCTGGCTGGCACGCCGGAGGTCCGGCAGGCGAGCGTCGCGGGGCCGGGCTTTATCAATATTGCGCTGGAGCATGGCGCGTTTGCCCGCGTGCTCGCCGCCGCGCTCAACGCGGGCGCGGAGTACGGGCGCGGCGCGCAAAAACCGGGCAGTGCCATCAACGTCGAGTTTGTCTCGGCCAATCCCACCGGCCCGATGCATGTCGGGCATGGCCGCGGCGCGGTGTTTGGCGATGCGCTGGCCAGCCTGCTGGCCTTCGCGGGCCACGCGGTGGCGCGCGAATATTATATCAATGACGCGGGCGCGCAGGTAGATGTGCTCGCCCGCTCGGCTTTCCTGCGCTACCGCGAGGCGCTGGGCGAGGACATTGGCGCTATTCCCGAAGGCCTGTATCCGGGCGACTACCTGAAGCCTGTCGGCGCGGCGCTGGCGCAGGCGCATGGCGCGGCTTTGCTGGCGATGCCGGAGGGCCAGTGGCTGCCGGTCGTGCGCGAGGCCGCCATTGACGCGATGATGGCGATGATCCGCGAGGATCTGGCGGCGCTCAATATCCGGCACGACGTGTTTTTTTCCGAGAGATCACTGCTCGCGCCGCCGGGCGGCACCTGCGCGGTTGCCCGGGTGGTCGGGGATTTGAGGGCGCGCGGCATTATTTATGAGGGTCGCCTGCCGCCGCCCAAGGGGCAGGTGGACGCCGACTGGGAGGACCGCGAGCAGACGCTGTTCCGCTCGACGCAGTTTGGCGACGATGTTGACCGGCCACTGATGAAATCGGACGGCAGCTACACTTATTTTGCCTCCGACATCGCCTATCATCAGTCAAAGATCGCCCGCGGCTTTGACGTGATGATTGATGTGTGGGGCGCGGACCATGGCGGCTATGTCAAACGCATGCAGGCGGCGGTCAAGGCGGTGTCGGGCGGGCGGGCGGAGCTGGATGTAAAACTGTGCCAGCTGGTGCGGCTGATGCGCGCGGGCGAACCGGTGAAAATGTCGAAGCGCAGCGGCGAGTTCGTGACGCTGCGCGAGGTTGTCGACGAGGTGGGCAATGATGCTGTGCGCTTCATGATGCTGTTCCGCAAGAATGACGCGACGCTGGATTTTGACCTTGCCAAGGTCATCGACAAGTCAAAGGACAATCCGGTTTTCTATGTGCAATATGCCCATGCGCGCGGACGCTCGGCGGTGCGGCAAGCCATCGCAGCCTTTCCGGATGTGGATTGCTCGGGACAGGCGCTGGCACAGGCGCAGCTGGATTTGCTGGCCGACGAGGGCGAGATTGGCCTGATCCGCCACATTGCGCAGTTCCCGCGGCTGATCGAGTCGTCTGCGGCCATGCATGAGCCGCACCGGCTGGCCTTTTATCTGCACGAGCTTGCGGGCAACCTGCATGCGCACTGGAACAAAGGCAAGGATCAGCCGCAATTACGCTTTGTTAATGACAAAAGCAAAGAGTTAACCCTTGCGCGATTGGCACTGGTGATTTCCGTCACAAATGTGCTTGCGTCGGGTCTTGCCGTTCTGGGGGTCCATGCGCCGGAAGAGATGCGTTAACCTTAGTGTGTTTTAACTACAGGCCAGTCGCTTCCAGCGCGCGGTACTGCCGCAAATGCGCCGGATCCAGTGTGCAGGGTCTTGTGGGAATGTGATTTTCCAGTCACACTCCGACTAGCGTAAAATGAGGTGTGTAATGAGCGATTTGGCTGCCAGGAAACTCCCGGCGATCGATCTGGATGATTTTGAGCGCCGGTTGCGCCATTCTCCGCAAACGGCACAGGCCAGCGATGATCCGCTGAACGAACTCGCGCGTCTGGTTGCCAAGGACGATCCTTTCAAATCCATATTCGATGAGATGTCGTCGAGCCGGACGGCGGAATCAGCCCCGCATGTCCAGCACAAGGTGCCGGCCAGCCCGGTTGACCTCAACGCCGCACCGCGTCTTGGGGCACCGATGTCTTACGAGACAGCCTTTGAGCCGCCAGCGCCTGTGCATGCCGTGCACCCGTCATTCCAGACACAAGGTGACGCGCAGCACGGCTATCAGGGCCGGGCTTCGGACGGCCATGAGGCCGGCCAGAGCTTTGACGCCTATCAGAACGCCGAGGCTCAGGCCTTTGACGAGGTGCCGGCTGCGGGTGCGCCTGATGACGGCTTCAGCGCCTACCCGGCGGTGCAGCAGGGCGGCCGCCGCATTCCACGCAAAGCCATGGTTGCCGGTCTCGCGCTCTCCGTTGTGGCGATTGCCGGAATGGCGGCGGCTGTTGGTTTTCGTGGCCTGCCAAAGGGCCGCAGCGCGGAGAACACGCCAGTCATCAAGGCGACGGCGGGCCCGTTCAAAGTGCAGCCGCCGCAGTCCGGCACAGCCGATGTTGCAGCAGCGCCATCGGTGCTGGACAAGTCATCCCCGGCGGATGGGGTTGCCAACACCAAGGTCGTGACCCGCGAGGAGCAGCCGACCGACATTGCGCCAGTGGTGCGGACGGTCAAAACCGTGCGCATTGGTGAGGGCGCAAATGTAGCCGGGGCCGCGCCCCAGGCTGCGGCAATACCGTCTGCTTCGTCGATGCCCGAGCCCAAACGCGTCAAAACCGTTCTGGTGCGTCCTGACGGATCTATTATTGGCGATACTGGCACTGCGCCTGCAGCATCGCCGCCCGTGCAGGCCGTTGCCAGTCCGGCTGGCCTGACGCCCTCACCCAAGGCGGCAGAAGTCAAGACGCCGGTGGCCAAGGCACCCGATGCCACCATTGCTACGGCAAAATCCGTACCGGCCCAGACCGTCACTGTCGTGACACCGGTGCCGAATGCCAAGGCGACAGCGCGCGTCAGCCCTCTGCCACCAATAAAGCCGTTGCAGGTTGCCGCCGCCAAGGACATTGCCGAGGCGAACCCGTTGCAGCTGGCAGCAGCCGCTAGCGCAAAAACCAGGCAGGTCAAGATTGTAGCGGCTGATCCCGTGGCCGCTCCGGCTGATGCCGTGGCCGAAGAGGCAGTGCAGACGACGAGCTCGACAACCGGTGGCGGCTTTGCCGTCCAGCTTGCCGCGCCGGGCACCGAGCAGGAAGCCAGGGACACCAGCAACCGCCTGCAAAAGCAATTTGCCGGCGCGCTAGGCAACTACCAGCCCGGCATCCGCAAGGCGACTGACAAAGACGTCTACCGCGTGCGCGTCAGCAACCTGTCGAAAGACGCGGCAGACGCGCTGTGCGGCAAGCTGAAAGCGGCTGGCGGCGCGTGCTTTGTGGCGCGCAATTGAGCCTGTGCTGAACCCGGCGGGATCAGCATGGCGACGCGCGCTTTCATCTGCGGCTGCGCCGGCCTCGAATTAAGCCCCGAAGACCGCGCTTTCATCAGGGAAGCGCAGCCTTGGGGCTTGATTCTGTTCCGCCGCAATATTGACACGCCCGCGCAGGTCGCCCGACTGACGGCGAGCTTTCGCGATCTGGCCGGACGGACCGACGCTCCTGTGCTGGTGGACCAGGAGGGCGGGCGCGTGCAGCGGCTGGGCCCGCCGCACTGGCGCAAATATCCGGCGGCAGCGGCTTTCCGGCGGCTTGCCAATGACATCGAGGCACAGCGCAGCCTCGTTCGCCTCGCGGCGCGGCTGATGGCGCATGACCTGCTGGCGCTTGGAATTACGGTGGACTGTCTGCCGGTGCTCGATGTGCCCGCGCCCGGGGGGCATGGCGTGATTGGCGACCGCGCCTATGCGGATGACCCCGCAAGTGTTGCCATGCTGGGGCGGGCCGCCGCCGAGGGCCTGATGGCCGGTGGCGTGCTGCCGGTGATGAAGCACATTCCCGGACATGGCCGCGCCGACGCCGACAGCCACCTTGAATTGCCAGTGGTAAGCACGCCGCGCGCCGAACTGGAGGCAGCAGACTTTTTGCCCTTCCGCTATCTGGCCGATCTGCCGATGGCGATGACCGCCCATGTTGTCTACAGCGCGATAGATCCAAAGCGCCCGGCAACGGTCTCCCGCAAAGTCGTGCGCGACATTGTGCGCGGACACATTGGCTATGACGGCCTGGTGATGACCGACGACCTGTCGATGAAGGCGCTGGCGGGAACATTCGCGCAAAAGACCCGCGCGGCGTTTGCCGCCGGTGCCGACATGGCGCTGCATTGCAATGGCGATATTGCCGAGGCGCGCCAGGTTGCCGCAGCCACGCCGCTGTTGCGTGGCGCGGCCTTGCGGCGCGCCGGGGCGGCCCTCGGCCGGATCCGCCATCTGGCCGAGCCGCTGGATGTTGCGCTGGCGAACGCGCGGCTGACTGAGGCGCTGGCGAAGCCGGGCTGAGGCAGGGTCTGTGGTCGGGACCGCTGTGCAGCCAGCCTATAGCGGGACTGCCGGACTGCCGGACTCGTCTGCCAGCGCCACCACGAGGTCAATGATGCGGCGGCGGACTTTGGCGTCGGTGATCCGGGCGAAGGCCTTGTTGAGATGCAAGCCTTCGGTTGTCGACAGAAACTGCGAAACCGGCGCGGCAGCAGGGTCTTCGGCAAAACCTGGAGGGTTTGCCGCCCCGCCACTCCCCGCCATGCCATCAAAGAAAAACGCCGGCGGCACTTCCAGAACGCGCGAGATATTCTCAAGACGGCTGGCGCCGATGCGATTGGCGCCTTTCTCGTATTTCTGCACCTGCTGAAATGACACGCCCAGCGCGTCTCCAAGTTTTTCCTGACTCATCCCAAGCAGTATCCGCCGCATTCTGACGCGTGCGCCGACGTGGTGATCTACCGGATTTGTCTCTTTGGTTTTCATGGACAATTTAACAACCAGATTTTGGATACGCAGCGGTCGCGCTGCACTTCCCTAACGTCATTCCCGTATTACGCGAACTTTTGAAAATTTTGCAATCGATATTTTGGCTTTGTTCCCGTAGCACCGGCTTTTTTGCGGCCTGCAACACTGCCAGCCTGATTTGTTCGCTAGCCGAATTTTTTCACGGTTCCCGATTTTACTCTGGGAAATCAAACACCCCATCCGGACGAATTGTCGCAGACGTGCCTGAATCCCGCGCACGCGCCTGAAATGCCGCCGGTCCATGCAGGCTATCCTGCGCTGCGGCAACATCGATCTCTTCCTCAATCACCGGCGGATTTGGAAGTGTGTCAAGCTGCGGCAACACACCTGTTGGTTGCAATTGTGGTGCGGGCTTGCAGATTCGCCGCCGCCCGGAACTGGTGTTGCCGTGCTGGGCAAGATCGGCGTGGATATGATTATGATGAAAGGCGTCAGAACCAGGCCCGAGCACAGTCGTGAAAAAGGTGCACGCACCCGCATGCACATCATGCAGAAAGGCGCTTTCGGCAGGGTCCCCCCGCCAGCCGCGCTGCACATTGATCTCGCGCCCGTCTGTGAGGCGGAACCCGCCAATATCCAGCGCGTTGGCGAAGGCATGTTCGGAAAGCTGTGCGCCGGACTGGTGATTTATTGCCCGGCAGCCGTAGGACCCCATGGTCTGTACCATGACAACGGCCTGGCCAAAACGCGCCAGCGCGGCGGGCTGCACAGTTTGCGTGATCCACTGGTCCAGCGCGGGCAGCATCGGGCAGGCAAGAGTGGCGTCGGTGTTGAGGCCCACCGTGCCACCCGCCAGCGCGGAAACCTTGAAAGGATGCTCCGCCCCGCAAATGCCGGGACCGCTGATGGCGCTGGCATTTTTTACATAGGCCGAGACCGGCACACGCTGTTGCGCAAGACAGGCGTTTTCCGCCTGGCCGCGCCAGGCCGGGCGCTCGGCCCGCTCCACAAAACCGCAGCCCGCCAGCGAGGCGAGCGCAAAGCTGGTGACAAAGAGTGGCATTACGCGACGCGCCATTGCGGAAGATTGGCGGCAAAGAATTTACGTTGCGTTAATGCGCGCGGCAAACCACCGGCCCTGGGAATAGCCCGCGAAGCACCAGCCGGAGGCCGGCGGGCCAGTTCAAACCGCGAGGCCCACGTAATTCTCGGCGAGCGCGGTCTGTGCCGCCTCAGACCCGGCCAGATAGTCGAGCTCGGCCTGCTGCATGCGCGCCGAAAACTCTCCGGCATCGGGGAACAGATGCAGCAGGCCGGTCATCCACCAGGCAAACCGCTCGGCTTTCCAGACGCGGGCAAGGGCGCGTTGCGAATAGGTGTCCAGCGCGCCCGCGTGGCGCTCCAGGTAGTGCCCGGTCAGCGCCTGCGACAGATAGCGCACGTCACTCGCGGCGAGGTTCAGGCCCTTGGCCCCGGTCGGCGGCACGATATGGGCGGCATCGCCCGCCAGAAACAGGCTGCCAAAACGCAGCGGTTCAGCGACAAAGCTGCGCAGCGGCGCGATGGATTTTTCGATCGTTGGGCCAGTCACCAGCGCTTGCGCGGTTGCCGGATCAAGCCGTGCCCGCAGCTCGTCCCAGAAGGCGGCGTCACTCCAGGCCTGCGCGCTCTCGTCACTGCCTACCTGCACATAGTAGCGGCTGCGCGTCGCCGAGCGCATCGAGCACAGGGCAAAGCCGCGCGGATGATGCGCGTAGATGAGTTCCGGCGCAACCGGCGGCACATCCGCCAGCACGCCCAGCCAGCCGAAGGGGTAGACGCGCTCGAATGTCCGGATCGCTGACGCAGGCACGCTGGCGCGGCAGACGCCGTGATAGCCATCGCAGCCCGCAATGAAATCGCAGGCGATTTCGCGCGCCACGCCTTCATGCGTGTAGCACACGCGCGGCGAGGCGCCGGCGAAATCATGGATCGTCACAGCGCTTGCCGCGTAATGCGTCAGCGCGCCCGCTGCCTCGCGCGCGGCCATCAGGTCGTACGTCACCTCGGTCTGGCCGTAGACCGTGACGGTCCTGCCAGTCAGGCGCTTCAGGTCGATGCGCAGCCGCCTGCCGACAAAGCCGATGTCAAAGCCTTCATGCGGCAGCCCCTCGCTGTCCAACCGCTCGCCCGCGCCCGCCGCATGCAGCAGGTCAACGGTGCCCTGCTCCAGCACGCCCGCGCGGATGCGGGCAAGCACGTGGACTTTGGTCTGGCGCTCGATGATGAGCGTCTCGATGCCCGCCTTGTGCAGCAGCTGGCCGAGCAGCAGGCCTGCGGGGCCCGAACCAATAATGGCGACCTGCGTGCGCATCGCGCCCTACCCGGCCCTTGCGGGCTGGAAGGCCGCGCCAGCCAGCAGCTCATCGGCCCGCGCCAGACCGGCGGCGGTGGCAACCGCAATCTGCGGCAGCAGCATCCACTCCAGCGTCCAGGCCGCGCCCGAACGCTCGTTTTCATGCACCAGCGCGTGGCTCATGCCAGCCGCCAGCGTGGCGGTGAAGCGGGCCAGCGTGACCAGAATTTCCGCCGCCACCGGATTGGCCTTGTGCGGCATGGCGGAGGAGCCGCCGCCTTCGGCAAGCGTGATTTCCACAATCTCGTTCTGCGTCATCAGGCTAATGTCGGCGCCGATCTTGCCGAGCAGGCCTGACGTGGTGGCAAGCCAGTGTGCAAATGTCACAAGACTGTCGCGGCCTGTATGCCAGGCATCACCCGGATCGCCGAGGCCGAGGCGCGCGGCGAGCCGCGCCCGCACGGCGGGGCCTTTTGCGCCAAGCTGGTCCAGCGTGCCAGCCGCGCCGCCAAACTGCACGACGAGCAGCTGCGGCTTCAGCGCGGCAAGCCGCTCGCGCTGGCGCAGCAGGGGACGCGCCCATGAAATGAGCTTGTCCGCGACAGTGATGAGCCGCGCGCGCTGCATGCGGGTGCGGCCCATCAGCGCGACCGCGCCATCGCGCTGGCCGAGGCGCGCCAGCTGGCCAAGCACCGTGCCAAGGCCAGTCTCAAGCTGGGCGATCAGGCGCACCAGGCGCAGCACAAGGCCGGTGTCAATGACATCCTGGCTGGTCGCGCCAAAGTGCACATGGGGTGCCAGCGCCGCGCCCGCGTGCATACGCAGCTGGGCAATCAGCGCGACGGTTGGCAGCCCGTCACGCCGCGTGGCTGCGGCCAGCGCCGCGCCGTCCGGCCTGAAGCTGTCGAGCGCCTGCACAATCGCCTCCCCCGCGCCAGCCGGGATGATCCCTTCTTCCTCTTCCGCGCGGGCCAGCGCTTGCTCGAAGGCCAGCATGGCGGCCAGTTCCATCCCGGCGGAAAACAGCACTGCCGCCTGCGGATCGGACAGCAGGCGGGCCAGCAGGGGATGATCAAAGGGCGCGGCGCTCATGCCTGTCACACCCGCTCCAGCGCGATGGCGATGCCCTGTCCAACGCCGATGCACATGGCCGCGAGCGCGTAGCGGCCGCGGCGCTCGTGCAGCTCCATTGCCGCGGAGCCGGTGATGCGCGCGCCCGACATGCCGAGCGGATGGCCGAGCGCGATGGCCCCGCCATTGGGGTTGATATGGGCCGCGTCATCGGCAAGGCCGAGCAGGCGCAGGCTGGCAAGCGCCTGCGCGGCAAACGCCTCGTTGAGTTCGATGACATCGAAGTGCTGCGGCGTCAGACCGAGCCGCGCGCAGAGTTTTTCAACGGCGGGCGCGGGGCCGATGCCCATGACACGCGGCGGCACGCCAGCGGTTGCGCCGCCCATGATGCGCGCGAGTGGCGTGAGGCCGTGCTTCACCGCTGCGGCTTGCGAGGCGATAATCAATGCCGCCGCGCCGTCATTGACGCCCGAGGCATTGCCTGCTGTCACTGTGCCATCCTTGCGGAAGGGTGTTGGCAGGCGCGCCAGGCTTTCAAGCCTGGTGTCGGCGCGCGGATGCTCGTCCCTGTCCACACTAACGGGATCACCCTTGCGCTGCGCGATGGCCACTGGTGTGATTTCGCGTGACAGCCGCCCGCTGGCCTGTGCCGCGCCCGCGCGCTGCTGCGAGCGGATGGCGAAAGCGTCCTGGTCGGCGCGCGAAACCTTATAGTCAGCCGCAACATTCTCGGCCGTTTCGGGCATGGAATCGACGCCGTATTGCGCCTTCATCAGCGGGTTGACGAAGCGCCAGCCGATAGTCGTGTCATAGATTTCCGCGTTGCGCGAAAACGCCTCCGCAGCCTTGGGCATGACAAACGGAGCGCGCGACATGCTCTCGACGCCGCCCGCGATGACCAGCTCCGCCTCGCCCGCCCTGATGGCGCGGGCAGCGGTGATGACGGCGTCCATGCCCGAACCGCAGAGCCGGTTGAGCGTGAGCGCCGGCACGCTGGCGGGCAGGCCCGCGAGCAGCGCCGCCATGCGCGCCACATTGCGGTTGTCCTCGCCGGCCTGGTTGGCGCAGCCGAAGATGACCTCGTCCACCGCCGCAAAATCCAGCGCCGCGTGGCGCGCCATCAGCGCCTTGAGCGGCACAGCGCCGAGATCGTCCGCGCGCACGGAGGAGAGCGCGCCGCCAAAGCGCCCGATGGGCGTGCGGACATAGGCGCAGACAAAAGCTTCCGCCATAGTTCAGGCTTTCTTCTTTGCGCCGCCATGGGCCGCAGCGCTGCGGGCGTGCAGGTCCCGCAGCACCTGCAGTTCCAGCGGCGTGGGCGGCGCGGTCCCGGTCACCGCATCAGCATAGCGCACGGGCCACCCGCACGCATCCTGAACCTGCGCGCGCGTAACCCCTTGATGCAGCGAGACAACGGTGAATTCCTTGCTGTGCGGGTGCGTGCGCCACACCGCGAGATCGGTGACCAGCAGCGTCGGGCCTTTGGTCGCGAGGCCAAGCTGCGCGCGCGCGTCGCCGCCGGTGCCATGCCCGAACGACGTCACAAAATCGATTGTCTCCACCATGGCGCGGCGCGACTGCTGCAGCGTGATGAAAATCTCGGCGCAGGACGATGCAATCTCCGGCGCGCCGCCACCGCCGGGCAGCCGCGTCTTCGGCTTGTGATAGTCGCCGATGACGGTGGTGTTGATGTTGCCAAATTTATCGAGCTGCGCCGCGCCCAGAAACCCGATGGAAACGCGTCCGCCCTGCAGCCAGTAACGGAACATTTCCGGGACGCTGACCGTGCAGAGCGCCGTCTCGCAAAGTTCGCCATCGCCAATGGACAGCGGCAGCGCGTCGGGCGCGGCACCGATGGTGCCGCTTTCGTAGATGAGCGTGATGTCCGGCGCATGGGTGAGGCGCGCGACATTGCAGGCAGCCGAGGGCGCGCCAATGCCAACAAAGCAGACGTCGCTGTTGCGCAGTGCGCGCGCGGCGGCGATGGTCATCATTTCAACCGGCGTGAAGGGGGTCATTGTAAAAATATCATCTTTAGAGCTTCGCCGCGCGTCTGGCGAAATCAGCGGGAGCCGCCTGCAAAACATGGGCCTGCATCCAGGCCAGAAATCTTTCCCGGTCGGCCGCAATCGCGTCCCACTCCAGATAGGCGGCATTGTCGCGCCCGTAATAGCCATGCGTGTACGACGGATGCGCGCCGCCCCTGACGACAGCGACAGTGCTCAGAGTCCAGTGCGGCAGGATGCAGGCGTTGGGATGCACGCCGCTGAAATCATCGACAACCTCCTCAACTGTCACCACCGCGCGTTTGGCCGCAAGCGCCGCCTCTTTCTGCACGCCGATGATGCCTTCCAGCAGCACATCGCCGCGCCTGCTGGCTTTCTGCGCATGAATAAAGGTGACATCCGGGCGCACGCTGGGCACGGCGGCGAGCACCTCACCGGTGAAGGGGCAGGTGACGCTGCGGATGTTGGGGTTGACGCGCGCCAGCTCCACCCCCTTGTAGCCGCGGAACACCGCGCAGGGCAGGCCCGCAGCGCCCGCCTCATAAGCGTTGGCCATGGCGGCATGGCTGTGCTCCTCAATCTCGATGGCGTTGGGCCAGCCATTCTCGATGGCGTCTCGCACCCGGCGCAGCAGGCCGACACCGGGATTGCCGGCATAGGAGAAGACGAGTTTTTTCGCCATGCCCATGCCCACCATCTGGTCATAGACAAGGTCCGGCGTCATGCGGATCAGGGTCAGGTTTTTGCGGCCCTGACGGATCGCCTCATGCGCCGCGGCATGCGGGATCAGATGGGTGAAGCCCTCAAAGCACACTGCATCACCATCATGAAGATTGGCGGCGACAGCGTCCTTGAGTGGCATGAATTTCGATTGCGCCATCAGTCAAATATCCAGGAACACGGTTTCATTGCCGCCTTGCAGGCAAATGTCGAAAATAAGGACCGCACCCTCGCGCCGCGCAATCAGCGTCTGCACGCGGCTTTGGTGTTCCAGCCGCGACAACAGCGGATCGGCGGCATTGGCCTCAGCCTCATCGGGGAAATACAGCCGCGTGTGCAGGCCGAGATTGACACCGCGCGCCGCGATCCACACGGATATGTGCGGGGCCTGCATGCGCCCGTCCGGCATGGCGACAGCGCCGGGCTTGATCGTGTCGAAACGGAAATGCCCGGTGTCGAGGTTCGTGGCGCTGCGGCCCCAGCCTGCAAAACCTTCCGCGCTGGCACCGTAGCGCCCGTCAGCGCCGGCCTGCCAGATTTCGACGAGGCCGTCCTTGACCGGTGTGCCGGTACCGTCAAAAATGCGGCCCTCAATGCGGATGCGCTCGCCGGTGACGCCGGGCGCCAGCATCGACGCGCCAAGGTCAGCCGGAAAAATGCCCGGGAGGCCCAGCGCGTTTGGCGTCAGGCCGATATGCACGTAGGGTCCCGCTGTCTGCGACGGGCTTTCTTTCAGGTAGTGCAGCGCCTGCGCCATCAGGCCCCCGCCCGGTTTTCAAAAAAGGTGGAGCGCCGCCCGCGCAGCACAATATCGAACCTGTAGGCGCGCGCGTCAAAGGGAACCGTGTTGGGCATGTCGAGCGCGGCCGTGAGCGCGCTGACGGCAGCGGGATCGGCAAGTGTGCGCACGATGGGGCACAGCGCGATCAGCGGGTCACCCTCAAAGTACATTTGCGTGATGAGGCGCTGCGCAAAGCCCGTGCCGAACAGCGAGAAATGAATATGCGCGGGCCGCCAGTCATTGATGCCGTTGGGCCACGGATAGGGGCCGGGCTTTATGGTGCGGAAATGATAGGCGCCGTCCGCGTCCGTGATGCAGCGCCCGCAGCCGCCGAAATTGGGGTCGAGCGGCGCAAGATAGCCATCGCGTTTGTGGCGGTAGCGCCCGCCCGCATTGGCCTGCCAGACTTCAATCAGCGCGCCGGGCACGGGCTTTGCGTTTTCGTCGAGCAGGCGGCCATGCACAATGATGCGCTCGCCGATGGCGCTGGCGCCGCCCTGCGCAAAGTTGGTGATCAGGTCTGCGTCGAGCGGCCCCAGTATGCTGTGGCCAAACACCGGGCCTGTGGTCTCCGACAGAGAACCGGCGAATGACACCGGCGCGCATTGCGGCGCGCGCATGACGCTGGACTTGTAGTCCGGCGTCAGGGCCCTGGGATGCCAGGCGCGGTCGCGGGGGATGAAGGCCGTCATGCCAGCATGTCTAGACGAAGCTTGCAGGCCTGCGCAATCCGCCCGCTGGTTTGTTCGCTGTTTTGCGGTCCGCAAACCTTCTCCCATTGAGAGCGGGTGGGCAGCCCGGTCCCTATTTGCCAATCCGCCGCCGCGCCGGCACGCTGACTAGCGCCTCGCCCTCCAGCACCACCTTGCCGTCCACCACGCATTCGCAGGCAAGGCGCACGCGCCGCCCGGCCTCGGTCATTTCCACCACTTCCACGCTGACGCAGACAACATCGCCGATCTTGACCGGCGCCTTGAAGTTCAGCGTCTGCGAAATATACACCGCGCCTGGCCCCGGCATGCGCATGCCGACGACTGCCGAGATGAGGCTGGCGGTATACAGGCCATGGGCAATGCGCTCGCCAAAGCGCGTCTTGCGGGCATAATGGTCGGAAAGGTGGATGGGATTGTGGTCACCGGTCAGCGTGGCAAAACCGATGACATCGGTGCCCATGACCGTCTTCATCAGCGTTTCGCGCATGCCGAGGCTGAGATCCTCGAAATAATGCGTCTTCATCATGCCTGCGGCGCTGCTCACGGCGGTCCCCTCCTGTGCCAGTCACCAGCTTTAGCACGCCGCAGGGCAATGGCACGAAGGTCGCGGTACCCCGCGTCTTACCAGGCCAGGCTGTCCATGCGCCAGCGCGGCGCGGGCACACTGGCCGCCGCTGCAAGGCGGGCAAATTCCGCCGCGTTAAAATCGCCATCTGTTCCATGCAGCTCATCGCGGTGAATGCCGGCCGTCACCATCAGCGCGTCAAGCCCCTGCCCGGCCGCGCCGGCAATGTCCGTGGCAAAAGCGTCGCCGATGGCCAGCACGCGGGCGGGCGGGGTTGGCGTGCCGCGCGATCCGGCGGCGAGGGCCAGCGCCCGCTCGTAAATTGGCGCGAAGGGTTTGCCTGCACAGACCGGCGCGCCGCCCTGGCTCGCATAGCGCTGCGCGATGGCACCGCCGCAATAGAGCAGCTGCGAGCCGACATGCACGACAATATCGGGATTGGCGCAGATCATCGGCATGTTGCGGCTGCGCATGTATGCCAGCGCCGGATCATAGTCCGCAGGCGTTTCGGTAAAATCCTGAAACAGGCCGGTGACCACAACATAGCTTGCCTGCACCAGCGGCACGAGCGGCGGGCGCAGCTTGCCGGACATGCGGCCGAGCGCCTCAAACAGGGCAAGGTCGCGCTCCGGGCCAATGTGATGCAGTGGCGCAGCACCCTGCGCGGCGATGAGATCGAGCGTCACATCGCCGGATGTGACGATAGCGTCAAAGGCGCGTCGCGGAACCTTTAACAACGCCAGCTGCTCAAGGATCGGCGCATGCGGGCGTGGCGCATTGGTGATCAGCACGACCGTGCCGCCGCCTTCGCGGAAACGGATCAGCGCGTCGCAGGCCTGCGTGAAAGCGGCCTTGCCATCGTGGACGACGCCCCAGATGTCACTGAGGATGACGTCATAGTTTGCGGCGATGGCGCAGAGGCCGGGAAGCGGCGCGGTCAGGGTGTTCATGCGGTGCCGCTAAAGCTGTGCGCGCGGGCTGTCAAATCAGCCGGGTTCCGAAAAATGCGCCGCCCTGACCTGGAGTTCCGCCGCCTTGCGGCCGACTTCATAGGCAAGCGGCAAGATTCCCGGATCATCCAGCTGTTCCAGCCGCACCAGATCACCCGCGCCAAGGCTCATGCCCAGCGTCGCCTGAAGCCATGCGGTCTCAAGTTCGACGTCATAACGCTGGAAGCGGAACATCGGCGCGCCGCCCGGAAACTCCCCCGACAGGGTGCCTATCTCCGAGTTGATTTTCCATGGCTCCGGGCATTCGCCCATCCATTGCATCATCGCCAGAATCTGCCGCTGCGCGTCGCCGATCATGCCGGTCAGCGCGTGGAAGGCAACGCCAATCGATTTTTGGCGCCGTGCCCCGGCAGCGGACAGACGGGCGCGGAAGTTGCCAGTGCCAACCGAGATGATGGTCAGGTTCTGCGGCCCGACTGGCCACTGAATGCCATAGGCTTTGGCCCGCGCCAGCATGAACAGCGCCAGCGCCGGATTGTTGTGCGGGGTGACTGCGCCGTCAACGAACAGGCCATCAGCCTCGCCCGCCGCAATCGGCAATAGCTCCGGGTCAAAGAAATGCGGCGCGGCAGCCGAGGCGCGCACCACATTGGCGAGCGGATAATGCCGGTTGCCAATGGTTTTCGAGCCGGGCAGCGTCTCCCAATAGGGCGCGCGCGGATTGTTGGACAGGATCCAGGCGCTGCCGGTGTCAAGCCGCTTGGCGACGATGGCAAAACCGGTCTGCAGTTCCTCGGAGTCGAGGCGGCGCGTGCCGACAATGTCGCGGATCTGCGCCGTGAGTGCGCCCGCGTCGAATTTGGATTGCAGGCCTTGCAGCCGCCACCAGCTGCGGCGGAATATTTTGGGCGCGTAATCGACGTACATCTGGCGGATATCGCTGGCCGAATAGCCAAGCGCCAGGCCCGCCGCGATAATCGCGCCAGTGGATGTGCCGCCGATCAGGTCAAAATGGTCGCACAAACGCACCGGCCGGCCTGCCTGTTTCGCAAGCTCGGCTTCCATCCGCTCCAGAAAGGCCAAAGACAGAATGCCACGCACACCGCCGCCGTCCAGTGCCAGAATACGCTTTGGTCCGGGCCCGAAAAGATGTTCGTCACGCGCATAGGTCATGGACATGCCTGATTTTGATTTGCTACGTCCAGTGTCCGTAGGGTACAACGTAAAAGTGCTAGCATAGCGACGTGAATGCTTGCAGGCCACTCCCACCGCTGGACACCCACTATGCCACGATTTCTCAATCCGCCAACTGTGCCGGTGCCCGGATCGCGTTACAGCCAGGCGGTTGCGCTTGGCGCCCCGTTCAAGCGCCTGATCATCTCCGGCCAGGTCGGCGCGCGGCCGGACGGAACGCTCGAAGATGGCATGGAAGCGCAACTGGAGCGGGCCTGGGACAATATCGCCGCCCTGCTTGAGGCTGCGGGCCTGACCATCGCTGATCTCGTCAAGGTCACTACCTATGTGACAGTCAAGAACTCAGTCGGGGCGACACGGCTGATCCGGGAGCGCAAGCTTGGCCGCCATGCGCCCGCCTCCACTTATGTTGAGGTGTCGGGCCTCGCCAACCCGGCCTGGCTTTGCGAAATTGAGGCGGAGGCAGTTCGCGAGGCGGGAGCTGGCACCGGCAAACCGTGATTATTCGGTAGTTGCTGAACCACAGGGCGGCTGTGTAATCTGTCGGCTGGCAGGTGACAATGCTGCACCAGAAGTATCGAGATAATACAAAAATGAATCGCTGACGGGAACACCCGTCTGAATATTTATCAGGACGGTTTTTTCGATCACAATAAAATTTCGGTTGAATTGATGCTTGCGTCTGGCTGCAGTGCTGCTGCACTATGCCAAAAGTCTGCCAAACCCGTGATCAAGCGGCCGGATGTGGACATAGCAGGAGAAACGCCGATGACTGCCAATCTTTCCCGCCGTTCGATGCTCGCCCTTGGCGCAGGCGCAGGCCTGTCGCTTGCCCACACCGGGCTGGTGATGGCAAAGGCACCGATGCTGGGGGCCCCGGCCCCACAGTTTTACCGGTTCAAACTCGGCGCCTCCGAATGCACGATTGTCACCGATGGTGCCCTGTCTCTGGGAGAGCCTTCGGCCAGCTTCAAGGGCCTGACCAAGGAGGTTGTAGGCAAGATGCTGACCGACAATTTCCTGCCGTCCGACAATGTGCTGCTGGAGCAGAATGTGCTCGTCGTCAACACCGGCGACAAGGTCATGCTGTTTGACACCGGCCTTGGCGTGTCAAAGGCGTTTGGCCCGACCACTGGCCAGCTGGTGGCAAACCTCAAGGGCGCTGGCATCCAGCCAGAGCAGATCGACGCGATTGTGCTCAGCCATGCCCACATTGATCACCTGGGCGGCATCGCAGGCGCCGATGGCGTCAGCCTGTTCCCTAACGCGCAGATCTACCTCCAGCAGATCGATTTCGATTTCTGGACCGACGAGGGCAAGCTCGGCGGCCCGCTGAAAGCCTTTGTCGAGCATGCCCGCCTCAACCTGATGAAGAGCCGCGAGCGTATCGTGTTCTTCAAGGACGGGCAGGAATTCCTGCCGGGCGTCACCGCCATCGCCGCGCCGGGCCATACGGTCGGCCACACGATTTTCATGATCGCCTCAGGCAAGGAGACGCTCTGCTACATCGGTGACCTGTCGCATCATCCGGTACTGCTGTTTGAAAAGCCGCTGACGGAGTTCGCCTACGACACAGACCCCAAGCAGGCCGCCC
>JANLPP010000110.1:0-12985 GCA_031367295.1 Hyphomicrobiales bacterium | reverse complement strand
CCCGCTCCCGCCGGTGTCAACGACGCCCTGGCGCGAAAACCGCATTCCAGACGGGCTGATCCGCACGCTTGCCGCCATGCGTGCGTCAAGGTGCGAACTGATCAAGGTGCGAACTGATCAAGGTGCGATCTGAACCCGGCGCGGCGAACCCAGAATTAAAACAGGGCGGTTACCGTCTCCGGCAACCACCCCGTTCTGTCCACTTCCGATTGATTTGCCAATTGTCCGGGTCGCATCAAGCCAGTTGCTGACGCATCGCACAGGTACAACCAACAAACGCTGGAACGCCCTCCCGAGACCTGGACTTTATCGCTCGCTGGCCTTGCCAGCGGCGGCACCTTTCCGGCACGGGCTTTTCTTAGGCACACGGTGGCGAAATGTCACGCGTTTTTTGTATGGGTGCTATGAAAAAAAGCAGTTTTCTTTCATAGCCCGTCTCATCCCTTCGGCCAGTCCTTGCCGGATGGTCCGGTTGCCAGCGGCAAATCTGGATTTGCGCCCCATTCGGACCATGAACCGTCATAGATTGCCTTCACGGGCTTGCCGGCTGTCTCCAGCGCCAGAGCCATGATCGCCGCCGAGACACCCGACCCGCAGGAGGTGATCACCGGCCGGTCAACATCAACGCCGGCTTTGGCAAATTCCTCCAGAATTGCAGCAGGCGGTTTCAGCTGGCCATTTTCGATAATCTGGCCAAAGGGCAGGCTGTGCGCTCCTGGCATATGGCCGGAGCGCACGCCGACGCGCGGCTCGGCTGCCTCGCCGCGGAAGCGGTCACCCGGACGCGCATCGACAATCTGGGCGCTATGGCTGGCAAGCGCCAGCGTGACGTCAGCAGTATCCGCGACGGCGCCGTGATCGAGCCGCGCGGTGAAGTGGCGTGGTTTTGGCACCACCGGGCCATCTTCCAGCGGCAGGCTTTCCGCCTTCCATTTCGGCAGTCCGCCTTCCAGAATCTTGACGTCACGCGCGCCAAAAGTCCGCAGCGTCCACCAGACACGGGGCGCGGAGAACAGGCCCGCGCCGTCATAAACGACAATCTGCATGCCATCGCCGATGCCAAGCTGGCGCATGGCGCTGGCGAAGGCTACCGGCGTGGGCAGCATGTGCGGCAGGCCCGAGCTTTTGTCGGCAATCGCGTCAATGTCAAAAAACACCGCGCCGGGTATATGCGCCTCAAGATATTCCATGGGGCCGCTGCGGTTGAGGTGCGGCAGGTGCCACGAGCCATCTACAATGACGAGGCCGGGCGCGCCGAGGTTTTTGGCGAGCCACCGGGTGGTGACGAAATGCGGGCCGGGCGTTAACGTGTCGGTCATGGTGGCTCCAGAAAAACTCGATACAGATTGCCCCAATCGCGTATTCCAGCGCAAGCCTGCATGCAGTGGCTGCTTTGGCTTCAGGTTGCCGCAATCCCTGCAAAGAGGCGACAGCGTTCGACCCTGTTTGCGTGATCTATAGCGTACCGAAGCTGTTTCGGCAGCCCGTCGGCGCGATGGTTAGCAGGATCACTCGAAATCGATTCATATTGCCACAATTTGCCAAACACCAAATTGGCGCGCGCGGCTTATCTGTGGCTGCATCAAGGCAGGGCGCGGACCGCGCGCCGGAAAGACTGGAACCAATGTCACCCTCAACCCACAGCGCCAATGTCATTCCGGGACTGGTAACAGCCTTTCTGGTCATTGCCTGCTTTACGCTGTTCTTCCGGCTTGGCTGAGTTCTGACCGCGCCTCACACCTCTGGCGGCAGCGTTGGCGCCACATCCATCCAGACTGGCACCGGCAGACTTTTGGAACGCAGGAAAGCCGGATTGAACAGTTTTGAGGCATAACGCGCGCCTGTATCGCAGAGAATCGTCACAATCGTGTGGCCCGGCCCCAGCGCCCGTGCGAGTTTGATCGCCCCGGCAATATTGACGCCTGACGAGCCGCCCAGCACCAGCCCCTCGTGCTGGGCCAGATCAAACACAATCTCCAGAGCCTCGGTGTCCGTCACCTGGCAGGCAAAATCCACCGGCGCGCCCTGCAAGTTGGCAGTGACCCGGCCCTGGCCAATGCCTTCAGTGATGGAACTGCCTTCAGACTTCAGAATTCCATTGGTGTAAAAACTGTAGAGCGCCGCGCCCATCGGGTCAGCAAGGCCGATCCGGATGCCGGGCTTCAAAGCTTTCAGTGCAATGCCTACCCCCGCCAGCGTGCCGCCGCTGCCCACCGCGCAGATAAAACCGTCCACCTTGCCGCCGGTGCCGCGCCAGATTTCCGGCCCGGTGGTGTCGCGATGCGCGTCGCGGTTGGCGGTATTGTCAAACTGATTGGCCCAGATCGCGCCATGCGGGCTGGATTTGGCAATACTTTCAGCCAAGCGTCCGGAATACCGCACGTAATTCATCGGGCTGGAATAAGGCGCAGGCGGCACCTCGATCAGTTCCGCCCCGGCCAGCCGGATCAGGTCCTTCTTTTCCTGCGTCTGGCTGTCGGGAATGACGATTTTCGTTTTGAATCCCAGCGCCGCGCCCACCATGGCAAGGCCAATGCCCGTATTGCCGGCGGTGCCCTCGACTATGATCCCGCCCGGCCGCAGCGCGCCTGAGGCCATCGCGGCCTGGATGATGCCCAGCGCCGCCCGGTCCTTGACCGAGCCACCGGGGTTCATGAACTCGGCCTTGCCCAGAATGGTGCAGCCGGTCAGGTCGGAGGCAGCGCGCAGTTTTATCAGCGGCGTGTTGCCGATGGCGTCGATGACGGAGGCGGCGACGGGAAAGGGAGATACAGAAACAGTCATGTCAACAAATCTTGAGGATGCGCGCAGGGCGGCAAACTATGCGGTGGCGGCCTTTGCCGCAAGGGTGGCTGCGCGTTCGGCATGGGTGCTATGCTGCCCCGCCGCGCCAGTGTGCGCGGTCAGGTGCCGACGGGTTGTCCTGTTCCAGGGGGGTTGTCATGTGGATACAGCACATTGCCTATGCGGATGCAGCGGGGCGGCTGAGGGCGCTATATGACCGCGTCAAAGGTCCGGGTGATACAATCGACAATATCATGCTGGCCCATAGCCTGCGCCCGCACAGCATGGAGGGCCATATGGCCCTCTACAAGTATGTGCTGCATCACAGCGCAAACACCACACCGAAGTGGTTTCTTGAGGCTGTCGGCGTCCATGTGAGCCACCTCAACGCCTGCGCCTATTGCGTAGAGCATCATTTTGCCGGCCTGTCGCGTCTGCTTGGCGATGCCGCGAAAGCCGCGCGTTTGCGGGCGGTGCTGGAGCGCAGAGCGCCTGGTGCGGCTGAATTTGACGCTGGCCAGCTGGCGGCGCTTGATTATGCGCGGGTGCTGACGCTTGAGCCTTCGCGCGTGCAAAAACTGCTGGATTGCGTCGCCGCCATGCGCGCAAATGGCTGGGACGACGGCGGCATTCTCGAAATCAATCAGGTCGCCGCTTATTTTAACTACGCCAACCGCACTGTGCTGGGGCTTGGCGTAACCACCGACGGCGATATTCTTGGCCTGTCGCCGGGTAATTCCGGCGATGCTGCGGACTGGTCGCACCGCTGACGTCCGGCTTGCGTCCCCCGCAGATGCAGGCCACAAGCCGCCAGCACATTCCGGAGTCCCCACAATGACATGGCGCGCCACCCCTGCATCCGGCCTTGCATTTGTCACTGGTGCCAGCTCCGGCATTGGCCGGGGCGTCGCGCTGGAGCTGGCGCGGCGCGGCTACACGGTGGCGGCGACCGCGCGGCGGGCCGCTGAGCTGGACAGGCTTTGCGCCGATGCGGCGGGGCTGAAGGGATCGGTCATCAGCTATCCGGGCGATGTCACCAACCGCGCGGGCATGGCGACGCTGATCGCCGCGATTGAGGCCGCCCATGGCCCGTTCGCGCTCGCCTTCCTCAATGTCGGCACGTACACGCCGGATGATGCCGGGACTTTCGGCGGTGACGGGTTCCGCGCGACGTTTGACATTAATGTCATCGGCACGATCAACTGCCTCGGGCCGCTGCTCGCCGCCATGCGGCCGCGCGGCTGCGGGCAGATCGCGGTCAACGCCTCGGTGGCGGGCTATGGCCCGCTGCCACGCGCCACCGCCTACGGCGCATCCAAGGCGGCGCTGATCAACATGGCGGGCAGCCTGCGCTTTGCCGCAGCGCCGGAGGGCATCACCATCCAGGTGGTCAACCCCGGCTTTGTGCGCACACCAATGACTGACAACAACGACTTTCCCATGCCGTTTCTGGTTGAGCTGGACGACGCGGCGCGGCGCATCTGCGACGGATTCGAACGGTCAGGTTTTGAGATCACCTTTCCGCGCCGTCTGTCATGGATTTTGAAGGCGCTGAACCTGCTGCCCTGGCCGCTGTATTTCGCACTTGTCGGTAGAGGCACCGGGGCTGGCAAGGCCAAAGTCTAGCCAGTGCCCATGCGCGCCGCCAGCGCCGCCGTGTTGGCGGCGACCTGTTCCGGCGTCAGGTCAAACCGCCACATCAGGGCGATTGCCGCCAGTTTCAGCATGACCGGCAGGCCGGCATAGAGCAGGCTGAGCGCCACAAGCCCCTGGGGCGCGCGCAATCCAGCCGCCGGATCAAGCCCGAAATGCGCCAGCAGCGGGAAGGCAATGCCTGCCGCTGCCGCAAGCGCCAGCTTGGTGGCAAAGCCCCAGATGGCGAAATAGAAGCCCGCGCGCTGTTGGCCGCTGGCCAGCGTGTCAACGTCAATGACATCGGCCTGGATGGCCGGCGGCAGCAGCAGGTCCGCGCCGAGCGCGAGGCCGCTGCCAACACAGATAATCGCAAAAGCTGCGGCGTCGCCCGTCCCCAGTGCCAGCGCCCCAACAAAAAAGCCGCAGGCCATCAGCATGGCAAAGCACCAGGCGCGGTGTTTTGAGCTGCGCCGCGCCAGCCAGACCCAGACCGGCATGCCAGCAAGGCCGGACAGGAAATACAGCACCAGTAACGGCCCCGCCAAGGCGGCTGCGCCGATGCGCTCGGTCACAAAAAACAAGAACAGCGTTGCCGGCAGGCCATTGGCCAGACCATTGAGGAAAAACGCCAGCAGCAGGCGCAGGAACGGCGTGTTGCCGCACAGCGCCGCAAAGCCTGCCGCGAACCCCGGCGGTTTTACGGTCAGGGCAAGCGGTTCCGGCGTTGTGGCAAAAGCGATTCCTGCCGCCAGCGGCAGGCCAAGCCCCGCCACTATTCCCAGCGCGGCCAGCACAGCGCCCGTGCCGGGAAATCCTGCAAGCGGCAGCACCGCAACGCTGGCCAGCGCCAGGAGCACGCCCACGAGGCCAAAGGCCTCGCGCCAGGCGGTGACACGGGCGCGGCCGGCATAATCGGGCGCAAGCTCCGCGCCCCAGGCCGCATAGGGCACCACGCAGAATGTCATCAGCACGGACGCTGCCGCCGCAAAAACCCCGAGATACAGCGCGCCCGCCCCGGGTGGCGGCGTGAACAGCAACCAGACCGCCAGCGCCGCTGGCAGGCTGGCTGCCAGCACCCACAGACGGCGGCGGCCAAGGCGCGGCCGCCAGCGGTCCACGAGCACACCGGCCAGCGGATCACTCAAAGCATCGGCGATGCGCGCCAGCAGCAGCACCTCGCCCACCAGCGCCACAGGAATATGCAGGCCCTCGACATAATAAGCCGGGGCCAGCACGTAGAACGGCAGGCCGATCATCGCCATTGGCAGCGCGGGCAGGGCGTAGGCGGCAAGACTGGCGCGGCCGACACCAGCCGGTGCGGCAAAACGGGCGCTGGCGGGCAGGCTCACCGGCACCGGCTCAGCTGCTTCTGGCAAACACCATCTGCCGCACGTCAATCTGGCCGCTGCGGAATCCACCCTCGCAATAGGCGAGATAATACTCCCACATGCGGCGGAAGCGTTCGTCAAAGCCCTGGCCGGTCAGCGTCGGCCAGGCGGCGCGGAAGCGTTCACGCCAGACCGCGAGAGTGCGGGCATAATCAATGCCAAAGTTGATCTGGCCAGTCATCGGCACGCCGTACTTCGCGCCCATGTCCTGCATGATCGCAAAGGTCGGCAGCATGCCGCCGGGGAAAATATAGCGGCGGATGAAATCCATCTCGCGCCTGTAACCGGCAAAAAACACCTCCTTGATGGTGATGACCTGCAGGCCCGCCATACCGCCGGGCCTGAGGCGGTCGCGCAGCTGGCAGAAAAACTGCGGCCAGAACGCCTCGCCGACCGCCTCGAACATTTCGATCGAGGCAATCTTGTCATAGCTGCCGCGCTCGTCGCGATAGTCCTGCAGCTTGATGGAAACCTTCTCACTGAGGCCAGCCCGGAAAATCCGCTCGCTGGCAAAATCATGCTGGGCCTTGCTGATGGTCAGGGCGGTGACGCGGCAACCGACGTCACGCGCCGCAAATTCGGCAAATCCGCCCCAGCCACAGCCGATTTCCAGCACATGATCATCCGGGCGCATGCCGGTCTGCACTGCCAGCTGCTGGTACTTCCGCAGCTGCCCCTCGCCGAGATCCTGCGTGCCGTCGGCAAACAGAGCCGACGAATAGGTCATCGAACTGTCAAGCCAGGACGCGTAAAACTGGTTTCCAAGATCATAGTGGGCCGCAATATTACGCTTTGATCCGGTCCTGGTGTTGCGGTTGCGCCAATGGCCAAACAGCTGCCAGAGCCGCGTCAACGGGCGTCCGCGCAGCAGTTTTTCGATGAGCGCGTGGTTGGTGCTGAAAATCTCGGTCACCTGGGCAAGGTCCGGGCTGTCCCACTCGCCCTGCAAATAAGCTTCAGCCACGCCTACCTCGCCCTCGGCGGCCAGCCGGTTGGCAAAATTATAGTCGAGCACCCGGATTTGCGCCGAAGGACCGGGCTTGATCCCGCCAAAGTGCAGCGTGACGCCATCGGGCATGGTCACCGCCAGGCTGCCAAATTCAAGGCGTCTGGCGATGGCGAGCGCCTGGCGCACCAGAAACGGGTAGCGCTGGAGCGCGTGGGTTTCGGGGGCTGAGAATTTCACAGACATGTCGTTCATTGCACCAGGCCATTGTCAGAAATACGGAGCGGTTCGCCTGCGGTAAAATGGGAGCCGGAATTTCGCGAGCCTGCTCCAGCGGAATTGTCCCTTGCCGGCGCCCGGTCAAGCGCCTCCGGCTTTCCGGCAAAACTCAGCGGCGGCGGCGGGGCAGGGCGGGCCTTGACCGTGATGCCTTTGGCCCAGAGTTTCAGCGCCTCATAGTTGATGCCGGCGACAACCTTGAACGTCAGCATCGGCACCGCAAAAAAGGCGCGGATGAGGCTGGCGGTCGTCAGCTTCTCCTGGCGGCCCGCGAAAGTAGCGGCAAGGACCGGCCCGTCCGCATCGGTTTCCAGAATGCGCACGTGCAGCGCCGCACCGGGCCGCGACAGCCGGAAACTGTAGGACAAAGCCATATCGAGAAACGGCGACACATAAAACAGTTTGTCGCGCGCCTGGTGCACGCCGGGCGCGTCCGCCTCGCCGGCTTTCACCGGTGCGACATAGCTGTGCTTCTGCCCGAAAGTGTTGCGCACCTCGTAGATCAGCGCGGTGAGTTCACCGTCCGCGCCATAGCAATAATAGATCGCCAGCGGATTGAAGGCGAAACCAAGCAGGCGCGGATAACACAGCAGCATCACGCTGGCGCAACGCTCCGCCAGCCCGGCCTGCGCCAAAGCCCGGTCGACATGGGCGCGCAAGCCCCGCGCGTCTCCTGCGCCAAAATCCCGCTCGTAAAACGCGAAAAGGTTGAAGCGGTTGAGGGAAAACAGCCTGGACTGGCTTGCTGCCGCGTCCAGCCGGTCGAGGTCAATCAGCAGCGAATAGACAGAATAAACAAAGCGGTGCGTCTTTGGCTTCATGCGCGCATGCATGACCGTGCCACGGTAGAGCGAGGCGGCGGGCAAGGCATATGCCGGACGGTCTGACATTGGCGAGCCTGTCATTCAGCGGCCTGTGTGGCAAGGGTGCTGTTCACGGCCCAGGGCGCGTGTGCGCCCAGCGCCGCAGCCACGGCAAGGCCCGAGCGCAGCCCGTCCTCATGAAAACCGTAGCCGGTCCACGCGCCGCAAAACCACGTATGCCGCGCGCCCTGAAGCCGCTCAAGCCGCTTTTGCGCGGCGAGCGCCGGGGCATTGAACTGCGGGTGATCATAGGTGTAGCGCGCGAAAGTCAGGGCCGGATCAGGCTCGCGCGGCGGATTGAGGCTGACAAACAGCGGGTGCCCGGGGTCAAGGTTTTGCAGCCGGTTCATCCAGTAGGTGACGGAAATCTGCCGCCCGGCATCGGCTTCAGTTTGCAGCACGTTCCATGAGGCCCAGGCCGCTTTGCGGCGTGGCATCAGCCGCGCGTCGCGGTGCAGGAATACGTCGTTGGGCGCTGTCTTGACCGCGCCCAGAATCGCGCGCTCCTCAAGGCTGGCGTCGGCCAGCAGCGCCAGCGACTGCGGCGCATGGCAGGCCATGATCACATGGTCAAAGTGATCGCTGTTGCCGCTGCTGTCCGTGATGGTGGCGCCATAGTTTTCCCGCTTGATGGACACGGCGGCAACGCCGAGCCGTATCGCGCGCCGGAATGGTGCGGTGAGTTTTTCGACATAGCTCCGGCTGCCGCCGCTGACCGTGCGCCATTTGTGGCCTTGCCAGACCAGCAGGCCATGGTTGTCGAAAAACCCGATGAGGGTCGCCGCCGGAAAATCCAGCATCGCCGCCTGCGGCATCGACCAGATCGCCGCGCCCATGGGCAGGATATAGCTTTCGCGCAGGCGGTCAGAAAAGCCGTGCCGGTCGAGATAGTCGCCAAGCGAGCCGCCGCCCACCGTGCCGGCCGCGATGTCCGCCTTTGCGGCTTTCTGAAACCGCAGGATTTCACTCAGCAGGCGCCAGTGGGCCGGCGAGACGATGTTGCGCCGCTGCGCAAAAAAACTGTTGAACTTGCCTTTTTCGCCACCGCTCCACTCAAACCGGCCATTCTCGGCGGATACGGCAAAACTCATATCCGAGTTTTCTGTCGCCACGCCAAGGTGCTGGAACATGGCCGTCAGCTGCGGGTAATTTGGCTCGTTGTAGACAATGAAACCGGTGTCAACGCGGATCCGCTTGCCATTATAGTCAACCTCTGCCGTGGCGGAATGGCCGCCGGGCGTGGCATTGCGCTCATAGACCGCCAGTTGCGGCGCGGGGCTGGCATGGCACAACGCATAGGCAGCCGCATTCCCGGCAATGCCCGTCCCGATAATCGCTATCCGCATGGTTTCTGGTTCCCCGGCCACGCCGCATGCCGCGGCGCATTTTTCCGATTTTTCCGCATGTAGACATCGAGCTACGCGGCGGGCAAGGCGGCGGTTTCATATTTCGTCCCTGCCAAGTGCGGCAAAAGCTGCCAGAGCCCGCTGCCTCGCGATAGCGTGATCGACAATTGGCAGTGGATAGGTTTTGCCCAGCGTTATACCGGCCTGGCGCAGGACCTCTGCCGGGGCTTCTCCGGGGCAGTGGATATGGGCGCTGCCCAGCCGCGCCAGCTCCGGCACAAAGCGGCGGACATAATCACCCGCAGGGTCGAATTTTTGGCCTTGCAGCATCGGGTTGAACACCCGGTAATAGGGGGCGGCGTCCGCGCCCGATCCCGCTACCCATTGCCAGCTTGCGGCATTGCTGGCGGGGTCGGCATCACAGAGTGTGTCCCAGAACCACGCCTCGCCGCTGCGCCAGTCAATCATCAAGTCCTTGATGAGGAAGGAGGCGCATATCATCCGCACGCGGTTATGCATGAAGCCGGTCTGCCACAGCTCGCGCATGCCCGCGTCCACAATGGGAAAACCGGTGCGCCCGCTCTTCCAGGCCGCCAGTTGATGCGGATTGGCAGCCTGCCACGCAAACGCGTTGAAACGGCTCTGCAAATTCTGCGTCGCAAGCCTGGGAAAATGATACAGCAGATTATAGGAAAACTCACGCCAGCCAAGCTCAGACAGAAATTTCTCGGCGTCTCCAGACGGCATGTCGCCACTCTCCAGGCGCGCCATGGCGGCATGAAAAACCTGGCGCGGCGAAACCTCGCCAAAACGCAGATGCGGCGACAGGCGCGAGGTTGACGGCAAATCCGGGCGATTGCGGTTGGCGGCATAGCCGCGCGCGCCGCTCGCGACAAAATCGGCGAGACGCGTCTGCGCCCCGGCCTCGCCGGGCGACCAACTGGCACGCAGCCCGCCCGCCCAGTCCGGCTTGGCTGGCAGCAGGCCAAGACTGGCGAGGCTGACCGGTTGTGGCGCATCGTCGGCAAGCTTGCAGTGCGAGAGCCTTTGGGGCGCGGGCAGGGGCGCAGGCGGATCCCCCATTGTCCGCACGGCTTTCCAGAACGGCGTGAAGACGCGAAAATCGCTCCCGGCTTTGGTTTTCACCTGCCATGGCTCGCACAGCAGGCTGCCATTATGACTTTCGCCAGCGATGCCGCTGTCTTTGAGCGCGACCTTGAGCGCCGCGTCTACTGCCCGTTCAGCCTCGCCATAGCGCCGGGTCCAGTGCACAGCGCGGGCTCCGGCAGCGCGCGCCAGGCCCAGAACAATGGCCGCGCCTGCCCCGGCAAAAATGTCGAGACGGCCGCCCAAAGCAGCGATCTTGCCGCCAAGCCTGGCAAGCGAATGGTGCAGCCACCACCGCGCCGCGCCACCAGGCTTGCGAATGCCGGGGCTGCACTCATCGAAAACATAGGCGCATATCAGCGGGTTGCCTGACGCGATCGCCGCAAGCAGCGCGCCATTGTCGCTGAGGCGCAAGTCATCGCGAAACCACAGGATAACCGGCGCTGTCGACTCACTGGTTGGCGCTGGCACGCAAAGCGATCCCTGTGGCACGCGGCGGGAGCCGCAGAGCCTGAAAAAAAAGCCCCGCTCATCGCGAGGCTTGCCCTTCTTTGGCTAGGTGCTGCGCTCCAAAGTGTCAACCCCGCGTTACACAAGTGCCTGCGATGTTGAGTTGCTGCTGGTTCAGTTGAAAAAATAATTCAGGCCGATGCGCACAATATTCAGGTTTTTGCGCTCGCGATGGGTGATGTTCCAGGCGTTTGAGGCCGGATCAATAAAAGTTGACGCCGCTGAACTCTTGCCGAGGTCAACATAAAGATATTCGGCCCTGAGACTCAGCTTGCTGGACACGGCATATTCGACTCCGCCGCCCAGCGTCCAGCTCGCGACGGTTTTTGATTTTGACGCGGCGTTGGCTCCACCAGCTGTGGTCGTGAAAGGCAGCGCGACATTGCAATCCCCGCCGTCACAGCCTAGGTGCAAAAAATTAATGTGATGGCTGAAGCGGTTGTCACCGATGGCAAGACCGCCGGTCACATAAAACAGGGCGCGCTCCGCCACCACAACGCCGACGCGCGGACGCAGGGTCACCAGCCAGTCACTGCGCAGGGAGCCGCCTGCCGAATAGGTGCCAGGATCAAGGCTGCCATCAATTCCGCTAAACGTCGCTGACTGGAACCGGCCACGCGCGGCCATGGCGCTGGCGTCGGCTTCAAAACCGAAGACAATGTTGCCAGAGCGGTAATTGTAACCGGCCTGCACACCACCGAGAAAACTATTGAAATTGACGCTGCGGGTGGCCGCACCGGTCACGCCGGGGAGATCAATGTCACCGATCCACCGGCCGCCGGGCGTGATGCCGAATCTGCCATCGCCAAAACCATAACCCGCATGCACGCCCGCATAAAACCCGGCAAACGAGAGGACAGGCAAAGCTGCGGGTGACTGTGCGCTGGCCGAAAGTGCCGTGGCTGCCAAAAACGCCGCCGCAAATGCCGGTGTCAAAGGCGACCTGATCATTGAAGTGCCCTCCCGACCGCCCTAAAATGCAACTCTGAACTGGTGAAATCGGTCCGGGCAATTTGTGACAAACCGGGCAGGCAGCGGCAAGCGGTCAGTGTACGGTTTAATGCGATTTCCGTCGGGTGTTACTGGACAGCAACACTACCAACATCGCATTGATTGCGTCGAACAAAGGAAAAATGGCTCCCCGAGCAGGACTCGAACCTGCGACAATTCGATTAACAGTCGAATGCTCTACCAGCTGAGCTATCGGGGAACAGTGGTGGCGGGCCTATAGCAAGGCTGGCGGTGATTGCAAAGCGCCAAATGCGATGTGGCGGCAAATGCTGCCGGCAATCGCGCAATTGTGCGCCAACCGCCGAATTGCCCAAATAAGCCTGCCGCTTGCCTTGCGGGCAGGCCAAACTGTTTGTATACGCGGCGTGTCAGAAAAGCGCTGTGGCATGTGCCAGAGCGGTTTTCGGCCTCGTGGCGGAGTGGTTACGCAGAGGACTGCAAATCCTTGCACCCCGGTTCGATTCCGGGCGAGGCCTCCAATTTTTGAAGTCTGCCGTGCGCGGGCGCTTTGCGCGGCGCGGCCTGTGAAACGGGGCGCTGATGCCGATAGCCGCCAAAGCTGATGTTCAGGCCGCTGCCCGCCGCATGATGGTCGATTGCCAGCTGCGCACCTATGACATCACGAATCATGCGCTGCTTGCGGCTTTCGACTCAGTGCCGCGCGAGGCATTTGTGGCGCCCGCCTGCGACGCTCTGGCCTATGCGGACCGCGATCTGCCGTCGCGGGGCAACACGCAGCGGGCAATACTTGCGCCGATGATTCTGGCCCGGATGATTCAGGCGCTCAACTTCGGCGCGGGTGCGAAGATTCTGGATGTTGCGGGCGGCGCTGGTTATGGTGCGGCAATTCTCGCGGCGACTGGCGCGCATGTCACGGCGCTGGAGTCGGACTGGCTGCCCGGGGACAGCACTGCCTTGGCGCAGGCAATCATGGCGCAGGCAATCCTGGCGCAGGCAAGTGGTGGCACGCTTGCGCGGGTCAGCGGCAAGCTTGATCAGGGCCATGCGGCCGGCGCGCCCTATGATGCAATCCTCGTGCATGGCGCGATGGCGCGCGAGCCGTCGGCATTGCTGGCCCAGCTGCGGGAGGGCGGGCGTCTGGTGTGCGGCTGGCAG